>NZ_JAALEG010000040.1 GCF_011058165.1 Rhodococcus aetherivorans
GCGTCCCCGCCCGCGGCAGCGTCCCCCCTCGCCCGCGGCAGCGTCCCCCCTCGGCCGCGCGATCACCCGCTCGACGCCGTGCGCCTGCCCGATTCGTGCCTCATGTCGGGGCTACCGGCAAGTAACCGGACCATCCGCAGACACGCCGGAGCGGCAGGTCTACCCTGTTTGTTCGTGACCTCACACTATGACGTCGTTGTCCTCGGAGCCGGTCCCGGTGGGTACGTCGCTGCTATCCGCGCGGCACAGCTGGGACTGAGTACCGCCATCATCGAGAAGAAGTACTGGGGTGGTGTCTGCCTGAACGTGGGCTGCATTCCCTCCAAGGCGCTTCTCCGCAATGCCGAACTGGCGCATCTCTTCACGAAAGAGGCCAAGACGTTCGGCATGTCCGGGGACGTGTCCTTCGACTTCGGCGCCGCCGTGGACCGCAGCCGCAAGGTCGCGGACGGCCGCGTCAAGGGCGTGCACTTCCTGATGAAGAAGAACAAGATCACCGAATACGACGGTGCGGGTTCCTTCGTCGATGCCAACACCATCTCCGTCGAGCTCAACAAGGGCGGGACCGAGACGGTGACCTTCGACAACGCGATCATCGCGACCGGTTCGGTCACCAAGCTGCTGCCCGGCACCGAGCTGAGCAAGAACGTCGTCACCTACGAGGAGCAGATCCTCACCCGTGAGCTGCCGGGCTCGATTCTCATCGTCGGTGCCGGCGCCATCGGTATGGAGTTCGGCTACGTGCTGGCCAACTACGGCGTGGACGTCACCATCGTCGAGTTCCTCGACCGTGCGCTGCCCAACGAGGACGCCGACATCTCCAAGGAGATCGCGAAGGCGTACAAGAAGCTCGGCGTGAAGATCATGACCGGTGCCGCGGTGCAGTCCATCGACGACGACGGCAACAAGGTGACCGTCGCGATCAAGGACAACAAGTCCGGCAACGTCGAGTCCGTCGTCGTCGACAAGGTCATGCAGTCGGTCGGGTTCGCCCCGCGCGTGGAGGGCTTCGGCCTCGAGAACACCGGTGTCGCCCTCACCGACCGCGGCGCCATCGCCATCGACGACGTGATGCGCACGAACGTGCCGCACATCTACGCCATCGGTGACGTCACCGCCAAGCTCATGCTGGCGCACGTCGCCGAGGCGATGGGCGTGGTCGCGGCCGAGACCATCGGCGGCGCCGAGACCCTCACCTTCGACGACTACCGGATGATGCCGCGCGCGACGTTCTGCCAGCCGCAGGTCGCCAGCTTCGGCCTGACCGAGGAGCAGGCGCGCGACGAGGGTTACGACGTCAAGGTCGCGACCTTCCCCTTCACCGCGAACGGCAAGGCCCACGGCCTCGGCGACCCCAACGGCTTCGTCAAGCTGATCGCCGACAACAAGCACGGGGAACTGCTCGGCGGCCACCTGATCGGCCCCGACGTCTCCGAACTTCTGCCCGAGCTGACCCTCGCGCAGAAGTGGGACCTGACGGTCAACGAACTGGCCCGCAACGTCCACACCCACCCGACGCTGAGCGAGGCGCTGCAGGAGGCCATCCACGGCCTCGCAGGGCACATGATCAACTTCTGATCCCAGCGCGTCGAAGATCCTCCGCACGGGCAGATCCCCGTTCGGATGTACCGGCCTCAGCCCGTGGCGACCGAAACGTCGCCGCGGGCTGTCGTCGTCTTCGGAGACGAAACCTGATTCGATACCCGTGACGCGGGGTACCTTCCCCCCATGGCGGAACGCGGCGCGCGACCCGAGGTACATCCGATTCGCAGGATGATGTTGCGTGCCGTGCGCCACCTGTTCACCCCCCTTCGTCCCGACGACTACCTCGAGATGATCAATCCCCTGTGGACCACCAGGGAGCTGCGGGGCCGGGTCGAGCGGGTGGTGCCCGAAGGTTCCCGTGCGGCGTCCGTGCTGATTCGTCCCGCGTACGAGTGGCGGGGGCACCGTCCCGGCCAGTACGTGCGGCTGGGGGTGATCATCGACGGCGTCTACCACTGGCGCGCCTATTCGCTGACCTCCGATCCCGAGCCCGAGGACGGGCTGATCAGCGTCACCCCGAAGGTCGTCGAGTCCGGCGTGGTCTCGCCGCACCTGGTGCGCCGGATCCGGCCCGGCGACGTGGTGCGGCTCGGCGAGGTCGAGGGTGTGTTCACCCTGCCCGACCCGCTGCCGGGGAAGATGCTGTTCGTCAGTGCCGGTAGCGGTATCACGCCGATCATGAGCATGCTGCGCAGCCTGGACCACCGCGACGCCCTCGACGACGTCGTCCTGGTGCACTCGGCCCGTACCGCCGACGAGGTCATCTTCGCGTCCGTGCTGCGTGACCTCGATGCGCGTCGTCCCGGGTTCCGCCTGGTGCTGCGGCTCACCGCGGAGCAGGGCCGCATGACGCCGGCCGATCTGGACGAGCTGTGCCCCGACTGGCGGGAGCGGGAGGCGTTCTGCTCCGGACCCGGCGAGATGCTCGATGCGTTCGTCGAGCACTGGAACGAGCACGGTGATCCGAAAAAACTCCACATGGAGCGTTTCCAGCCGATCATCGGCGGGAATGCGGGGTCGGGTGAGGGCGGCACGGTTCACTTCCTCGACAGCGAGGCCGACGTCGAATGCGACGGCGGCACGCCGATCCTGGTGGCGGGCGAGAAGGCCGGCCTGCAGCTTCCGTACGGATGCCGGATCGGAATCTGCCATACCTGCGTGGGCACCCTGCGGTCGGGCAGGGTGCGGGACCTGCGCACGGACGAGGTCGCCGAACCCGTCGGCGCCGCGGTCCGCACATGCATCCACACCGCCGAAGGCGACATCGAAATCGAGCTGTGAACGAAAGGAACGCGAGATGACGACGGAGATCGAAAGTCCGCTCGCGCATCTGAGCGAGGAAACGCTCGAGGCATTGGCGAAGGAGTTCGACGCCATCCACGACCGGGTCTACGCCGACCTGGGGGAGCGCGACCGCCGCTACATCAAGACGGTGATCGCGACGCAGCGACAGCTCGCCGTCGCCGGCCGTGCCCTGCTGCTCGGCTCGGCGTCCAAGCCGGCGTGGGTCGCGGGCACCGCATGCCTCGGCATGGCCAAGATCCTCGAGAACATGGAGATCGGCCACAACGTCATGCACGGGCAGTGGGACTGGATGAACGATCCGGACATCCACTCGTCGGTGTGGGACTGGGACACCGCGTCGACCGCGGCGGGCTGGAAACACTCGCACAACTACATTCACCACACCTTCACCAACATCCGCGGCAAGGACAAGGATCTCGGGTACGAGATCATGCGGATCGACCCGCACCAGAAGTGGCATCCGGTCTACCTTGCGCAGCCGTTCTACAACGTGCTGCTCATGGCGTTCTTCGAGTGGGGCGTGGCGCTGCACGACCTCGATCTCGATGCGCTGTGGGCGGGGGAGAAGACCCCGGCGCAGGTGCTCGGCGAACTGAAGGGCATCGCAGGCAAGGCGCGGCGGCAATTCGTCAAGGACTACGTGGGCTGGCCTCTGGTCTCCGCCGGCGCGTTCGCCGCCGTGCAGCTGCTGTCGGGCGGACGGATTCCGCAGCCGGCCACCTCCCGGATCGGGCGCCGGCTGCGCGGACTCGGCCGCCTCGGGGGTGGCCGCGCGGCCGGCCGCCGGGCCGACCTCGTCGCCGACGTGCTCGACAAGGTCCTGCCGGGCGTGGAGAAGACGTTCCTCGCCACCCTGGCGGCGGACTTCACCGCCAACATCATCCGCAACGTGTGGTCGCACGCGATCATCTTCTGCGGCCACTTCCCGGACCAGACGTACACCTTCAGCCGGAAGGAGGTCGAGAACGAGAGCCGCGGCGGATGGTACGTCCGCCAGCTGGTCGGTGCGGCCAACATCGAGGGCAGTCCGCTGTTCCACGTGATCAGCGGGAACCTCGGCTACCAGGTCGAACACCACCTCTACCCCGACATGCCGAGCACCCGGTACTCCGAGGTGGCGCCCGAGGTGAAGGACATCTGCGAGCGGTACGGACTGCCGTACAACACCGGGCCCCTATCCAGGCAGTGGGGCACCGTGCACCGGACGATCCTGCGCCTCGCGTTCCCCGGCGGCAAGCCGCGGCCGAAGCCCGGTCCGTATCGCAGCGCGGACGATCCGTCGTCACGGAAGCCGGCGACGAGCGAGGCCGCCCGGTTCCGCAGCCGACTGCCCGCGGACCATCCCGCAGCAGGCCCGGAGCACGAGCACGGTGGTGTGGAGGTCGAACCGCCGCCGCGCTGACGATCGTTGCTACGGCCGATGGGTTCGGTCGTACTCTGTTTGTGCCGCAAGCACTTCCGGCATGCTCGACTCGAGTAGCCCGATGAGGGCGCGCAGGTGCTCGGCGACCTGCGCGCCGAGCGGCGTGAGGCTGTACTCGACCTTGGGCGGAATGGTCGTTTCCACCCGCCGGTGGACGAGGCCGTCGCGCTCGAGCTGCTGCAGCGTCTGGGACAGCATGCGCTCGCTCACCCCGTCGACGTGGCGGCGCAGTTCACCGAACCGGTGCGGGCCCTCGCCCAGGGCGGCCAGGGCGAGCACGCCCCAGCGGCCGGTCGCGTTCTGCAGGACCTGCCGGGACGTGCACGCGCGGGCGAACACGTTCGCTTCGAGTGCGGGATCCGTCGTCACGCCCCCCAGCGTACATGTGCGAACACTTCGTGGTGTACTTACTTGATGGGTTGCACTTACGATTAGTAAGTGGTTTGATGGCGGTGTTCCCGACTTCCGTTCTCGAGGAGATCTCATGACCATCGCCGTCACCGGTGCCACCGGCCACCTCGGCCACCACGTCGTCACCGCCCTGCTCGACCGCGGTGCCGAGCCGTCCGACGTCGTCGCGATCGTCCGCGACGCCGCGAAGGCTGCCGACCTCGCCGCCCGGGGCGTGCAGGTGCGCGTCGCCGACTACGGCGACCGGGACGCACTCGTCGCCGCCCTGGCCGGCGTCGACAAGCTCCTGCTGATCTCCGGAAGCGAGGTCGGCCGGCGGATTGCGCAGCACACCAACGTCATCGAGGCCGCGAAGGCCGCAGGGGCCGGCCTCGTGGCCTACACCAGCGTCCTCGACGCGCAGCGCAGCCCCCTGGCCCTGGCCGCCGAGCACAAGACCACCGAGGACCTGCTCGCCGCCTCCGGCCTGGACGTCGTGCTGCTGCGCAACGGCTGGTACTGGGAGAACTATGCCGCCGCTGTCGACACGGCGAAGGCGACCGGCGCCCTGTTCGGCGCCGCCGGCACCGGCCGCGTCGCCGGTGCCGCCCGCAAGGACTACGCGGAGGCCGCCGCCGCCGTGCTGCTCGCCGGCGACCAGGCCGGCCGGATCTACGAACTCGGCGGCGACGAGCGCCTCACCTACGTGGAACTCGCCGACGTCCTGTCCGGGATCGTCGGCGCGCCCGTCGCCTACAAGGACCTGCCCCGGGACGAGTACACGAAGGTCCTCGAGAGCGCCGGGGTGCCCGCTCCGATGGCCGCTATCCTCGCGGACTCCGACGCGGGCATCGCCGTCGGCGCCCTCGACACCGACAGCGGCGACCTGCAGCGGCTCATCGGACGCCCGAGCACGCCGGTGGCCACGGCGCTGAGCCGGTAATCCACGCGGCGAACCGGAATCCGCCCACGACACAGCATGGGCAGATTCCGGCTCCGCGAGCGGATCCAGGTTGTCCACAGGCGGCCGCTTCATCCCCAGATGTGCCGGTGCGTCCCGATCTGCGCCGGCTCGGCGCGGCGCATGCGCCACGCTCGGTCCATGACCGATCCCACAGCCCTGACCAGACGGGATCTGCTGGCGCAGGGTGTCACCGACGACCGGCTCCGCGCCGCGCTGCGGACAGGCGACCTCGTCACGCTGAAACGGGGCGTGTATCTGCGGCGGGCGGACGACGGCCCGCTCGACGACACCGGCCGGCACCGGGTCCTGGCACGGCACGTCGGCTCGGGTCTCCGCCCGGGGGATGCGCTCAGCCACGTGTCCGCCGCCGTCCTGCTGGGCCTGGACGTGTGGAACGCGGATCTGCGCCGCGTACACGTCTCGCGGACGTCCGCGAGTGGGCGCAGGGTCACGTACCTCCACGTCCATGCAACCGACTGGTGCGACGGCGATGTCGTCACGCTCGACGGTGTCCGCGTCACCTCGGTGGCGCGCACCATCGTCGACCTCGGCCGGTCGCTGCCACTCGAGGAGGCGGTCGTCGCCGGGGACTCCGGACTGCGTGCCGATGCGTCCGCCCGCGACCGGTTGCCCGCAGTTCTCGCCGCGGCCCGTCACCGCACCGGGGTGTCCCGGGCCGCCGCCGTCGTGGACCTGCTCGACGGACGGAGCGAGAGTGTCGGGGAGTCGGTGTCGCGCCTGCGCATGGCGCGATTCGGCCTGCCGGTACCTGCCCTGCAACACGAGGTCGTGGCTCGGGACGGGCGCCGGTACCGCGTCGACTTCTTCTGGGAATCGCAGGGCGTCGTCGGCGAATTCGACGGTGCCGGGAAGTACGCGGACCGCCGCGACCTCGTCGCCGAGAAGCACCGCGAGGACGCTCTGCGTGACCTCGGCTTCGAGGTCGTGCTGTGGACATGGGCCGACCTGGATCGGTTCGAGGTCGTCGCCCGGAGGTTCGCCCGGGCCGTCGCTCGAAGATCCACGCGCTGAACCGGAATCCGCCCACGACACAGCCTGAGCGGATTCCGGTTCAGCGCGGGAATTCAGCGAGTCCGGTAGGCCACCCAGCCGCCGAACTCGGTGATGTCGACGGCGTCCGCCGCGGCGTCGTGCGTGCAACCGAATCCGACGACCCACCGCCCGTCCGAGAGTTCGACGCTGGTCAGCGTCATCGGCGCGGGCAGCGCGGCCAGGAACCGGCCCAGGCCGGCCTCCGAGACCCGGAACACCTCGCCGGCGATCGGCGCGCCCCGGCCGGTGCCGTGGCGGACGAGACCGGGCTTCGGGGGAGTGGTGTTCAGCGCCGTCAGGCGGTACGCGTCGGACGTGTGGACCTCCTCGACGAACCGGGCACCGATCTCCTCGAGCTGGAAGTGCAACGGCTGGTCGCGCAGGTGCGCCCCGAACACCGCCAGCTCGACCCCGCCGGAGGCGAATCCCGGCGCGGCGACGCCCGTCAACCGCGCCGCGAGGTCCACGGCGACCTGGTCGGCGAAGGCCGGCACCACGACCATCACCCCGAAGGGATGGCCCTCGGCGGTCGGGACACCCGGTACCGCGACCGCGGCCATGTCGAGCAGATTGCAGAAGTTCGTGAATGTGCCCATCCGCCGGTTGATCCCGATCGGGTCGGACTGTACCGCCGCGATCGTGGGATGCTCGGTGGTGGTGGGCAGCAGCAGCCCGGCGAATCCGTCGAGGAGGTCCGCCGCGAACGCCTTGGCATGGGTCAGGGTGTCGAGATCGGCCACCAGTTCGTGCGCCGCGGGGCGCTCCGCGGCCGCGACGATCGCCGCGACCGTCGGATCCGCCCCGGCGGGGTTCGTCGCCAGGAACTCTCCGACGGCCGCGTACCGCTGCGCGACGACGGCACCGTCGTAGAGCAGTGTCGCCGCGTCCAGCAGCGGCGAGACGTCGACCTCGGTCACGTCGAGTCCCGCCGCACGTCCTGCGGCGACGGTGCGCGCGAACGCCTCTCGATACTCGTCGCACAACTCGACGAGGTCCTCCGCGCGCGGCACCGCCACACGCGGCGTGGACGGCGCGGCGAACGGCACGTCCGACGGCCACCTCCGGGAGCGCGCGTCGCGCGGTTCCGGCCCGGCCATCACCTTCGCCGCCGTCACGGCCAGGTCGAGCGACGTGGCAAACACGGTGAGGCAGTCGTAGTCCACGCACGCCGGCACCACGCCGTGGGCCGGGATCACGCCGAGCGTGGCCTTGATGCCCACCAGTCCCTGCAGCGCGGCCGGGACCCGGCCGGATCCCGCGGTGTCCGTGCCGATCCCGATGTCCGCGATGCCCAGCGCGACCGCGGTCGCCGAGCCAGAACTCGATCCGCCCGATACGCGTTCGGGATCCCAGGAACAGCGCACCGCCCCGTACGGGCTGCGGGTGCCGACGAGTCCGGTGGCGAACTGGTCGAGGTTGGTCTTGCCCAGGATCACCGCACCGGCAGCGACGAGGCGCGCGACGCCCGACGCGGTGTCCGTGGGGGTGTAGGCGAACTCGGGGCAGCCGGCCGTGGTGGGTAGTCCGGCGACGTCCACGTTGTCCTTCACCGCCACGAGCAGGCCCGCGAGCGGCAGGTCCTCGCCCGCCGCGACGCGCGCGTCCACGGCGTCGGCGTCGGCGAGCACATCCGCGGCCGGCCGCAGCGCGATCCACACCTCGGGCCGGTCCACCTCGCCGAGGCGGCGCAGCGCCGCCTCCGCCCGGGCCCTGCTCGACGACGGCGCAGCCGAAAGTCCATTTTCCACAACGATGCTCATGCTGCTCCGATCACGAGAAGGGGGGTGCCGGGGGCGACTTTCGCGCCCGGCCCGACGAGGACCTTCAGGACGGTCCCCTCGACGGCTGCCGGCACGGGCATTTCCAGCTTCATGGCCTCGAGGATGACGGCGGTGTCGTCGGCGGCGACCCGTTCGCCCTCTGCCACCTCGACCCGCCACACGTTGCCGACCATGGGGGCCTCGACGACGACCGATCCCGCCGGCATCCCGGCGAGCGGGTCTATGGGCTCGACCACCTCGATCGGCGCCGGCTCGGTGCGGTCGAACTCACCGGCCGCGTGCCACGCCTGCTTCTCGGTCTCGAACGCCGCGGACTGACGCTCGTGGAACGCGTCGATGGACTCGGCGTTCTCCGCCAGGAACCGCAGGTGGTCGGCGAGGGCGAACGTGCCCTCGGAGACCTCGGCGTCGAACCGGCCCGCCAGGGACGCGGCGCGGTACTCGAGCAGCTGCTCCGGGCTCACCGGTTCCCACACGATCCGGTCGAAGAAGCGGAACAGCCACGGCTTGCCGTCCTCGAACGGGCCGGCCTGCCGGTACCCCGACCAGATCGGCACCGTCCGCCCGATCAGCTGGTAGCCGCCGGGGGACTCCATGCCGTAGACGCACAGGTACTTCCCGCCGATGCCCACGGCGTCCGACGGGGTCCACGTGCGCGCCGGGTTGTACTTCGTCGTCACGAGCCGGTGCCGGGGATCGAGCGGAACGGCCAGGGGCGCACCGAGATACACGTCGCCGAGGCCGAGGACGAGGTACTCGGCGTCGAAGACCGTGTCGCGGACCTGCTCGACCGAGTCGAGTCCGTTGATGCGCCGGATGAACTCGGTGTTCGACGGCAGCCACGGCGCCGAGTCGCGCACACCGCTGTGGTAGCGGGAGATCGCCTCGGAGATCGACGGGTCGTCGAACGAGAGCGGCAGCCGGACGGTGCGGCTGGGCACCACCAGATCGTGGGTGGCCGGCAGTTCCGTCTCGAGGTCCTGCAGGGTCCCGAGCAGCCGGTGCTGGGGCAGCACCTCCGGGTCGAAGTGCACGTGCAGCGACCGCACCCCCGGCGTGACGTCGAGGATCCCCGGCAGGCGCACGGCCGCGAGCGCCTCGGACAGGGCGTGCACCCGCATCCGCAACCCCAGGTCGAGCACCATGTCGCCGTACTCGACGAGGATGTTGTCGTCGCCGCCGCGCAGGTACACCACCTCGGGACGGTCCAGGAACGCCGGGGTACCGGCCAGCCGGCCGCCGTCGAGCGCGGCGGGCCGCGCCACGGGCGGGACGTCGCGGGCGCGGGCCGCCGCGCCGCGCAGCTCGACCGCCGCCTCGTCGGTCACGGGAACGAACCGCACCGAATCCCCGGGCCGGATCTGCCCCATCTTCCAGCGGTGACCGGAGACGACCGTGAGCGGGCACGCGAACCCGCCCAGGCTCGGGCCGTCCGGACCGAGCAGGATCGGGGTGTCGCCGGAGACGTTGAGTGCGCCCACCGAGTAGGGGTTGTCGTGCAGGTTCGACGGGTGCAGCCCGGCCTCGCCGCCGTCCGTCCGCGACCAGGTGGGCTTGGGGCCGTCCAGGCGGATGCCGGTGCGGTTCGCGTGGGACTGCACCGTCCACGTGGTGTCGTAGAACTGGGCCAGGTCGTCCTCGGTGAAGTAGGCCGGGGCGGGCTGCGGACCCTCGGTGACGGCGAGATGCCACGTGTGGGTGAACTCCGGGCGACGGTCCACGGGTACGGGTGCCGGGCCGGCAGGGGCGGGGGACTCCGCCACGCCGAGCACATCACCCGTGGCCAGGGCTCTACCGGTGACGCCGCCGAAGCCGCCGAGGGTGAACGTCGCGGCGCTGCCGTGGTAGAGCGGGGCGTCGAGCCCGCCCCGCACCGCGACGTAGGTGCGCAGGCCCTGCTCGGCCGGGGCGCCGACGTCGAGCACGCCGCCGGCCGGCACCTCCACGGGCTCCCACATCGGCACGGGCACCCCGTCCACGGTGGCGACGACCGGGGCGCCGGTGACGCACACGAGCGTCGGGTCGGAGAACTTCAGGCGCGGGCCCTGCAGCGTGCATTCCAGCGCCGGTGCCCCCTCCGGGTTGCCGACGGCGCCGTTGGCCGCGCGCATCGACAGGTCGTCCATCGGGCCCGACGGCGGAATGCCGACCTCCCACAGGCCGATCCGGCCGGGGAAGTCCTGCACCGTGGTCATGGTGCCCGCGCGCAGCACGTCGATGCGGTGGCCCGTCGCCCGCACGTCCCGCAGCGTCGCGGTGGTGTGCGCGGCCTCGAGCACCGGCTCGGCGGTGCAGATGCGCCGCAGCTGCGGCAGGTTCGTCTGCACGCCGTACAGGTGGGTGTCGTCGAGCGCCTCGGCGAGCGCCGCGAACGCGGTGCGCCGGGACTCGCCGCGCACGATGATCTTGGCGAGCATCGGATCGTAGAACGAGCTCACCTCCGTGCCGGTGTCCACCCACGTCTCGACGCGGGTGTGGGCCGGGAACTCCACGGCGGTGAGCAGTCCGGCGCTGGGCCGGTAGTCGTGCCCCGGGTCCTCCGCGTACACGCGCGCCTCCACGGCGTGACCGGTGATCCGCGGTCCGCCGTCGGGCAGCGCGTCGAGCATCTCGGTCTCGCCCCGGCCCAGCCGCAGCATCCACTCGACCAGGTCCACACCGGTGACCTCCTCGGTGACCGGGTGCTCGACCTGCAGGCGGGTGTTCATCTCGAGGAACGACGCCTCGCCGCGTTCGACGTCGTAGACGAATTCGACGGTCCCGGCGGAGCGGTAGCTCACCGACGAGGCGAGCCGGCGCGACGCCGCGAGCAGTTCCTCGACGACCGAGTCGGGCAGGTTCGGGGCGGGCGCCTCCTCGACGACCTTCTGGTTGCGACGCTGCAGCGAGCAGTCGCGCGTGCCGAGGCTGATCGTGCGGCCGCAGCCGTCGCCGAACACCTGCACCTCGATGTGGCGGGCGTGGGCGACGAACCGTTCGAGGAACACGCCCGACGAGGAGAAGTTCGCGGACGCGAGGCGCTGCACCCGCTCGTACGCGTCCCGCAGCTCGTCGGGGGTGTGACAGGCCTGCATGCCGATGCCGCCCCCGCCGCCGACGGCCTTGAGCATCACGGGGTATCCGACGGTTTCGGCCGCGGCGACGGCGGCGTCGACGGACGCGAGCAGGCCGCTGCCCTCGACGAGCGGGACGCCGACGGCGCGCGCCGCCTCGCGAGCGGTGTGCTTGTCGCCGAAGACCCGCAGCTGCTCGGGCGTGGGCCCGATGAACGCGATGCCGGCCGCCTCGCAGGCGGCCGCGAATTCCGCGTTCTCCGAGAGGAACCCGTACCCGGGGTGGACCGCGCCGGCACCGGTCGCGAGGGCGGCCTCGATCACCAGATCCGCCCGCAGGTACGACTCCGCGGCCGGGGCGGGACCGAGGCGCACGGCCATGTCCGCCATTTCGACGTGGGCGGCGGACGCGTCCGCATCCGAGTACACGGCGACGGTCTTCAGCCCCAGTGTGTGCGCCGAACGCATGATCCGGCAGGCGATCTCGCCACGGTTGGCGACGAGCAGGGTGTCGAAAGCGAACGTCACGACAGGCTCCTTCGGTGACGGGGAAGAGGAAGGTATGGGGGCGGAACCGGATGTCAGCGCGCGAACGACATCGCGGTGACGGCGCGGGTCACCCGGTCGAGCACCACCGCGAGGGATTCACCGATGTGTCGGTGCAGCAACCGGTGGGCACGCTCGAGCTCGTCGCCGAGCACGGCGTCGACGATGGCGAGGTGCTCGGCGATCGACGTCTCGATCCGGCTGTTGACCATGAAGTCGTACATCCGCACGTGCCGGATCCGGGAGTTGACCGACTCGAGCGAGCCCGCCAGTTCCGCGTTGCCCGATGCGGCGAGCAGTGCGACGTGGAACTCCTCGTCGAGCACCACGAAGCCCGGTTCCTGCTGCGGCGGGTCGGCGGACAGGCGCAACCACCGTTCGCGTTCGGCGGTGAGGGCGGCGCGGTCGTGCCGCACATCGGGATTGTCGATCGCCCGCGCAATGCCCTGCAGTTCCAGGGTGATCCGCAGCTCGTAGAGGTCGCGGATGCGGGGGATGCTCGGCGGCACCGGCGAGAATCCGTACTCCTCGCGGCGCAGCAGGCCGTCCGCGCACAGCATCGCGAGGGCTTCCCGGACCGGGGTGCGGGAGATGCCGAAGCGCGCGGACAGTTTCGGCTCGGTCAGCCGCTCACCGACCGGGATCGAGCCGTTCATCAGCTCGGTGCGCAGTTCCCGGTACACCCGCGTCCGGAGCGGTTGCGCCGTGGCTGTATCCGTACGTGTCGACATAGCTGTATACGCTATGGACGTCGTGTTTCGCCGAGATTGCCCGCGGTAAAGCGGCGGTTAGGAAGAACTCTCAGAAGTCCCGCTCGATGCGCAGCACGCCGATGGTGGTGGCAAGTCCGTCGTATTGCGCTACCAGCAGGCAGAATTCGACCATCCGCCGGTCGTCGAGGTGAGCGGCCAGCGCCTTCCACGTCCCGTCGGCGAGGTCCCTGGTGGTGACCAGCTCGTCGACGGCCGCGAGCATCGCCCGGTGCCGCGGGCTCCAGCCGGGGGCCCCGGGCCCGTCGAGGATGCGCTGCAGGATCTCCGGCGTGATCCCGGCGCGGCGGCCGAGCCGGGTGTGGTGGTCCAGCTCGTAGCCGCACTCGCGCAGGTGCGCCACGCGGAGGATGACCAGTTCGGATTCGAACCGGGGCAACCGCCCGAACGGCATGAGCTTCCCGGAGTAGTACAGCCAGCCGCGGAACAGGCCACCGGTGCGGCCCAGGGTGCTGAACAGCTGCGCGTCCTTCGTGCCGGCCACCGTCGAGAGCACGCGCCAGGCCGCCCAGTTGAGAGGGCCGAGCTCCCTGAACCGTCCGGGCCGGATGCGAGGTGACATGCCGGTCAGTCTCGCACGGCGCGCGCCAATCGGGCCATCGTCCGGGCCTGCTCGGCGCGCTGCACCACCACCGCCCGGGACGTGTCGATGTGGGCGAGGAGCTGGGCGTGGGCGTCCTCGAGACGGCCCGCGAGCACCGACTCCGCCACGCAGATGTGCTCGTCGACGGTCGCCGTGATCCGGTCGTGCGTCAGGTAGTCGAACATGCGCACGGGCCGCACCTTCGCGTTCACGGTGGCCAGCGCGTCGCACAGGGCCGGGTTGCCGGCGGAGGCCAGCAACGCCAGGTGGAACTGTTCGTCGAGCCCGACGAAGCCCGCATCCGGCTCGGGCAGGTCACGGCGCAGCGCATACCACCGGTCGAGCTCGGCGCCGAGCACGTGGGGATCGTGCCGGATCGACGGATCGGCCAGCGCGCGACGGATCCCGCGCAGCTCCAACGTGGTCCGCAGCTCGTACAGATCGGCGAGGTCGTCGAAGCGCGGCCGGTACGGGAACAGGCCCTGCTCGCGCCGCTCGACCAGCCCGTCGGACACCAGCCGTGCCAGCGCCTCCCGCACCGGCGTGCGGGAGACCCCGTACTGCTCGGCGAGGCGTTCCTCGCCGAGCCGTGCGTCCGGCGGCAGGACGCCCGTCATCAGGTCCGAACGCAGCGCCCGGTAGACCCGGTCGCGCCGCGTGCCACCGGTGCTCATCAGATCGCCATGGCCGCGCGGACGGTGCCGGCGGCATCCGTGCCGCCGTCGCCGGTGGCGGTGATGCGACCGGATTCGAGGACGTAGTACCGCTGGGCGGCGTGCAGGGCGAAGCCGATGTGCTGCTCGACGAGCAGCACCCCGAGGTCGCCGCGCCGGCTGAGTTCGACGACGGTGTTCTCGATCTCGGCGACGACCGACGGTTGGATGCCCTCGGTGGGTTCGTCGAGGATGAGCATGCGGGGCTCGGTGATCAGGGCGCGGGCGATCGCCAGCTGCTGGCGCTGGCCGCCGGAGAGCAGGCCGGCGCGTCGGTCCAGCAGCGGCACGAGGGCGGGGAACAGGTCGAGCATCTCGGCGACGAGCCGCTTGCCGCGTCTGCGCCCGTCGGCGACGACCTGCAGGTTCTCGGCGCAGGTGAGCTGGCCGAAGGATTGCTGTCCCTGGGGGACGTAGGCCAGGCCGCGGGCGACGCGCGCGGACGGCCGCAGCGCGGTGACGTCCTCGCCGTCGAACACGATCCGGCCGAAGGTGGTGGGCAGCAGGCCGACCGCGGCGCGCAGCAGGGTGGTCTTGCCGGCCCCGTTGTGGCCCATGACGGCGACGACGCCGTCGGCGGGAACGGTGAGGGTGGCCCCGTGGATGATCTCGGTGCGGCCGTAGCCGGTGCGCACGTCGACGAGCTCGAGCATGTCAGGCCTCCTGCGCGGCGGTCGCGGTGCCCAGGTAGACCTCCTGGACCTGGGGGTTGTTCTGCACCTCTTCGACGGTGCCGTCGGCGATGACCCGGCCCCGGGCCAGGACGGTGACGGAGGTGGCGAAGGCGCGCATGAAGTCCATGTCGTGTTCGACGACGACGACGGTGCGCTGCGCCCCGATCCGGCGCAGCAGCTGGCCGGTCTCCTCGCGTTCGTCGTGGCTCATCCCGGCGACCGGCTCGTCGAGCAGCAGCACGTCGGAGTTCTGCACGAGCAGCATGCCGATCTCGAGCCACTGCTTCTGCCCGTGCGCGAGGATGCCGGCGGGCACGTCGCGCAGGTCGGTCAGGCCGATCGTCTCGAGGGCTTCCTCGATCTGCGGCAGCACCGTCGTGCGGCGGCGCAGCAGCGACCACGGGGAGCGGCCGGAGCCGGCGGCGATGTCGAGGTTCTGCAGCACGGTGAGTTGTTCGAACACCGACGCGGTCTGGAAGGTGCGGCCCACACCGAGGCGGGCGATCTTGTGCACCTTCTTGCCGAGCAGTTCGATGCCGGACTTGGTGACCGACCCGGTGGCCGGCACCAGGCCGGTGACGGCGTCGACGAGGGTGGTCTTGCCGGCGCCGTTGGGGCCGATGAGGAAGCGCAGGTCGCCCTGCAGCAGGGTCAGGTCCACCCCGTCGACGGCGGTGAAGCCGTCGAAGCTGACCCGCAGGTCGCGGATCTCGAGGTACTCGCTGGACATGCCGGCGTTGCCGCCGTAGTGGGGTTCGGTCATCTCACCGGCTCCATCGTCGTGGTCGGTTCGGGAATCGGCTGCGCCGGGCCGGTGCGGGTGCGTCGCCGGCGCAACGTCGCCAGCCCGGCCAGGCCGGCGGGGAAGAACCCGATGACGACGATGAACAGCAGGCCCTGGGCGTAGGTCCACGCGGAGGGGAAGTTCTCCGACAGGGCGGTCTGGGCCCACGCGACGCCGATGGCGCCGAGGACCGGGCCGAGCAGGGTCGTGCGTCCGCCGATGGCGACGCCGATGAGGAATGCGATGGAGGGGACGATGCCGACATCGGCGGGGGAGATGATGCCGACGATGGGCACGAACAGCGCCCCGGCGATGCCGGCGAAGAAGGCCGCCGCGGCGTAGGCGACGACCTTGACGTTGGCGGGGTCGTAGCCGAGGAAGCGGACCCGCTCCTCCTGGTCGCGCACGGCCACGAGCAGCTCCCCGTAGCGGGAGAACATCAGCTGCCGGGTGAGCGCGACGACGGATAGCAGGACGCCCGCGGCGACGAAGAACAGCATCCGCTTGTTGGCCGGGTCGGCGAGGGACAGGCCGAAGAAGCTGCGGAAGCGGTTGAGCCCGTTCGATCCTCCGATCGACTGCTGGCCGATCAGCAGGATCGCGAAGGCGGCGGTCAGGGCCTGGGACAGGATCGCGAAGTAGGCGCCCTTGACGCGGCGTTTGAACACGCCGAGCCCGAGCAGCACCGCCACCAGGGCGGGCAGCACCAGGATCGCGACGATCGTCACCAGCGGAGAGGCGAACGGCGCCCAGTAGCCGGGCAATTCGCGGATGCCGGCGATCTGCATGAAGTCCGGGACGGTGTCGCCGCGCAGCCCGGCGTCGGCGATCTTCAGGTGCATCGCCATGAGGTAGGCGCCGAGGCCGAAGAAGACGCCCTGGCCGAGGGTGAGCATGCCGCCGCGGCCCCACGCGAGACCGATGCCGACGGCGACGATCGCGAAGCACAGGAACTTCGCGAGCAGGTTCAGGCGGAAGTCCGACAGCACGGCGGGGGCGAGGGCGAACAGAACGAGTGCGGCGAGGGCGAACCCGGCCCACGTGCGGGCCGGTCCGGGTCGGGTGAGCGCCGGCAGACGTGTCGGGGCAGGCATCAGACCAGGCTCCTTGTCTTGACCGCGAACAGGCCCTGCGGCCGGACCTGCAGGAAGATCACGATGAGCACGAAGACGATCACCTTCGCGATCGATGCGGTGGTGGAGTATTCGATGAACGAGTTGAGCAGGCCGAGCGCGACGGCCGCGATGACGGCGCCCTCGATCCGTCCGAGGCCGCCGATGACGACCACCAGGAACGCGTCGATCAGGTAGGACTGGCCGATGGTGGGACTCGTGGAGCCGATCAGGGTCAGCGCCACTCCGGCCAGGCCGGCCAGGCCGGAGCCGAGGAAGAAGGTGGTGATGTCGGTGCGCCGCGACGAGATGCCCACGGTCTCGGCGAGATCGCGGTTCTGCACGACGGCCCGGATGCGCCGGCCCATCGGGGTGAACTTCATCGCCGCGATCAGGATCACCACACACACCACGGCCAGCGCGAGGATGAACAGCCGGGTCCTGGGCACCACCGCCCCGAGGATCTCCACGCCACCGGAGAGCCACTGCGGCGCAACCACGTTGACGGCGGGTGCGCCGAAGATGTCGCGGGCGGCCTGTTGTAGCAGCAGGCCCACGCCGAAGGTCACCAGCAGGGTGTCGAGCGGGCGGTGGTACATGCGGCGGATGAGGGTGACCTCGAGCAGCACCCCCATCACGCCGCCGACCAGGAAACCGACGAGCAGCGACACCAGCAGGGACACCCCGGCGGCCGAGACCACCTGCTGGACCACGTACGCGGTGTAGGAGCCGGCCATGATGAACTCGCCGTGGGCCATGTTGATCACGCCCATCTGCCCGAACGTCAGCGACAGGCCCAGCGCCGCCAGCAGCAGGATCGAACCGATGCTCAGGCCCGTGAACAACTGTCCTACAACGACATCCATGTCGCCTCCCTTCTCGTCGGCTTCCCGGTCACGGTGGTCAGCTGCCGGACAGGCCGGCGGCCCAGTCGTAGCTCTCGAGGTACGGGTCCGGCTCGATCGCCCCGTTCGACTCCCACACCGTGTAGATCAGTCCGTCGCCCCGGATCTCGCCGATGCGAGCCGTCTTGGTGATGTGGTGGTTGTCCCCGTCGATCGTGACGGTGCCCTCCGGTGCGTCGAACGAGACGCCGTCGGCCGCGGCCTGCACGTCGGCGACGGCGAACGAGTCCGCCTTCTCGACGGTGTTCTTCCACAGGTACACCGACGCGTACGCGGCCTCCATCGGGTCGGAGGTGGGCTTGTTCGCACCGTACTTCGCCTTGTACGCGTCGACGAACGCCGTGTTCTCGGGGCCGTCCACGGTCTGGTAGTAGTTCCAGGCGGTGAGCTGGCCGGTGATGTTCTGCGCGCCGATTCCGACCACTTCCTCCTCGGCGATCGACACCGAGATCACCGGCATGTCGGCGGCGGTGAGGCCGACGTTGGAGTACTCGCGGAAGAAGGCGACGTTCGAGTCGCCGTTGAGGGTGTTGAACACCGCGTCCGCGTCGGCGGTGCGGACCTTGTTGACGATCGTGGAGAAGTCGGTGGACCCGAGCGGGGTGTAGTCCTCACCCTTGATCTCGATGCCGTTGGCCTCGGCGTACGCGCGGATGATGCGGTTCGCGGTCTGCGGGAAGACGTAGTCGCTGCCGACGAGGTAGAGGGACTTGACGCCCTTCTCCTTCAGGTAGTCCAGCGCCGGCACGATCTGCTGGTTGGTGGTCGCGCCGGTGTAGAAGATGTTCGGCGACGACTCGAGGCCCTCGTACTGCACGGGGTAGTACAGCAGCGCGTTGTTGTCCTCGAACACCGGCAGCATCGCCTTGCGGCTCGACGACGTCCACCCACCGAACACCGCGGCCACACAGTCGGAGCTGATCAGCTTCTCGGCCTTCTCGGCGAACACCGTCGGCTCCGACGCGCCGTCCTCGGCCACGATCCGGATCTGCTTGCCGAGAACGCCGCCGTTCGCATTGATCTCCTCGACGGCCAGTGCGATCGAGTCACGCACCGTGACCTCGGAGATTGCCATGGTGCCGGACAGCGAGTTCAGCGAACCGACCTTGATCGTGTCGCCGGAGGTGTCGACGCACGAGGCGGACCCGGCAGCGTCGGTACTGTCGGTGGCCTTGCTGCCGCAGGCGCTGAGCACGAGGCCGACGGCGGCCAGCGCGGCCGGCGCGGCGACGGCGCGCTTGGCGAACTTGGACGTGGCAACTGGCATGGAGGTGCCCTTCTTCGAAGGTGGGAGCCGGACGGGGCCCGGTGTATCCGGGCTGCGTATACAGCGCTGTATCCGTGGACCGAAGAGTAGGCGGCCGGTGTTGCATGGGAATGTCCTGCGGTGACGAGTTCGTGACCCGTGTTACGGCTCGATTTCCGAACGCGCACACGCCGAGGTCCGGATGTATCCGCGCCTCCGCAGGACAGCGGCGCGCTCCTTTCATCGCGCGGCTGTCCTGCCGCCGTGCGGGTTTCCGGACGACCTACCGCCAGCGACGACGGGTGGCGGCGTCGATTCGCGCACGAACGTCGTCGAAGTGGAAGAGTTCCGACCACGTCCAGCGCATCACTTCGTATCCCTGTGCCCGGATCGCGTCTTCACGAAGCTTCTCGCGACGCACCGTCTCGGCGCTTGCGCCGGGGTCCGCAGACCGGTACTTGCCCATGCCGTCGAACTCGCCGACGACGCCGAACTCCTCCCGGAAGAAGTCGGTGCGCGCGACGAATGCGCCACCGGCTGTCCATATCTCGAATTGCAGGACCGGGCCGGGCAGACCTGCCGCCCGAATGCGGAGGCGGCTGATCGACTCGCCCGGGCTCTCGCTTCGTCCGTCCAGGAATGCGCACATTCGTCGAGCCGCCGCAATTCCGGTTCGCGTGTCGGCTGCTGTCAAGGCGGCCGGGAGTGCGGCGTGGGCCGCAGGCCGCAGCCTCAGTGCAGAGTCGCCCAGCACCACTGCACGGTCGGCATCCAGGCAGCGTGCCGTGTCGACGATCGTGCGCGCCGCCGAGGTCACCCGTATCCCGTCCACGATCTCCACATCGCTTGGTGCGAAAGGTGTTGCGTGCACGTGTAGTTGGGAGGTGCGACGGCCACCGGAGGGTCGATTCCGGCTGACGTGGACCAGCGTGAGGTCCGGACGCCACAGAGCGAACCCGTGCACGACGGCGGCGGAGGTGTGGCTCATCACGGCCTCGGGGCCGAGCTTGGCGGCGGCCGCGCGTACGCGCACCAGGTGCCGGCCGGCGTCGTCGAGGTCGGCTGCGATCTCCCTGGGCAGGTGGACGCCTGCGTCGAGACGCTCGAGGGCGCCGGTGCGCAGTGCTCGGCGGATCTCGTCCTCGATGAGCCCGGAGCGGACAGCGTCGCGCCGCATGATCGGGGTGTGGTCGGTCATGGCGAACACGGTGCCCCGACGGAGGTGCCCTTCGGCGTGAACTCCGCGCTCCGGACCGGATCTGGGGAGCGATCGTCCGGTTGTGGAGAAAATCGATGACGCACTGCCGCGCCGTCTCACGGCCATCCTGGCAATCAGCGGGGTTGGGCGCGCGGCTGTCCGGCCGTCGCGCGGGTGTCACTTGATGAGGTAGGGGGACACGGAGCTCTGGTGCTCGTTGATGACGAGCTCCTTCCCGAGGGGCGGGAACGCGCGCTGGGGGCAGTTCAGCCGCTCGCACACGCGGCAGCCGGAGCCGATGGGGGTACCGGGGTTGCTGTCGTCGAGGTCGAGGCCGTCGGCGTAGACGAGGCGGTGCGCGTGGCGCAGCTCGCAGCCGAGGCCGATCGCGAACGTCTTCGACGGCTGGCCGTAGCGGGCGGCGCGGCGCTCGACCGTGCGGGCGACCCACAGGTAGCGACGCCCGTCGGGCATCTGCGCGAGCTGGGTCATGATCTTGCCCGGGTACGCGAAGGTCTCGTACACGTTCCACAGGGGACAGGTCCCGCCGCTGGTGGAGAAGTGGAAGCCGGTGGCGGACTGGCGCTTGGACATGTTGCCCGCCCGGTCGACGCGGACGAACGAGAACGGCACGCCGCGCAGCTTCGGCCGCTGCAGGGTCGACATCCGGTGGGCGATGGTCTCGTAGCTGACGGCGTAGAAGGCGGAGAGCCGCTCGACGTCGTATCGGAAGTCCTCGGCCATCTCGTGGAACTGCGCGTAGGGCAGCATGATCGCCGCGGCGAAGTAGTTGGCGAGGCCGTGGCGGGCCAGGGCGAGGGAGGCCTCGCTGGTGAACGCGCCCTCGGCGACCAGCTTCTCGATCAGCTCCCCGCACTCGAGGTAGGCGAGCTCGGTGGCGAGCTTGAAGACCTGCTGGCCGCCCGACAGCCGCGCGGAGATCTCGAGGACGCGCGTGGCGGGGTCGAACCGGTGCAGGACGTTCTCGCCGAGGTCGACGCGACGGACGAGCTGTACGTCGTGCACCGTCTCCATGCGCTTGATGATGCCGCCGGAGATGTCGCCGCGGTGGAAGCGGATCCGGGTGGCGAGTTCCTCGGCGGCGGTGTCGAGATCGTGCAGGTAGTTCTGCCGCTGGTAGAAGTAGTCGCGGACCTCTTCGTGCGGCATGGTGATGGTGCCGCTGCCGCTGCCGTCGCTGTAGCGGTCCTCGGTGGCGGCGGCGAGCTGGGCGGTGGTGTTGCGGAACCGCCGGTGCATGTTGACCATGGCCCGCGCCAGCCCGGGGTGCGCCGACACCATCGCGGCGATCTCCTGGGCGTCGGCGTCGATGCCCATCTCCTGATCGAGGGCCACCTCCCGCATCTCGGCGATGAGCCGGGTGTCGTCCTGGGACGAGAAGAACGTGGTGTCGACACCGAAGACCTCGCTGATGCGCAGCAGGACCGGTACGGTGAGCGGCCGCACGTCGTGCTCGATCTGGTTGAGGTAGCTGGCCGAGATCTCCAGGGTCTTGGCCAGCGCCGCTTGGCTGAGTCCCCGCTCGGTGCGCAGCTGGCGCAGGCGGGCGCCGACGAACGTCTTTGGCATCAGCCCAGCGTACGAGCGTCTACGCAGCTTCGCAACGACAGGTTCGCAACGTTAGCGCTCTACTCGAGTCCCAGCCAGGACCCCGGCGCGAAGGCCTCGTAGTGGACGGCGTCGGGCGAGACTCCCCCGCCGAGCAACGTCTGCCGGATCGACCGCATGAACGGGACGGGACCGCACACGTACACCTGCGGATCCTTCGGCAGCTCGACGCCGTCGAGCGGGGTGTGGCCGTCCTCGCGGAGCTCTTCGAACTCGGAGTAGCGGGTCAGCATGCGGGCCCGCGGCAGACGGTCGACCAGGGCCTGCGTCTCGGCGCGCCGCGCATGGTCGTAGCTGGACCGGTCGACGTGCACGACCAGGACCTCGCGCTCGGAGCGGTGCGCCGCCAGGTGCTGCAGCGCCGCGAGCGTCGGGGTGACGCCGATGCCGGCGGAGATCAGCACCAGGGGAGCGTCGGCGTCCTCGACGACGAGGCTGCCGAACGGATGCGAGACGACGAGTTCGGTGCCGATGCCGACGCCGCCGACGAGGAGCTGGGAGACGATCCCGCCCGGGACCCGCTTGACGGTGACGGCCCACTCCCCCGGGACGTGGCTGCGCACGAGGGTGTACTGGCGGATCTGCCGGGTGCCGTCTCCCAGGGTGGTCGCGACGGAGATGTACTGTCCGGGAAGGAAATCCGGAAGCGGGCTGCCGTCGAGGGAGCGCAGGGTCAGGGTCGCGACCTCCGCGCCGTCGAACTGGACGTCGGTGACCACGACGACGCGCCAGATCTGACCGGGCCGGACGCCGGCCTTGTCGTAGAGTGCCGACTCCTGCTCGATGAGCGAGTTGGCCATCAGCGTGTAGACCTCGCGCCAGGCCGCGGCGACGTCGGGGGTGACCGCGTCGCCGAGCACCTCGCCGATCGCGGCGAACAGCTGGTGCCGGACCACGTCGTAGTGGGGGGCCTGGACGCCGAGCGAGGCGTGCTTGGCGGCGATCCGGGCCATGATCGCGTCGATGTCGGCGGCGTCCTCGGTGACGAGCAGCGTCGCGAAGGCGGCGACCGAGCTCGCGAGCGCCTTCTGCTGCTCCCGGTTCTCCTGGTTGGTGCGGTTGAACAGGTCGGTCCGCAGCGACGGCGCGGCCGCGAAGAGCTTTTCGTAGAACAGTTCGGAGATCTGGCCGATGTGGGCGCCGACGACCGGGAGGGTGGCCTCGATCACCGGCTTCGACGTGGCGGAAAGGATGGCGCCCTCCTCGACTCGTGTGCGAGTGGGGAGTGGGCACGCCCGAGCGGCGTGACCGGCCCCGACTGGTCAACGCGCACATGGTAGTCGAGCGATCCTGGCCGACCCCCGATTCGACCGGGGCGACTTCCCGATTTGCCGGACCTCCGGGTGTGAAACTCGTCACAATCTTCGTGGTGATCCGCGGCTCCGTCGCTGGTGGGCCGCGGGTGCGGGGCAGTGTCGTCGGCTGCCGGGCGGCGCGCCCGCCGGGGAACAATGCCGAGGTGATTGCTACCGACGGGTAGCTATCGGGGTCCGGGCCGGGTTCGTTGGACGCGCCAAAGGTTTACAACCTTTGCAAAGCCTCGGGAAAAACTAGCGAAGATTGGCACTAGCAACAGGTAGACGGCACTTTCCGGGTGTGTCATTGTCGAGTGGTACATCCGAAAGGTTCGCGAAGGATGTGAAGTAGTACGCACGTACTGCAGAGCGTCCGGCGCGGATCCGATCTAGAGAGTGGAGCTTAGATGTCGACCACCGGCACCCCGAGGACCGCTGAGGAAATCCAGAAGGATTGGGACACCAACCCGCGCTGGAAGGGGATCACCCGCAACTACACGGCCGAGCAGGTCGTCAAGCTGCAGGGCACCGTCGTCGAGGAAGCCACCCTCGCCCGCCGCGGCTCGGAGATTCTGTGGGACCTCGTGAACAACGAGGACTACATCAACTCGCTGGGCGCCCTCACCGGCAACCAGGCCGTGCAGCAGGTCCGCGCCGGCCTCAAGGCCATCTACCTGTCCGGCTGGCAGGTCGCCGGTGACGCGAACCTGTCCGGCCACACCTACCCGGACCAGTCGCTGTACCCGGCGAACTCGGTGCCGCAGGTCGTCCGCCGCATCAACAACGCGCTGCTGCGCGCCGACGAGATCGCCAAGGTCGAGGGCGACACCTCGGTCGACAACTGGCTCGCCCCGATCGTCGCCGACGGTGAGGCCGGCTTCGGTGGCGCGCTCAACGTCTACGAGCTGCAGAAGGCCATGATCGCGGCCGGTGTCGCCGGCTCGCACTGGGAGGACCAGCTCGCGTCGGAGAAGAAGTGCGGTCACCTCGGTGGCAAGGTGCTCATCCCGACCCAGCAGCACATCCGCACCCTGACCTCGGCTCGCCTCGCGGCCGACGTCGCCGACGTCCCGACGGTCGTCATCGCCCGCACCGACGCCGAGGCGGCGACGCTGCTGACCTCCGACGTCGACGAGCGTGACCGTGAGTTCCTCGACGGCACCCGCACCGCCGAGGGCTTCTACGGCGTCAAGAACGGCATCGAGCCCTGCATCGCGCGTGCCAAGGCCTACGCGCCGTACTCCGATCTGATCTGGATGGAGACCGGCGTGCCGGACCTCGAGGTCGCCAAGAAGTTCGCCGAGGCCGTCCGCAGCGAGTTCCCGGACCAGCTGCTCGCCTACAACTGCTCGCCGTCCTTCAACTGGAAGGCGCACCTGGACGACGCGACCATCGCGAAGTTCCAGAAGGAGCTCGGCGCGATGGGCTTCAAGTTCCAGTTCATCACCCTCGCCGGCTTCCACTCGCTCAACTACGGCATGTTCGACCTGGCCCACGGCTACGCCCGCCAGGGGATGACCGCATTCGTCGACCTGCAGGAGCGCGAGTTCAAGGCCGCCGCGGAGCGTGGCTTCACCGCCGTCAAGCACCAGCGTGAGGTCGGCGCCGGCTACTTCGACGCCATCGCCACCACCGTCGACCCGAACACCTCCACGGCAGCCCTCAAGGGCTCCACCGAGGAGGGCCAGTTCCACTAGGAACCGGCAACCGGATGTAGGTGCGCGGCGGGATCTCGGACGACCAGGTCCCGCCGCCGCCGTATCCACCCCCTGTCAGAACCCCTTTCACGACCCCCCCACATGACGAGTAGGAGCTGACGTGACCAGCGAAAAGATTCAGCGCGTCGGCGTGATCGGCGCCGGGATCATGGGCGCAGGTATCGCCGAGGTGTGCGCACGCGCTCATGTCGACGTACTTGTGTACGAGCAGACCCGCGAACTCGCGGCTGCCGGGCGTGCCCGCATCCTCCGGTCCCTCGACCGCGGTGTCAGCAGCGGCAAGATCACCGAACGGGAGCGTGAGCAGGCCGCCTGGCGGCTGCGCTTCACCTCCGACCTCGGCGACTTCGCCGATCGCCAGCTCGTCGTGGAGGCGGTCGTCGAGGACGAGAAGGTCAAGGCCGAGATCTTCGCGGAACTCGACAAGATCGTCACGGATCCGAACGCGGTGCTGGCGTCCAACACCTCGTCGATCCCGATCATGAAGCTGGGCATCGCCACCACCCGGCCCGAGCGGGTCATCGGCATGCACTTCTTCAATCCGGTTCCGGTGCTGCCGTTGGTCGAGCTGGTCACCACGCTCAAGACCGGCCCCGCGGTCTCCCAGCGCGCGGAGGCCTTCGCCTCCGAGGTGCTCGGCAAGCAGGTCGTCCGGTCCTCCGACCGGGCCGGCTTCATCGCCAACGCGCTTCTCGTGCCCTACCTGCTGTCGGCGATCCGGATGGTCGAGTCCGGCTTTGCCACCAAGGAGGACATCGACAAGGCGATGGTCCTCGGGTGTGCCCACCCGATGGGTCCGCTCGCGCTCACCGATCTGGTGGGCCTGGACACGGTCAAGTCGATCGCCGACTCGATGTACGGGGAGTTCAAGGAGCCGCTGTACTCGGCTCCGCCGCTCCTGCTGCGTATGGTCGAGGCCGGCCTCGTCGGCAAGAAGTCGGGCGCCGGCTTCTACGAATATGCCGACAACGGTCGTGCCGCCAAGAAAGTCAGCTAGGTAGGTAGCACCACACCGCACCTCGGCGCCCGTGTGCCGACAGCACAGCCGTCGCGCTGACTGTCGGGACACGGGCGCGAGGTGCATCGAGGGAAAGGTCGACCCCGAATGGCCAGCACTGCAGACGGATACGGCTCGAGCATCCTCGGGTATCCGCGCATCGGACCCCGTCGTGAACTCAAGCGTGCCCTCGAGGCCTACTGGCACGGCACCGGCACCCGCGACGAGCTCGTCGCGGTGGCCCGCGAGATCCAGGAGTCCACCTGGAGCGAGCTCGCCGCCACCGGGCTCACCCAGGTGCCCGGTAACACGTTCTCCTACTACGATCACGTGCTCGACAACGCGCTGCTGTTCGGTGCGATCCCCGAGCGGTTCCGCCCGCTCGTCGGCGAGCTCGACCCGCTCGACTTCTACTTCACGCTGTGCCGGGGCCGCGAGGACTTCCCGCCGCTCGAGCTGGTCCGCTGGTTCGGCAGCAACTACCACTACCGGCAGCCCGAGCTCGACGAGAACACCACCTTCGCGCTGAACTCGGCGGCGGTGCTCGACGAGTTCGAGCGCGCCAAGGCCCGCGGTATCGACCTGCGCCCGGTCGTACTCGGTCCGGTGTCGCTGCTGCTGCTGTCCAAGGTCTCGCAGACGTCGGAGCAGGACGGGTTCTCCACCCTCGAGCTGCTCGACCGGCTGCTGCCCGAGTACGAGAAGCTGTTCGCGGAGCTCGCGCGCGCCGGCGCCTGGTGCGTGCAGCTCGACGAGCCCTCCTTCACCGAGGACCGCACCCCGGAGGAGCTCGCGGCCTTCGCGCGCGCCTACGACACGCTCTCCCACGCGCCGCTGCGCCCGCGCCTCCTCGTCACCGGCCCCTACGGTCACCTCGGCGAGGCGTTGCCCATCCTGGCCGCCACCAAGGTCGAGGCCATCGGTCTCGACCTGGTCAACGGCCGGATGAGCGCGGAGGAGCTGGCCGCGGTGCCCGGCCTCAAGCGCAAGCGCATCTACGCGGGGGTCGTCGACGGCCGCAACGTGTGGAAGGCCGACCGGCACCGCACGCTCGAGTACCTGAGCAGCCTCGCGGCCGTGACGCCCGACCTGGTGGTCTCCACGTCGTGCTCGCTGCTGCACGTGCCCTACGACGTGCTCGCCGAGTACGACATCCCCGGCGACGTGGCGGACCGGCTGGCCTTCGCCAAGCAGAAGGTGGGCGAGGTGGTCTCGCTCGCCAAGGCGCTGACCACCGGCGCGGAGGAGCGGTGGCGCAAGCCGCCGACGTCGGTGCACTTCAAGCAGAAGCACGCGATCCGCGCCCGCGTCAACGCCCTGCGGCCCGAGCACCGGCGCCGCGTCCCGTACGAGGAGCGGCGCGCCGCGCAGCAGGAGCGGCTGAAGCTGCCGCCGGTGCCGGCGACCACGCTGGGGTCGTTCCCGCAGACGGACGAGATCCGCAAGGCCCGCTACGAGCTGGGCGAGGGCCGCATGTCGTGGGACGACTACGTCAAGCGCATCCAGGAGGAGATCGAGTCCACCGTCCGGCTGCAGGAGGACATCGGCCTCGACGTGCTCGTCCACGGTGAGCACGAGCGCAACGACATGATCCAGTACTTCGCCGAGCTGCTCGAGGGCTTCGCCACGACGCACTTCGGCTGGGTGCAGGCGTACGGGTCGCGGTGCACGCGCCCGCCGATCCTCTACGGCGACATCGTGCGGCCGAAGCCGATGACGGTGGAGTGGATCGCGTTCGCGCAGTCGCTGACCGACAAGCCGGTCAAGGGCATGCTCACGGGCCCGGTCACGATGCTGGCGCGGTCGTATGTGCGTCAGGACCAGCCCCTGCACGAGACGGCCGACCAGTTGGCGCTTGCCATCCGCGACGAGATCGCAGACCTCGAGCGGGCGGGCATCGCCATCATCCAGGTCGACGAGCCCGCCATCCGGGAACTGCTGCCGTTGCGGCAGGACGGCCGGGCCGAGTACCTGGACTGGGCGGTCGACGCGTTCCGGCTCGCGACCGGGGGCGCCAAGCCCGAGACGCAGATCCACACGCACCTGACCTACTCCGGTCAGGCGTCGGTGGTCGACGCGATCGAACGGCTCGACGCGGACGTCACGGCGATCGTCGCGACCCGCTCGATCCGCTGGGTGCTCGAGGCCATCAAGGACAAGGCCCTCACGCACGGTGTCGGCCCCGGCGTCTACGAGAGCCGATCGGCGCGCATCCCCGACATCGACGAACTCGACGAACTGCTCAGCACCGCAGCGGAATCCGTCGAACTCGACCGCTTGTGGGCGAATCCGGACGGCGGGCTCAAGACCCGGCACTACTGGCAGCTCGAGCCGTCGCTGCGCAACCTCGTCGCCGCCGCACGTCGTCTGCGGCGACGCGCGGCCGGGCAGTAGACCGGCAGGCCGCGCCCGTCGACGCGCACCCGCGGACAGCCCCCGCGGGTGCGCGTCGTGTCGCCGGCCGGTAGGCATGTCTGCATGACTACCGTTGCCGCGTACGCCGCCACCGCGGCGGACAGCCCCCTCGTCAAGACCACCATCGAGCGGCGTGAGCTCGGTCCGCTCGACGTGCTCATCGAGATCAGGTACGCCGGGATCTGCCATTCCGACATCCACACCGCCCGCAACGAGTGGGGCGGCACCCGCTACCCCGTCGTTCCCGGGCACGAGATCGTCGGGGTGGTGAGCGCCGTCGGCGCCGAGGTGACCAGGCATGCCGTCGGCGATCGCGTCGGCGTCGGCTGCTTCGTCGACTCGTGCCTCGCGTGTGAGGCCTGCACCAGCGGCGACGAGCAGTACTGCACCAGCCGGGTCACCGGCACCTACAACGCCGTCGGCCGCGACGGCGAGGTGACCCAGGGCGGCTACTCCACCCACATCGTCGTCACCGAGCACTTCGTCCTGAAGATCCCCGACGGTCTTGCGCTCGACGCCGCGGCGCCGCTGCTCTGCGCGGGCATCACCCTGTTCTCCCCGCTCCGGCACTGGGGCGCCGGACCGGGCAGGAAGGTCGCCGTGATCGGGATGGGCGGGCTCGGCCACGTCGGCGTGAAGATCGCCGCGGCGATGGGTGCCGAGGTGACCGTGCTGGGGCACTCGCCGGCCAAGCGGGAGGACGGGCTGCGCTTCGGTGCCGTCGACTACCGCGTAACGACCGATCCGCAGACCTTCAAGGATCTGCGGGGCACGTTCGACCTGATCGTCAACACCGTTTCGGTGAACCTCGACCTGGATGCCTATCTGTCGCTGCTCGCCCGCAACGGCACCCTCGTCGAGCTGGGCCTGCCCGAACACCCTCTCACGGTCCGGGCGTTCTCGCTCGCGCAGAACCGGCGCAGCCTCGCCGGTTCCATGGTCGGCGGCATCCCGCAGACGCAGGAGATGCTCGACTTCTGCGCCGAGCACGGCATCGGCGCGGAGATCGAGGTCGTCTCGGCCGACCGGATCAACGAGGCGTACGACCGCGTCGTCGCGAGCGACGTGCGCTATCGGTTCGTGATCGACGCCGCCACCATCTGAGCCGGGCGGGCAGGTGTGAGACCGCGGCGGCCGGGTACTCCCGCCACGTATCTCGAGACGTGGAGGAAATGTGAAGAAGGCGTTGTACCGGCCCGTGAGCCTCGTGGTGAGTTCCCTGGCGGGCGTTGCCGCCGGCATGGTGTTCAGGAAGGTGTGGGCGCTCGGCGCCGGCCAGGACGATCCGCCGGAGGCCATGGACAGCCGCTTCGGGTGGCGGGAGGTGCTGGTCTCCGCCGCCGTGCAGGGAGCGATCTTCGGTGCGGTGAGCGCGGCGGCGAACCGCGCGAGCGCGGTGGGCTTCCGCCGCGTCACCGGCACCTGGCCCGGGAAGGAATGACGACGCCCGGGCCTGCGGGTCCTAGAAACCCTCGCCCAGTTGTTCGCGCAGCTGGGCGAGGGTTTTCGTCAGCAGCCGGGACACGTGCATCTGGGACACGCCGACACGTTCGGCGATCTGGGTCTGGGTCATGTTCCCGAAGAACCGCAGCAGCACGACCGTGCGCTCACGTTCCGGCAGCGCAGCCAGCAACGGGCGCAGTGCCTCGTGGTTCTCCACGTGCGCGAGCGCGGCGTCGTAGTCGCCGAGAGTGTCCGCCAGGGTGACGCCGTCGTCCCCGGCCGGGGCCGGACGGTCGACAGAGACCGCCTGGTACGCGTTGCCGGCGACGAGGCCCTCCGCCACCTCCTCCGGATCGAGGCCCAGCTCGGCGGCGAGTTCGGCAGCCGTGGGGGCGCGGCCCAGGCGCTGTGACAGTTCCCCGGTCGCCTTGCTCAGCGCCAGATGCATCTCCTTCATCCGGCGCGGCACCCGCACCGCCCAACCGGCGTCGCGGAAGTGCCGGCGCACCTCGCCCATGATGGTCGGAACCGCGAAGGACACGAAGTCCGAGCCCCGCTCGGGGTCGAAACGGTCCACGGCGTTGACCAGGCCGAGGCGGGCGACCTGCAGGAGGTCGTCGAATGCCTCGCCGCGGCCGTCGAACCGGCGGGCGATGTGTTCCGCGAGGGGCAGGCATCGTTCGACCAGGCTGTCCCGCAAGACTCCGCGCGCGGGATCGTCCTCGTCGAACGTCACCATTTCCTCGAAGAGGGGGATGACGTCGGCGTATTCGTCGGCGGCTCGGCCGCTGCGCCGTTGGGCGCCGGTCCCCGTCACAGAACAGCGCTGCTGTCGGTCAGGGACACGTCGATCGTGGTGACGGAGCCCTCGTCGGATTCGTCCACGTTCACCTCGACCGAGTCGGCGAGTGCGTTGAGCACATGCCAGCCGAAGGTCCGCGAGTCCGCCGTCAGTCCGCCGTCCACCGTCGGAGCGGACGCGCTGATCCGCAGTGCCGGCGGCATGGCCTGGAACCGGCACGACAACGTTGCGCCCTGCGGGGCCCGGGTGATCAGCCGGGTGCCCGCCTCGTCGATCGCGAGCTTGACGTCGGCCACCGCGTCGAGGTCGAAGCCCTGCTGCAGAGCGATGGCGGCAGCGACCGCGCGCAGGACGGGGAGCTGGCCTGGTTCCGCCCGTACCCGCAACTCCACTACGGGGTGGGTGCGTTCGAGGGCCGAGTCGATCGATGCCGTGTTCGCCATGTGTGTCGTTTCTCCGTTGCGGCAGGTGGGGGCCCGGGCGAGCGGGGGTTCCTGGCGAGACTACCCGCGGCGCGGGGTTCTCAATCATGCGGAAACGCGCGCCGCCGGGGCGGCGCCGCGCCACGTCGATCCGCCCTTTGCGGTGCCGCAGGGGCTGCCGTAGGGTATGGGTGAGGTTGAGCACACAGCCTGACTCGGAGGCGCCGCACATCCGCGGTGACCGGTGTCGGTGCGGTCCCCGCTCTGTCGACGCTTCCATCCTCTTTCCACGATGGGAAGCTCATGTCTGTCGTTTCTCAGCGCAAAGTCACATCGCTGTGGGTCACCCGATCGGATCGCTCACCGGTCTCCTTCCATACGTCCGCGGGTGCCGATTTCTCCACGGAGAGAATCAGTTCCGGCCTCGTCCGGGTCGCCGTGGCGGGCGAGCTCGACATGCGCAACGCCCCGGCGTTGCGCAGCTACGCCGGCGACCAGATGCACCCGTCGTCGCGCCTGGTGCTCGATCTTTCCGACGTGGAGTTCTTCGGGTCGGCGGGCCTGACCGTGTTCGACGAGCTCGACACCTTGGCCCGGCGCCGAAGTTCCCGGTGGGCCCTCGTGGGCGGACGGCCGGTACACCGGCTGTTGCGGGTGCTCGGCGACCCGGTCCACGCGCACGCCTCGCTCGAGAGTGCGATCCACGCCCTGCGGGTTCCGGCCTGATCCGGCTCTCCCGAAGCGAACCCCCCGTCGGGGCGCGGGTCACACCGGCTTCGGCAGCTTCGGCGGGCGGTTGCCGCGGGGATCGACCGCCAGGACGAGCAGCAGCACACCCAGCACCAGGTGCAGCCAGTTGTCGGCCGCGTTGACCGGCACCACGTTGGCGTGGCTGTCGTGGCCGAGGACCATGCCGAAGGCCGACAACGCAAGGTACCCGGCGCCGCCCGCGATCAGGTAGATCCGCGACGCGCGGATCCCTCGGGCGGCGAGGATCCCCGCCGCACCGTAGGCGAGGTGCAGCACGTTGTGGGCGATCGAGACCCGGAACAGGCCCAGCAGATGCGCATTCGACTCCTGCCCCGCGAGGGCCATCGAGCCGTACCCGCTGGTCAGTCCGGGCACGAATCCGAGCACCCCGATGAGGAGGAACACGATGCCGATCGCGAAGGCGTAACCCTGGATCCGGGTGCGCTGCACCCTGGGATACGGGCTGGATCGGATCATCGTTCCTCCATCGGGGTGCGCGGGGCACCGCGCCCCGGGACGCAGGGATAGCCCGGGCGGGTCGCCCCGAAACCCCCGGGCGGGTCGCCCCGAAACCCCCGGGCGGGTCGCCCCGAAACCCCCGGGCGGGTCGCCCTCGAAATCCCGTCCGGTCGTCGTCTGAGCGGTTCAGCCCCCGACGAGGACGCCGGACGAGATCGACCCGTACACCAGGGTCAGAACCATCAGCCCCCAGCCCGTGCCGTGCCAGATCGGCCACGTCCCGCCCGAGCGCCACACCCGGTAGGTCTGCACGAATGCACCGACGGCCCCGAGGAGCAGGATCGCCGTGGGGCCGACGGCCAGGACGAGCCGCGCAGGGTCGGTGCACACGAGGAATTCCTCGTCGGCGCATCGGTCACCGCTCGCGGCGGCCCAGATCACGACCGCCGCCATCAGCAGCAGGGCGGCGGCGACGATCACGGCCGCGTACCGCACCGCCGCGCGGGCGGCGCGCGGGTCCCGCCATCGCTTCTCCATATCCTGCGTCACAGCATCTCCCTACGCCCGGTCGGCGCGGTCGGTGAGCGCAGCCTGACCCGATTGCCGGGCGCAGTGCGCGCAGCAATACATGGTGCCGTCGGCCTCGACCCCGTGCCCGAGAATGCGGCAACCGCAGTGGGCGCACTGCGGGGCCATTGCCTGTGCGGCACACTCGAAACTGTCGAACGTGCCCGAGACGTCGCCGCGGGTGACGGTGAAGGTCTTGTCGTAGTCGTTGCCACAGGTGTCGCACGTGGTCATCACGGTCCTCCTCTCCGATATCTGTCCTCCGGATCGGGTGCCCCACCCTCGGTCACGTCAAACGGCTCACACCGTCGTCGCCGGCCGGATCCGCGGTGCCGCCAGGCCGAGGCCGAGCATGGTCACCGCCACGCCGAGGTGCAGCCAGTTGTCCGCATCGTTGACCGGCAAGACGTTGGCGCTGCCCCCCGGCCGGACGATCAGCCCGTACAGGAACAGTGCGAGGTAGATCAGGCCGCCGACGATCAGGTACCAGCGCGCCAGATCGGCGCGCCGCGCCGCGACCACGCCCGCCAGACCGAAGACCAGATGCACCACGTTGTGCAGGACGGACACGGCGAACACGCCCAGGAGCAGGGCGCCGGACTCGTGGCCGAAGGCCAGTTCGTCGTAGTTGCCCGTCACCCCGGGGACGAAGCCGGCGATCCCGACGACCAGGAAGAGCGTGCCTGCCGACAGTGCGCCGAGCTGGACGATCGAGCGGGTGCTCTCCGGCTGGCCGGCGCGCTGGGCGGGCTCGAGTGGTTCGGTCATGACCCGCGCATACCCCGTACTGTCCGCTTCAACCTGGGCGGTGCGGCGGATTGGCCGAAGACTACGCCGGGAACTCGATCGACGGGGGCCCCATGCTCCGGCCGCGCCCCTCGGCGAGTTCCCCGGGGCTGCAGGCCGCCGAGGGACAGGAGTGGGCGATGAACACCCCCGATCCGCGGAACGTCCCTGACCCACACGCGCATCCCGGCACCGATCCCGAGCCTGCCCGCACCCCCGATCTCGAACGCGGCAGGGGTGTGGCACCGGGGTCGACACCACCCGACTCGGGCTAGGCCTCCGGTCTGTCGGCCCCCGAGCCGCGGACGCGGAACCGATTCCCGCCCAAGGGGATTCTGACGATCGCTGCGATCGTGCTGATCGTCGTCCTCTTTCTCATGGTGATCATGGGGATTCTGATGTAGGTGGCGCAGTCCTGCACGATTTGCCGGGGTGCCGGCGGGGTACCCGTGGTTCGCAAGTGAGGAACGCCGACTGAGGGAGAGTCGCATGGCAGAGAACACGAGCGGTCCGAGCGAAGGCGTCAAGGGCGTCGTCGAAGACGTCAAGGGAAAGGCCAAGGAGGCGACCGGCGCCGTCGTCGGCAGCGACGAACTCACCCGCGAGGGACGGGCCCAGCAGGACAAGGCCGACAGCCAGCGCGAGGCCGCGAAGAAGGAAGCCGAGGCGGAGAAGGCACGCGCCGACGCCGAGGTCGACGAGGCGCGCCAGCGCTCGCATCAGCAGTGAATCCGCATCGCAGTGAATCGGTGACCGGCCGCGCAGGCGGTCGCGCCCGTCGTTCGTCCACGACCCGGGGGCCGTTCGGCTCCCGGGTCTTCGCCCCGGAGGAGGAGCGATGCGTATCCTGACGTTCGTTGTGCTGGTGTGGCTGGTGATCGGTGCGATCGCCGCCGGGCAGCGGGGGTACTTCACAGAAGCCGAGCAGAGCTGCGCCGACTTCGCCACCGTCGCGGTGACGGTGATCGCGGGGCCCCTCAACTACGCCGGAGTCAATCCGAAGGTGGAGTGCGAGCTTCCGCAGCCGAGTCCGTGACCGGACCCGCGGGCTGCCGCGGCGACGGGATCCGCTCGTGCGCGGTCATGAGCAGATGGTCGAAGGCGGTGCGAAGCGTTGCCGGTGCGTCGAGTCCGGTGGTGACGTCCCGGACGAGTTGCTCGGCGAGCGTGCGGAGCTTGACATTCGACTCCTGGGACCGCCAGGCGAGGATCTCGAAGGCGCGGTCCGCCGGAATCCCGTAGACCGCCATGAGCATGCCCTTGGCCTGTTCGATGACCGCACGGTGGTGCGCGAGCGCCGAGACCGCCTCGTCGACGCTGTGCCGGACCTCGTCGTCGTACGCGTCGGACAGGTCCAGGTAGAAACCGGCCGTGCCGATCACCCGTCCTCGCTCGTCGAGCAGGCGGTCGCCGATCACGACGACGGGCCGGACCGTCCCGTGCGTGTCGATGATGCGATGCCGGCTGCTGAACGGCTCGCCGTTGCGCTGCAGGGCGCCCAGCATGGCCGCGACGTGGGCCCTGTCCTCGGGATGCTTGTGCTTGAGCAGCAGGTCGGTGGTCGGCCGTACGGTCCCCGGGGCGTACCCGTGCATCCGCGCCACGTCGTCCGACCATTCCCACCTGTCGTCGTCGATCAGGTAGCGGAAACTCCCGACCCGCTGCGGCTTCCCGCTCGCGAAGACCCGTTCGAAGGCGTCGTCCACCGGCGTGTCGCCGGCGTCCACGATCGGTTCCCTCATGCAACGATTATGCCTCCGGTGACGGGCACTACCGCTGCGGGATCGCGTGAGGTGAGGTGATCTAGCCGGCGTGTTGCTCGGCGTTCGCGAACACTTCGACGAGGGTGGCGCAGAAGGCGGGCAGATCCCTCGGATTGCGGCTCGACACCAGGTTCCCGTCGACGACCACTTCCTCGTCGACCACGTTCCCGCCCGCGTTGCGGATGTCCGTGCGGACGCTGGGGTAGGACGTCAGCGTCCGACCCCGGACCACGTCGGCCTCGACCAGTGTCCAGGGGCCGTGACAGATCACCCCGACGGGCCGGCCCGACTCGACGAAGTCCCGCACGAACGCCACGGCGGCGGGGTCCTGGCGCAGATGATCGGGGTTCGTGGTACCGCCAGGCAGGATCAGCGCGTCGAAGTCCGACACCGACGCCTCCGACACCACCTGGTCGACCGGGTGCCGGCCGGCCGCGTGCACGTCGGACTTCATGGCCTGGATCTCGCCGGGTTCGAGCGACAGCAGGCGCACCGTGCCGCCCGCCTCCTCGACTGCCCGGCGCGGCTCGACCAGCTCGACCTCCTCGACGCCGTTCGTGGCGAGGACGGCGACCGTGCGTCCCGCCAGCCGGCCGTTCCCTGAAGCGCTCATCGCGAAGTCGTCCTTTCGTCGTGGGAAGGTTCCCCGATCGCGTACCCGAGGCCGGCGACCGGGAAACGTCACTCCGGTGCCAGATCCCGGGTGGCAGGGCCTTCGAGCAGACGCCCGTCCGCGGCGAAGCGGGAGCCGTGCAGCGGGCAGTCCCAGGAGGCTTCCGCGTCGTTCCATCGCAGCACGCCACCGAGGTGGGGGCACACCGCGGACACCCGGTGCGTGGTGCCGTCGACGGTGCACACCCCGACCGGGCGGAGCTTCTCCCGGCGTACCGTGCCGCGGCCCTCCGGCGGGGACGCGCCGTCGCCGGACAACTCGGCCCGCACCCATCCGCGCGTCATCTCCACCGCGACCGCGGCATTGAGCCGGGTTGCTGCCGGAAGATCGAAAAGCTTTGTGGGACTCCAGGCCTGGAACGCCGACTCCCATTCCGGAGCCGTCTCGCCGAGAATGCGGGCCGACAGCAACCGCGCCGCCGCCACCGCGTTCGTCATGCCCCACTTGCCGTAGCCGGTGCCCACGAGCAGCCGATCGTTGCCGGGAAGCAGCGGGCCCACGTACGGCAGGTGATCGAGCGTCGCATAGTCCTGCGCCGACCAGCGCGCCACGGTCTTCGCACCCGGGAAGTGGCGGCCCGTCCACGCCACGAGATCGTCCGCGGCGCCCCGATGGTCGTGTGCCCGCCCGACGGTGTGGCCGTTGCCGCCGACGAGGAAGTACCGCCCCCCGTAGGCCGTGCGCAGCGACCGCGTCGGCGAATCCACCGACAGATACATCCCGCTCGGAATGTCGCCCGGTACCTCGAACGCGGCCGCGTACGACCGCTGGGGCTCGAGCCGGGCGAAGAACCCGCCGCGGTCGAGGATCGGCGTCCCCGTCGCCAGCACGATGTGCCCGGCCCGCACCTCGCCGTGATCGGTGACCGCGACGCATCCGTTCCGGTCCGAGCGGACCTTCCGGACCCGGCAGCCGGTGAACAGGGCGCCGTCGCGCTCCCGCAGTTCGCGGGCCAGTTCGTGCAGCAACGGCATCGGATCGGTCTGCGCCTGATCCGGCAGCGTCACCGCCGCGGCCACGGGGTACGGCAGTTCCGTCTCCGTCGTCATGCGGGCGTCGAGACCGGCCGCGCGGCAGGCCTCGTGCTCGGCGCGCACCGTGGCCACGCCCTCCTCGCCGGCGCTGTAGGTGAAGGCGGCCGCGGATTCGATCGGCAGGCCCCGCTCCCGGCACAGCTGCACCACCCACCGTTGCGCCTCGAGGTTGCCGGCCACGTAGTTTCGCAGGACGTCGCGGGAATGGCCTCGGGCGATGCTGGAGAGGGTGCTGCCCTGCAGCAGGCTGATCTTGCCGGTGGTGTTGCCGGTGGTGACGGCGCCGACCGTGCGGGCCTCGAGGACGGCCACGCGGTGGCCGGCGCGCGCGAGCAGGAGGGCGGTGGCCATGCCGGTGAGGCCGGCGCCGACCACCACGGTGTCGAAGCGGGCCGGGCCCTCGGGCCACGGCGTGTCGTCGGTGCGGGCGGTGTCGGTGCGGGAGAGCCACAGTGAGGTCACCTGTGAGGAATGCCCCGTGTCGCGCCCGGGAAACCCGCGCCGGTCACCGGTCCTGCGCCGGGCCGGTCGAGGTTTGCGCCCCGTCGTGCGGGGTAGGCCGTGCAGAGCCGGCAGTGCGTCATGGTGCCGGTCCGGCAGTGCGTCATGGTGCCGGTCCGGCAGTGCGTCATGGTGCCGGTCCGGCAGTGCGCCGCGCAGTCCACGACGAGAGGTGCCCGGACCACCGGGCGGGAGGATCGGCGATGAAAGCAGTGACATGGCAGGGCAAGCGGAAGGTGAGTGTCGATACGGTCCCCGACCCGAGGATCGAGCAGCCCACCGATGCGATCATCCGCGTCACCACCACCAACATCTGCGGTTCGGATCTGCACCTGTACGAAGTGCTCGGACCGTTCATGTCGCCGGGGGACATCCTCGGCCACGAGCCCATGGGGATCGTGGAGGAGGTCGGTTCCGAGGTCACCTCGATCAAACCCGGCGACCGCGTGGTCATTCCGTTCCAGATCTCGTGCGGCAGTTGTTTCATGTGCGGGGACGGCCTGTTCTCCCAGTGCGAGACCACCCAGGTCACCGAGCAGGGCACCGGCGCGGCGCTGTTCGGGTATTCGAAGCTGTACGGGAGCGTGCCCGGTGGCCAGGCGCAGTATCTGCGTGTGCCGCATGCGGATTCGACCCACATTTCGGTTCCGGAGGGGCCGCCGGACTCGCGGTTCGTCTACCTGTCCGACGTGCTGCCCACCGCCTGGCAGGCCGTGGAGTACGCGCATGTGCCCGACGGGGGTTCGGTGACGGTGCTCGGCCTCGGGCCCATCGGCGAGATGGCCGGACGGATCGCCGTGCACCGCGGCCACCGGGTGATCGGTGTCGACATGGTGCCCGAGCGGCTCGCGCGCGCCGCCACCCGCGGCATCGAGACCATCGACCTGAAGGAGGCCGGGAACTCGCTGGGCGAGATGATCCGCGACCGCACCGGCGGCCGCGGCACCGACTCGGTGATCGACGCGGTCGGCATGGAAGCGCACGGGTCACCCGTCGCCACCGCCCTGCAGACCGCGACGGGGCTGCTGCCGTCCGCGTTGTCCGCGCCGCTGATGACCCACGTCGGTATCGACCGGCTGCACGCCCTCTACACCGCGATCGACGTGGTGCGCCGGGGCGGCACCCTCTCGCTCAGCGGCGTGTACGGCGGCATGACCGACCCGATGCCGATGATGACCCTGTTCGACAAGCAGATCCGGCTGCGGATGGGTCAGGCGAACGTCAACCACTGGGTGCCGCAGATCATGCCGCTGCTCACCGACGACGATCCGCTCGGAGTGGACACCTTCGCCACGCACCGGTTGCCGCTGTCGGACGCCCCGCACGCGTACGAGATCTTCCAGCGCAAGCAGGAGGGCGCGATCAAGATCCAGCTCGAGCCCTGACCGGTGCCGCCGGCGTCACACCAGGTCGGCCGCGGTACGCGGCAGATCCGCGGTGTCGACGTCGGCGGCCTCGAATGGGGAGCGCAACGCCGTCGCGGTCGCCCAGCCCTGGGCGAGCAGGCCCGCGTCGGTGTCCTCGGCCTCGTCGGCCCGGATGTCGCTGAAGGTCACGGTGACGTACTGGCGCTCCCCGTCGTCCGGGTCCTGGTCGGTTTCGCCGATGTCGGCCTGCACGGCGCCGAACGCCGCGAGCGGTGCCGTGCGCAGGCCGCGCAGTTCGCTCAGCGGGATGTCGGGCACGTTGACGTTGAGCACCGTGCCGGGCGTGCCCTGCGTCAGCACCCACTGCAGGGCGTGCCGGGCGACGACCTCGGCACCCTCCCAGTGCTCGTGGACCGAACCGGACAGCGAGACCGCCAGGGCCAGGCTGCCGTGGTTGGCTCCGGTGAGCGCCGCGCCGACCGTGCCGGAGTGCAGGATCGCGTGGCCGGTGTTGGGGCCGTGGTTGATTCCCGACAGGACGATGTCGGGTTTGGGGCCGAACGCCCCGTACATCGAGACGAAGGCGATCAAGGCCGGCGACGCCTCGACGGCGAGCACCGTCGTGTCCGGCAGGTCCGGGAACGCCCGCGGCGCGACGACGAGCCGGCCGTCCTCCTCGAGTGCGCTGAGCGACGCGCTGGCGCCGCTGCGCTCGGCATGGGGGGCGGCCACCACCACGTCGAGACCGGCGTCCACCGCCACCCGGGCGAGCACCGAGATGCCGTGGCTGTCCACCCCGTCGTCGTTGACGATCAGCGCTCTCACGTTCCTACCTCCCGCTCTTCCCCTTCGCGAACGGCCGGACCTCGACGCTCTCGGCGACCTTGTCGACGAGTTCTCGCTGCCCCGTGGCCAACCCGTGCCGCGTGACGTTGACGGCGCCCGCCGCGGCACCGAGCTGCAGGGCTTCGACCATCGTGGCTCCGGCGGCTAGCGCGGCGCCCATCCCGGCGGTCATGGAGTCGCCGGCGCCGCGGTGGTCGGCGATGTTCAGCGGCGGCGCGACGACTTCCCACAGCTCGCCGTCGACGAGGGCGAGGGCGGGGTCGCCGGCGCGAGACAGCACCACGTTGCGGGCGCCCTGCGAGACGAGTTCCTTCATGGCCGCGGTGAGGTCGTCGATGTCCTCGGACTTCGCCCTGCCGTCCTCGAGGAGATCCTCGTGACTGACCTTGAGCACGGCGAGACCGCCCTCGAGCGCCGCGGTCATGGTGGGGCCGGACAGGTCGGCGACGACGGGAACACCCAGGGCGGTCAGGTCGGCCGCCAGCCGGGTGTAGACGTCGTGCGGCACCGCCCGGTCGGAATGCGGGCCACCGAGCAGCGCCACGTCCGCCTCGAGGCCCTCGGCCAGCGCCGCGCCGAACAGGTCGTCGGCCTCGTGCCGGTTGAGCGTCGGCGGCGGAACCTCCACGATCTCCTCACGCTCACCCCCGCGGCGGTCGTGCACGTACGAGCCGTTCTGGCCGGCGGTGAACACCGATCGCACCGATACGCCTTCCTGTGCGATGAGATCGCTGACGACGGGGCCGGTCTCGCCGCCGAAGGTGCCGCACAGCCGCACCTTCAGGCCGAGTGTGACCGCCATGCGGGCGATCCAGAAGCCCTGCCCGCCGGCGTGGACGTGCAGTTCCGGGACATCCGACGGCGACGACTCGATGGTGACGGTGAGCAGGGGAGTGGGTGCGAAGACGAAGGCGGAGGGCGCGCTGTCGTCGTTGCCGTCTCGGGGAGCGGGGTTCATGCATGTCCTTCGAAATGGGGAGGAGACGGCGCCCGCGGTGGCGGACGCGCGGTTCGCGTTGCGGTGCGGCCTCGCTCAGGCCGTATCGCCGGGGGAGTCGGCGAGGACGGGATCGTAGACGGGGGCGTTCGGCACCTCGGGCGGGCGCACATTGGCGCCGAGCGAGTACGCGAGGTGCCCGCCCAGCAGGCCGCCCAGCCCGATCAGTACGGTGCCGGCGGCGCTCAGCGTCACCGCGCCGGCGGCGCTACGCGTCACCGCGCCGGCGGCGCTACGCGTCACCGCGCCGGCGGCGCTACGCGTCACCGCGCCGGGACCGGAACTGCGGCGGCGCTGGCGGTAGGACAGGGCCATGAGGGCTGCTCCGGCGCCGTTGACGGCCGCGTGGATCAACCCCACCCGGCGCTGCACGGTGTCGGTGTGCACCCAGTCGACCCAGCCGGCCAGAACCGTCGGCGGCGTCGCCAGCAGACCGAGCCCGATCAGCCGCCGCGCGGTCTCGGGTTGTCGCAGGGCGTCGAAGACGCCGGCCGCGGTCCACGCCCCGATGGGGACGGCCACCAGCGCCGGGTGCAGCGGGTGGCCCACGGGAGCGCCGTGCAGCACGGCCCCGATCGGGCTGTCCGCCAGCCGCCCGACCTGCTTCCGCAGCACCTCGGCGGGACCGTCCAGCCACGCCGCCGACTCCGTCCCGGAATACAGGATCTCCATCTGCGAGTCCGTCATGCCCACGGGCATACCCCGCCCCGACCGGGTGAAACCTGCCAGACGGGTGTACGACGCAGATCGGCGGGGTATCTCCTGCGATCATGAGACAGCGCATCGTGATCACCGGCGCCAGCGGCAACGTCGGCACCGCCCTGCTGCGGCGCCTCGCCCGGCGATCGGAGCCGCCGGAGATCGTGGCCGTCGCCCGGCGCGTGCCACCGCCCACCGACCCCTACGACGGCGTGACCTGGCACAGCGTCGACCTCGCCGCACCCGGCGCCGAGACCGGGCTGCGCCCCCTCCTCGAAGGGGCCGACGCCGTCGTGCACCTGGCCTGGGGTTTCCAGCCCTCGCACCGGCGGGACTATCTGCGCCGGACCGGAGTGGACGGCACCGCCGCCGTGATCGGGGCGACCCTCGCCGCCGGCGTCGGACACCTGGTGCACATGTCCTCCGCCGCGGTGTACGCGGCCGGGGCCTACGGCCGGGCGGTCGACGAGTCGTGGCCCGCGACCGGCATCGAATCGTGCGCGTACAGCGTCGACAAGGTCGCGGCGGAGCGGCTGCTCGACGAGCGGATCGAGGGCGCGGCCGCGGCGCCGATCGTCACCCGTTTCCGGCCGGGCTTCATCGGCCAGTACGCGGGCGGCAGCGCGCTGCGCCGCTACGCGGTGCCGGGATACGTGCCCGACGTCGTGCTCCGTCACCTGCCGTTGCTGCCCGTGGACCCCGGAACTTCGATCCCCGCCGTGCACGCCGACGACGTGGCCGCCGCGCTCGATGCCGCCCTGGAGCGGCGGGTGCCGGGCGTGTTCAACCTCGCGACCCCCGAACCGCTGCGTGCGGGCGACATCGCCGGGGCGTTCGGGGCCCGTGCGATCCCCGTACCGCGGCAGGTGCTGCGGGCCGTCGTCGAGGCGACCTGGCAGGTCCACCTGCAACCGATCGCCGGCGGATGGATCGACCTGGCCTACAACACCCCGATGCTCGACTGTGACCGGGCCCGCCGAGACCTGGACTGGGCACCGACCGTTCCGGGCCCCCAGGTGTGGCGCGAGGCCATCGCGGGTATGCAGGCCGAGGCCGGCACCGACAGCCCGGTCCTGCGCAGTCGCGGGCCGCTCGAGACGATGAGCGTCCTGCTCGGCCGCGGGACCGTCGGGCGCCGCGTGCCGCCGTGACCACTCGCGGCGGAGCGACGAGAGAGGGTATCGGGATGAGCGAAACAGCGCAGCGCGACACCACGGCGACGCCGCAACAGGTGTGGGATGTCCTCGCCGACGGCTGGTCGTACGCGGGCTGGGTGGTGGGCGCCTCCCGCATCCGGGCCGTGGACGACGCGTGGCCGGCGGTGGGCAGCCGCATCCACCACTCGGTGGGGGTGTGGCCCGCCCTGCTGAACGACCATACCGAGGTGGTGGAATCGATCCCCGGCAGGGAGCTGAAGCTGCGTGCGCGGGCGTGGCCGGCCGGGCAGGCCGAGATCACCATGCGCCTGCACGAGCGGCCCGGGGGGTGCCGGATCGAGATGGCCGAGAAGGCCGCCGCCGGCCCGGCTCAGTTCGTACCCGGTGCGATCCAGGCCCGGCTGGTGCTGCCGCGCAACGTCGAGTGCCTGCGCCGGCTCATGCTCATGGCCGAACACGCCACGGAGCCGAAGGGCGTCGGAGAGTGAGCACCGAGACCGTCGACGCCGTCGTCGTCGGCGCCGGCCAGAACGGCCTGACCGCGGCGGCCGTGCTCGCCGACGCCGGCTGGGACGTCCTGGTGCTCGAGGAGCAGCACGAGATCGGCGGCGCCGTCCGCACGGCGGAACTGCATCCGGGCTTCCGTATGGACCTGTTCAGCGCCTTCTACCCCCTCGCGGCGGCGTCCCCGGCGTTCCGCGCGCTCGACCTCGCGTCGCACGGGCTGCGGCTGCGGCGGGCGCCGCGGGTGTACGGGCACGCCGCCGGGCCGGACGACGAGGACGCCGCGGTGGTCTATCCGGACGTCACCGAGACCGCGGCGGAACTCGAACGGCGCCACCCCGGCGACGGGACCACCTGGATCCGCCTGGCCGAGCAGTGGAAGGGCATCCGTGAGCCCTTCCTGAGCACCCTGTTCGAGCCGTTCCCACCGGTGCGCGGCCCGGCGGGGCTGATCCGCCGGCTCGGCACCGCGGACGCACTGCGCTTCATGCGGATGCTGGCGCTGCCCGCCCGCCGGATGGCCCAGGAACTGTTCGGCGGTGAGCACGCGCGGCTGCTGCTGCTCGGCAACGCCATGCACGCCGACACCCCCGTGGACTCGGCGGGCAGCGGAATCATGGGATACGTCCTGACCATGCTCGCCCAGGACGTCGGCTATCCGGTGCCCGAGGGCGGCGCCGGGGAGCTCGCGGCGGCCCTGGCGCGGCGCGGCGAACGCAGCGGGGCCCGGATCCTGTGCGGCCGGAAGGTCACCGGCATCGAGGTCGGCGGCGGTGTGGCGACCGAGGTCCGCACCGAGCAGGGGGAGCGGTTCCGGGTACGGCGCGCGGTACTGGCCGACGTGTCCGCGCCGGCACTGTTCGGTTCGCTCCTGCCCGCGGACGCCGTGCCCGCCGCGGTCCGCGACGACCTGCGGCGCTTCGAGTGGGACACGCCCGTGGTGAAGGTGAACTACGCGTTCGACCGGCCGATTCCGTGGCGCTCGCCGGCGCTCGCGACGGCCGGGACCGTCCACCTCGGCGCCGACGCCGACGGTCTCGTGCACTGGTCGGCCGACCTCGCGACCGGCCGCGTCCCGGAGCATCCCTTCATCATCTTCGGCCAGATGACCACCACAGATCCTGCCCGCTCGCCGGAGGGAACGGAAAGCGCCTGGGCGTACACGCATCTGCCGCGCGGTGTCGCCGACGACGCCTCCGCGGAGGAACTCGCCCGGCGCGTCGACGCCGAACTCGAGGCGCACGCGCCGGGGGTGCTGAGCTCGGTCGTGCACCGCAGCGTGCAACGCCCGCGCGACCTCGAGGCCGCCAACGCGAACCTCGTCGGGGGGGCGGTCAACGGCGGCACCGCCCAGATCCATCAGCAGCTCGTGTTCCGGCCGTTGCCCGGCTTCGGTGGTCCCCGCACGCCGGTCGAGGGTGTGTACCTGGCCGGCTCGTCCACCCATCCCGGCGGTGGCGTCCACGGGATGTGCGGGTGGAACGCGGCCCGGGCGGCCCTGCGCGACCACGGCGTGGGCGGCAGGGTTCGGCGGCGGCTGAACGGGGCGATCTCGGACGTGCTGATGCGCAGCTGAATTCCCGGTGCCCTTGCCGAACGCGGAGATTCACACGTTTCGGGGTTGAGCGATTCGCCGACGGGGTATCAGAAGTCATGGGAACGCCAGTGGGAACACCGATCCGGCAGGTGTACAACCCTTCCCTCGTGCCGCGGGCGCTGCGCGAGGTGGAAGGCGGAGTCGCCGCAATCGCCGCGGGCATCTGCGTGATCGCCGCCGTCGGCGTGGGTGTGCTCTCCGCTTCCGCCGTCACGGGCATCGGGGCCGGACTCGCCGTGGCGGCGGGACTGTCGTTCATGCTCGGTTCGCTGGCCCCGACCGGGGCGGCGCCGGCCGGCGCGCGCCGGGAGCCCGACCGTGCCGGGCCCTCGTTGTTCCGCAACCGTCCGGACGGCGCCGCGGCTCCCGCATCGCGGCGCACCGCCGTCACCGCCTTCCGCCCGCACCACGTTTCGGGCGGCCGCTTGGAGGGGTACTCCCACGTATGACAACGACGTCTCGCCCGGAGTCCAACGTGTCCCTCGCCCGGTCCACCCACGGGGGTCGTGCCGTCGCAGCCGGGGTCCGGTAACGTGCCGGCGCCCAGGAGGGTGTGGCGACTGCCCGGTGTGTACCGCCCGCAGGAGGATTCGCATCTGCTCGCCGGCGCACTCGATCGTGCGGCGGCACCCCCCGGCGCCAAGGTGCTCGACTTCTGCACCGGCACAGGGTTCATCGCCGTGTCGGCGGCCATGTCCGGTGCCGGGTCCGTGACGGCACTGGACATCGCTCCCCGGGCGGTCCTCGCGGCGCGTATCAACGCGCGGTCGCGGCAGCTTCCCATCCGGGTCCTGCGCGGCGGACTGGACGAAGCCGACCGGCACGGACCGTTCGACGTGGTGCTGTCCAATCCGCCCTACGTACCGCACGCAGCCGGGGACGGTGACGCCCGCTGGGATGCCGGTGCCGACGGGCGGGCGGTGCTGGACCCGCTGTGCCGGAGCCTGCCGAACCTGTTGTCTCCCGGCGGTTTCGCTCTCGTCGTGCATTCGGAGTTCTCCGGGGTGGACGAGACGCTCGTCCGGTTGCGCGACGGCGGTCTCAAGGCCTCCGTCGTGGCGCGTCGCCGGATCCCGTTCGGGCCCGTGATGCGCAGCCGCGCCGGGTATCTGCGGGCGCGTTACGAACTGCCCGCGGGCGTCGACACCGAGGAAGTGGTGGTGATCCGTGCCGATCGAACACACTGCCCGTGAAGTAGCCACGGACGGCAGCCCCCGGGACACGTCTTCCGGGGGCGTCGCTGTGCCCGGCCTGTGCTCGGGACTGCGGGTGGAGGGTCCCGCGGGGGCGGAGCCCAGGGTCGTCCGCCTGGTCCGCGGCGGTCCCGTCCTGGTCGAGGGCCCGGTGCGCATCGTGACCGAGGACGGCGACGAGGTGGAATCGGACCGGTTCGTCGTCGCGATCTGCCGGTGCCGGCGCAGCGAGCGGTACCCGCTGTGCGACACCAGTCACCGCCGGTCCCGGCGCGATCCACGCTGAGACCCGCCGGTTCCGGCGGGGTGCCGGTCGTGCCGGGTGCGCACGACGTCGGTGGACAACGCGGGGCGGGCGGTTCCCGAGAGGAACCGCCCGCCCCGCAACGCGTTTACGCGTCGTCACGCGTCAATACCAGTACTTCCGGCCGCCGACAGCCCGGCCCGTCGCTCCGAGGATCGCCAGGATTGCGCCTACCACCAGGAGAATGATCCCGAGCGTCCACAGGATAGAGATGTTGGTGAGGAAACCCACCACGAGCAGAATCAAACCCAGAATGATCATGAGTGTCACCTCGCTGTCGGTGCCCGTTGCCGGTCGGATCCGGGCCGTGCACAGGGGATACCCGCATCGGATGTGCCGAAACCTCGCGAACCGCTCGTGGTGGGAAGGATGTGCACTTCGCGTCGATCCGTGGCGCGCGGACGGCGCCGGTGGCATTGTCGGGTGCATGCCTACTTCGGAGAACCCCGGGGACAGCGTCCCCGGCGAGTACAGCGTCGACGACGAGGACCAGTTGCAGCCGGAGGATTCCCTGATCGACCGCGGTGTCGACGACGTCCTCGACGAGGGATTCTCGCCGATGGAACGACCCGTCGGCCTCGAACGCCACGAGACCTTGGACGAACGGCTCCGCGAGGAGGAGCCCGAACGCGAGGACGACGAGGGGGAGAACGAGTTCCGCAGCTCCGTCGCCGAGGCGGGCCGGGCGCGCGCGGGACGCCTCGTCGCGCCGGACGAGGGCACCGCCGAGGACGTGGATTCCGAGCTGTTCGGCACGGACGTAGGGATCGACGGGGGCGCGGCCTCCGCCGAGGAAGCGGCCGTCCACCTGATCGAGGAGGAGGAGCCCGACCGGCAGGACTGAACGGCGGCCGCCCGGCACCCGAGGACTCGGATGCCGGGCGGCGATCGGCCGGAGGGACGCTCAGACGGCTCCGGCGCCGAGCAGGGACGACTCGTCGTCGTTCCACCGCTCGAGCACGTAGGCGGCGAGCCGGCCCTCGAGGTATTCCATCGCCTCCGCGCCGAACGCGATGTCGCCCGCGCAGCGCGGATCCCGTTCCACCAGATCGCCCACCACGTCGTAGCGCAGCACCTGCTCGTGCACCGCGTCCGCCTCGATGTGCTCGGTGTAGAAGTGGATGCAGGCGCTCGGCGCGCCGAGGCGTTCGAGGCCGCGTGCCATGCGGCGCGCCATCGGGGAGGAGGTGATCTCCGCGGAGGCGAACAACCCCACGAGCTTCGGGGTGTGTGCGCGGTGCAGCCCGCACAGGGACATGAAGTTCACCGTCGCGAGCGTCTCCGCCGGCACCCGGTCCAGATACGCCAGGTATCCCGGGTCGAGTCCGGCCGCGGCGAGCAGGTCGAAGTAGAGGGTCGAGTGCATGCGGTCGGCCCGGCCGCCGCCGTACTCGTCGAACTCCACCGCGACGAGCGCCGCTTTCGCCCGGCCCGTGAGCCGGGGGATGGCGAACGAGTGCGGGTCGGCCTCCTTGAGGTGGTAGACGGACCGGTGCACGAAGAACTCGCGCACCTGCTCCCAGGTGCCGCGTTCGCAGATGTGGTGGGACACGCCCCACGCGTCCTCGGGTTCGCGGCACAGGTCGTCGAGCACCCGCTGGGGATCGTTGCCCGAGGGCACGTCGGCGTGCAGCCGGTCCAGGAACAGCCCCTCGAGGCCGGCCCGGACGGTCAGCGGGCCCGGCGCCCATTCCCAGCCCGCGTCGACTCCGTCGAACCCGCGGTAGGACAGTTCGTACAGCACCGTCAGGGCCAGCTGGGCGTCCTCGCCGTAGGGGTCGATCCCGGCCACCTCGATCGGCCAGATCGTGGTATCGGCCGGACGCGCGAGCCGCTCGATCACCTCTCGGGAGACAGGGCCCCGGGCCCGCGGAAGGGCGGAGGACTGCATCACGACGGTCGGCGAATTCGCAGGCATGTGCGCGGATACCCGGACCCGATTCGTGCGAAACGCCCTGCGGCGCGCGGGTGTGGGACGGGTTCGCGCGGGTATCCGCCCGGGCATGAACGGTGACCACAGCGACAACGAGAACACGGCGCCCGGGGGCGAGGACGTCGAGCGCCCGCCCCACACGATCGACTATCCCGGTGCGACGGCCGACATGGCCGAGCAGCCCCGCGACGAGATGCGGGACTACCGGGGCCGTGACCTGCTCGCCGGACGCAAGGCCCTGATCACCGGCGGCGACTCCGGCATCGGGCGCGCGGTGGCGGTGGCCTTCGCGAAGGAGGGAGCCGACGTCGCGATCGCCTACCTGGAGGAGCACGACGACGCCGAGCACACCGCGGAACTGGTGCGGCGTGCAGGCCGTGCATGCCATCTGCTCCCGGGCGATCTCGCCGCCGCGGAGCACTGTCGCGCGGTGGTCGCCGACGCGGCCGCGGCGCTCGGCGGCCTGGATCTGCTGGTGAACAACGTCGCGTACCAGGAGCCGGTGGACGACCTCGCCGAGCTCGACGACGCCCAGTGGCGGCGGACGTTCGCGGTGAACATCGACAGCTACTTCCACGTGACGAAGGCGGCGCTCGCTCACCTGCCCCGCGGCTCCGCGGTGATCAACACCGCCTCCATCAACGGTCTGCGGGGCAACAAGTCGCTGATCGACTATTCGGCGACGAAGGGCGCGGTGCTCGCGCTGACGTACTCGCTGGCGCAGTCCTTCCAGGATCGGGGAATCCGCATCAACTGCGTGGCGCCGGGGCCGGTATGGACGCCGCTGATCCCCGCCACCATGGATGCGGAGAAGGTCGCGACGTTCGGGCAGCAGGCCCCGTTCGGCCGGGCCGCGCAGCCCGACGAGATCGCGCCCTCGTACGTCTTCTTCGCCTCCGAGACGATGTCGTCGTACTACAGCGGTGAGGTGCTCGCACCGATCGGTGGCGAGACGCTGCCCGGCTGAGCCCGGTCACCGCCGCCGGTAGCGCCAGGGGTAGGCGACCCACAGGGTCAGGAACAGCACGACCGTGACGACGCCCGCGGCGATGCCGGCGGCGGTATTGACCACCAGTCCGACGACGAGCACGACGACGCCGGTCATCGCGACGCCCAGCAGGAGCAGGCCCGCCATGGCGAAGCGGTGCGCGGTGTTCACCAGCTCGGGGAGCCGGCGCTGCCGGAAGAGCAGGCGGTGCATGCCCACGGGAGCGACGAGGAGGATGGTGGCCGCGATCGACGCGAGCACGGTGACGAGGTAGACGCCGCGCTGGAAGTCGGTGAGTGCGTCGAACCGGCTCTGGAACGGCAGGGTGAGCAGGAAGCCTGTGAGGAGCTGGACGCCGGTCTGCACTACGCGCAGCTCCTGCAGCAGGCTCGACCAGTTCCGGTCCAGCCGCTGCACGGGGGTCTCGTGCCGGACCTGCCTGTTCCACTCCTCGTTCGGCACCGCTGCGGGCTGCACGGTTGTGACATGCCCCGTACGGCGCCCGTCAAACCTCCGCGGCGACGACGGCAGCCCACTTGTGACCTGTGTCACTGTGGGGGTACTGTCGGCTCCACCAGGGACAACGGCGCTCTGAGGAAGGAGAGCGGTCATGAAGCTCAATCTGTTCGTCGCATGGACCGGATACATGCTCGCGTTGCTCTCGATCGTGAGTCTTGCGGCCTTCCTCTACGCCGCGGGTTCCGGCAACGGCGGGTGGGCGCTTGTCGCCGGCATAGTATGCGTCGTCGCGGTCGCGTCGGCGATCGCGATGATCGGCACGACCGTCCATCACGACCACCGTCTGCATCGCGAGACGCCGCACCTGTTCTGACGGTCCGGTCCCGCCGCCGCCTCACGCCTCGGCCAGGCGCCGCTTCTCGAGTTCCACGTCGAACCCGGCGAGCGGCCAGTCCAGGTCGAGGCCTTCGAACGCGTCGATGAGCAGTTCCATGACGGCGATGCGGCTGTACCACTTGCGGTCGCAGGGCACGACGTACCAGGGGGCGTGATCCGTCGACGTTCTGTCGAGCATCGCCTGGTACGCCTCCTGGTAGGCCGGCCACAGCTTGCGTTCGGAGACGTCGCCCGGGTTGTACTTCCAGTGCTTGTCCCGCCGCTCGAGCCGTTCTGCCAGGCGCCGCTTCTGCTCCTCGAGCGAGACGAACATCGCGACCTTGATCAGCGTGGTCCCGTTGTCGACGAGCTCACGCTCGAACTGGTTGATCTCGTCGTACCGGGCGCTCCACACGCTCTCCGGTACGAGGTTGTGGACCCGTACGATGAGGACGTCCTCGTAGTGTGAGCGGTCGAACACGCCGAGCTGCCCGGCCCGCGGCAGTGCCTTGTTGATGCGCCACAGGTAGTGGTGGCGCCTCTCGTCGGGGGTGGGCACGCCGAACGACGTGTGGTCGACGCCCTGCGGATCCACGTGGCCGATCACGTTGCGGACCATGCCGCCCTTGCCGGCCGTGTCCATGCCCTGCAGGATCAGCAGGATCGACCGGCGGTCGCCCGAGCGCCCGTTGGCGAACAGCATCTCCTGTAGCCGCGAGAGCACCGCGCCGCGTTCCTCGATGAGCAGTTCGCCGGTGGCCTTGTCGCCGGAGAAGCCCGGGGTGCCGTTGGTGTCGATCTCGGCGACCCTGGTTCCGGCGTGGGCGCGCAGCACTTCGACGGCCGGCGTCTGCCACGGGTCGGTGCTCTTGACGGTCATGATGCCGAGGGTGCCACATCCGGCGACCGGATCAGCC
>NZ_JAALEG010000041.1 GCF_011058165.1 Rhodococcus aetherivorans
GGTGAGGGCGGCGGGGTCGAAGGGGGCCTCGCCGCGCAGCGCCTGACCGACCCGGTGCGGCAGCTCGACGGTCTCGTCGTCGAGCCGGATCAGCAGCCCGGCGGTGAGCAGGCGCTGCACGGGCCGGTCGGCGGGTGTGCCCGCCGCGGCGTCGCGGGTACGCCCGACGGGCGAGGTGCGCGCGAGGGTGTCGAGCAGGCTGCGCTGCGCCGGATCGAGGTCGGCGAGCAGGGCGCCGACCTCGGCCGGGGCCGGCAGCTGCTCGGGGTCGGGACTGCGGCCGATTCGCCACGGCACCGCCTCGGCCGCGGCCTTGACCAGCCGCAGCCCGTCGGCGGGACCCCACACGAGCGACAGGCGGCGCAGGCGGTCGAGGGACCGGTCGACGTTCTTGGCGGTGACGCGGCCGGACACGGAGTCGAGCAGCGCCCGGCGGGTCACCGGCTCCCGGTCGGCGCCCAGCCGGGTCAGCGCGTCGACCACACCGAAGTCGAGGACGGTGAGTTCGTCGGCGGCGCGGAACACCGAGGCACGTTGCTGCGCGCGGCCGGCCAGGACGGCCATCGTCGCGGGTGGCGGGACCACCAGGTCGGGGCGCGCGCGCAGCAGCTCGGCGAGGTCGGCGTCGCGGCGGTCGCTCAGCCAGCGCGCGAGCGACTCCGGCCCGGTCTCCGGCGCGGCGGGGTCGGTGGCGGTCATCGAGACCAGATTAGAGACCTGAAGTAGCTGTCCGTGAACCTGCCTGCCAAAATGAGCGCATGGCTGACAATTCGAAGAAGCAGTATGTCGATCCGGGGTGGCCCAAGGTGGCGGACGGGGACCACGCCGTCACCGAGTTGTCCTCGACTCGTTCCGGCCCGTTGTCCCCGTACGGCGAGGAGATGGAGTTCCCGTTGCCGGTCGACTCCCTGCCGTACACCCACCCCCGCACCGTCATCAACCGCTGATCGAAGCACGAAAGAGCCCCGCACCGGAACGGTGCGGGGCTCTTTCGTGCTTCTGTGCCGAGTGTCAGTTCGGCAGGGCGGCGTTGACCGCATCGACGAATCCCTGGTCGACCGGGATGCCGGCGGCGCGCAGCGCTTCGACACCGTTCGTCCACCCGGCACGGGCACTCTGCTGCGGGAGCGGAGTGACCACCGGGGGCGTGGCCTTCAGCACGGGAGCCGCAGGCTCGTCGACGTCGACGCCGGCGAGGGTGTCGGCGCTCGTGGACGGGGCGCTGCGCTGCGTCGGAGCGCTGCTCAGGCCGAGGCTCGAGGAGCAGGACGGCCACGCGCCCCAGCCCTGGCCGGCGAGCACGCGCTCGGCGACGGTGATCTGCTGCTCGCGGGTGGCCTGGTTGGCGGTCGCCGCGTATTCGCCGCCGCCGTAGGCGTTCCACGTGCTGGGGGAGAACTGCAGGCCACCCTGGTAGCCGTTGCCGGTGTTGATGCCCCAGTTGCCGCCGGACTCGCACTGCGCGAGGCGGTCCCAGTCGGAGTCGGGAGCGGCGTTGGCGGTGCCGCTGAAGGCGACGCCCGTGACGCCGAGAACCGCGCTGGTCAGCGCGAACTTGGCGACGGTGCGGCCGGTGTTGGTGGGTTTGCGATGGCGTCCGCTCATGTCGGTTCCGGTTCCTCTCCGTACGCGCCTACGAGGTCAGCTGTCGGGTTCGGGCTGAAGAGGTAGCCCGGCCTCCTCGCCGGTGGGCGATTCGGCTTCACCCCAAGGACCGTCGCCGTGGGCGGCGATCCGGGTGCCTCCTGGGAATCGGTGTTCCCTGGGAGACCGTTGGGTCCCCCGCTTCCTGCTCCCGTGGATCGTTCGTCGGGACACCCGGAATCCGCGGAGCAGGATTTGGCGCGACGGACCCGGGGTGGCCGAACCAACCGGCCGGAGACGACGGTAACGGCTCGAGGCGGGGATTGTCACCAATTGATAACGCCGAGCGCGGCGAGGGCGGCGCGTGAGTGGCGCGTGTGGCGGGATGAAGTCGCAGGTAGGGACCAAAGTCCATCGCCGGTGCCGGTTCGCGACCTCGCCGTTATGCCCGTGTTATGTGAGGAACGTCACATGTAACTCGGGCGGTTGTCCACCGGGACGATGTCCTTCCCGAGCGGCAGCAGCGAGATCGGCACCATCTTCAGGTTCGCGAGCGCCAGGGGGATGCCGATGATCGTGATCGCCATCGCGATCGCCGTCACGACGTGACCGAGGGCCAGCCAGATGCCGGCGACGACGACCCAGATCACGTTGCCGATCAGCGACCCGGCCCCCGCCGTGGGCTTGTCCACCACCGTCTTGCCGAACGGCCACAGCGCGTACATGCCGATGCGGAACGAGGCGATGCCGAACGGGATGGTGATGATCAGCACGAAGCAGATCAGGCCTGCCAGGAAGTACCCCAGCGCCAGCCACAGGCCGCCGAAGACCAGCCAGATGATGTTGAGCAGAATCCTCACGTGCGATCCCTTCCGCGGGAGCGCCGGCCGGAGCGCAGCGCGAAGGTCAATGCCAGCACGAAGCCGAGCGGCCAGGCGAGAGTCAGCAGATACAGCACCAGGCCCGGCCGGCCGTCGGTGACGGCGGGGGTCAGGAAGATCGCCACCACGGCGACGATCCCGACCAGGAAACATGCCAGCGCGGCCTTGAGCAGGCCGTTGCCCGGTGCGGAAGAACTGGAGGTGCCCACGGGTTCCACCGTAGTGCTTCCCCACCCGCCCGCGCCGCCGCCGGACTTTCGAAGGTGGACTCCGCCGCGGGTACACTGACGCATGTCTGCGCGTCCCGCACTCGAAGCGGGGCGCGTTGTTTTGCATATCCACTCGTGCCCACCGGGGCACGGCTGTCGAGGAGCGGGTGAACGCAGTGCCTACCGGCAAGGTGAAGTGGTACGACATGGAGAAGGGCTTCGGCTTCCTGTCCCAGGAGGAGGGCGAGGACGTCTATGTGCGTGCCTCCGCGCTCCCGGCCGGGGTCGAGGGCCTCAAGCCGGGTCAGCGGGTGGAGTTCGGCATGGCCGCGGGCCGTCGCGGACCGCAGGCGCTCAGCCTGAAACTGCTCGATCCGCTGCCGTCGGTGCGCCAAGGAGGGCGGCGTGAGGCGGCCCCCCAGAAGCGGCACACGCCCGACGAGCTGCACGGCATGGTCGAGGACATGATCAAGCTGCTCGAGGCCACCGTGCAGCCGGAGCTGCGCAAGGGCCGCCATCCCGAGCGCAAGACCGCCCAGCGGATCTCCGAGGTGATGCGGGCCGTCGCCCGCGAGCTCGACTCCTGACGCCTGGCGTCGGGCCGACCCGACGCGAGAGGGGCCTTCCGGGACAGCACCCGGAGGGCCCCTCTCGCATGCCGGACGGGGATCAGAACGTCTGGATCGCCCACACCGGCGCCTGCTCCCCGGTGGCGGGAAGCTGCAGCACCACATTCAGCAACTGCGCGCCGGGGTCGGACGGCACCGTCACGGCCCGGGCCTGACCGGGCGTGTAGTCGCGGAACCCCTCGAAGATCTCGCCGGTGCGGGGATCACCGTAGGTGACGTTCAGCCGCCAGTCCGAGTCCGTGATCTCCGACGGCAACGACAGCTGCAGCGGCCGGCCCGCCGGCACCTCGAGCATCACGGCCTCGAGGCCGGCGCACGTGCCGTCGGCGCTGCACAGGCCGGGCTCGACCGTGACCGTACGGCCCTGCGCGTACGCCGTCACCGTGGGCACGCTCGGCGGTGCGGAACGGACGAGGGAGACCACGACCGCGGTGAGCCCGCCGATCGCGACCAGCGCCACGATCACCAGGATCGCGATCGTCTTCTTCGTCCGGGGCTGCAGTCTCATCACGTTCCGTTTCTCGTCGTACGTCCGCCTGGCCGCGGGATGCGACCGGTGGTCTCCTGGGTGGCGTGTTCCGGGCGTTTGCCACCGAAGCCCGGAACGACGGTGCCTCCACGGTAGGTGAGGATCGTCTGCGTCAGACCGAGGGCCAGCACGACGGTGACCACGGTGAACCCGAGCCAGTACTCGGTCGGCAGCAGGACCCCCAGGGCCCCGCCGAACACCCAGCTCAGCTGCAGCACCGTCTCCGAGCGACCGAACCCGGACGCGATGGACTCCTCCGGCAGGTCCTGCTGCAGCGACGCGTCCAGCGACACCTTCGCAAGCGCGCTCGCGCAGGATCCCACCAGCGCCACGAGGGCCGCCGTGATCAGGTTGCCGGTCGCGGCGGCCAGCGCCGCCATCACCGTCACGGCCGCGGTGCACCGCACCACGATCAGCGCGGGACGGCCCAGCGTGAGCCGCGCGCCGGTCGCGTTGCCGGTGAAGTTGCCGATGGCGGCGGCCGCGCCGACCAGACCCAGCATCCCCGCCTGGACCAGGGGCTCGTGCTCGGTCTTCGACTTGGCGACGAACGCGATGAACAAGGTCAGGAAGCCGGTCAGCACCCGGATCGTGCCGTTGCCCCACAAACCGGTGAGCACGGCCCGCCCCAGCGGCTGCCGACGGCTCTTCGCGCCGCCGGCGCGCGCGGGCGTCGCAATCACTTCGGTGCGGGTCCCGGTGACCTCGGTGCGGGCCTCGGCGCCGTGATACGACAGCGTGGCCGGCACCTCGCCCTCGGTGACCTCGACCCACGACGGGATCCGCATGCTCAGGTACGCGCCGAACGCCGTGATGACGGCGCACAGCCACAGTGCGCCGGACGATCCGAACAGCCAGGCCGCGGCGGCGGCGACGGCCCCGGCGCCCATCGTGCCGCCCACCAGGCCGAACACCGTGAGCCGGGAGTTCACCCGGACCAGATCGATCTCGGGCGGCAGCACCCGCGGCGTCACCGCCGATTTGAGCACCGCGAACGATTTGGACAGCACCATCATCGCCAGCGCGGCGGGGTACAGCCCCCAGCTGTCGAAGTTGAACACCAGCACCACGGCGAGCACGGTGCGCGCGGCGAACGACGTGGCCAGCGCCAGCCGGCGACCGTGCTGCAACCGGTCGAGCAACGGACCGATCAGCGGGGCGATCACCGCGAACGGGGCGATCGTGATGAGCAGATACAGGGCGACCTTGGTCTTGTCCTCGCCCGTGGCCGCCGAGAAGAACAGGGTGTTGGCCAGGGCCACGGCGACCGCCGCGTCGCTCGCGAAGTTCGCCATCGTCGCGTAGGTCAGGGCCGTCAGGCCCGAGCGGTCCGCACCGTCCGCGGTGGCGGCCCGGCGGAATGTCGCGATGCCCTTGCTCGTGAGCTCACGGCTGCGCAGCGCCGCGACGCGGGTGACCGTCAGTTTCCGCGGCATCCGTGGGGCCCGCGGGGCGCCGGCGCGCTCCTCGCGGGAGAAGTCGTCGCCCCGGTACCTGCGGGCGTCCTCGACCGGGTGCAGCGGCGGCAGGGGGGTACGTCGCGCAGACGTGCGCCGCGGCGGCGGATAGTTGCCGTTGCCGGGGTGCGGGGCCCGGGCCGACCGGCGGGGACGACCGCCGACGTCGGCGCCACGGCCCGCGTCGTCGTGTGCGCGTTCCTCGTCCGAATCGGTCACGGCACAATTCTGTCGCACCGGGCGGATCGGTGTTCGGTGGCGTGCCCCACCTGCGGCGCGATCACGGCACGAACCGCACCTCGAACACCGACGGCCAGTACTTGCCGGTGACGAGGAAGCGATCGGTACCGGGCAGGTGCGCGATTCCGTTGAGCACGTCGATACGCTCGCGCTGCCCGTCGGTGAGCCGCTCGCGCAGCGCCCCGGCGTCCACCACGGCGGTCACCCGGCCCTCGTCCGGGTCGATGCGCAGGATCTCGTCGGTCTTCCACACGTTGGCGTACACGGCACCGTCGTCGGTGCATTCGAGTTCGTTGAGGCGGGTGACGGCGCGGCCCTCGCGCAGGACCGTCACCCGGCCCGTCTCCGCGAAGGTCCCGGGGTGCCGGAACGTCAGCTCCGCGGTGCCGTCGCTCATCACCAGCCGGTCGTCCTGGGCGCACAACCCCCAGCCCTCCCCGTCGTAGCCGGCGCGGCCGCGTTCGGCCAGGGTGTCCCGGTCGCGGGCGACCGCGACCCCATCACGCCACGTCAGCTGCCACACCGTGGTGCCGGCGATGGTGATGCCCTCGCCGAACATGCCGTCCGGCACCGGCACCCGGACCCGTTCGGCGCCGGTGGCCAGCGACCGCGCCGCGATCCACGACCGGCCGGACAGGCCGGTGCCCTCGAGCAACTCGTCGCCGGACACCTCGAGGCCCTGCGTGAACGCGGCGGGATCGTGCGGATGCACGGCCACGACCTCGGCCCGCAGGCGCTCGGGCGGCGGACCCGGATCCGCCGGGGCGGAGTCGCACGCGGCTGCCGCGACGCAGGCGGCGACCGCGGCCGCGACGGAGAGCGGACGGCGGCGCATGCCCACATGATGGCAGCCGAGGGTCGCGGCGGCGGTTCCGTGCGGCAGAATGGGGTCCGTGAGTGGTGTGCCTTCCTCAGTTGCGTCCGGCTCCGCGTCCGCCTCTACCGAACAGCTCGTGCAGCCTCTGCTGGCCGACGCCGTCGACGTCGCGCGGGCCGCGCTGCTGGACGCGGGAGAGACCGGCGTCGGCGCGTACCTCGGCGTCGCGGCCGAGGACGACTGCGCTGCCACCCACCGGTTCGCCGCGGAACTGCCCGGGTACCGGGGCTGGCAGTGGGCCGTCGTCGTCGCCGCCGCACCCGGCTCGGACCGGGTGACGGTGAGCGAGCTGGCGCTGCTGCCCGGACCGGACGCGCTCGTCGCGCCGCGGTGGGTGCCGTGGAACGAGCGGATCCGGCCCGGCGACCTCGGTCCCGGCGACCTGCTCGCGCCCCCGGCGGGGGATCCGCGCCTCGTGCCCGGCTACGTCGCCACCGGCGACCCCGAGATCGACGAGACGGCCCTCGAGATCGGCCTCGGCCGCACGCAGGTCATGAGCCTCGAGGGCCGCCTCGAGGCAGCCCAGCGCTGGTACGACGGCGACTACGGCCCCGACTCGGAGATGGCCAAGGCCGCGCCCTCGACGTGTCGGCTGTGCGGGTTCTACCTTCCCCTCGCGGGTTCCCTGCGGGCAGCGTTCGGGGTGTGCGGCAACGAGTTCGCCGCCGACGGCCACGTGGTGCACTCGGCGTACGGGTGCGGCGCCCACTCGGACACCACCCTGCCGACCGGCGCGGGCTCCCCGGTCCACGAGGCGTACGACGACTCCGCTGTGGAGGTCGTCGCCCTGCCGCCGGCCGAGGCGGGTGCGGAGGCGCACGCCCAGGCCGGCGCCGACGCGGACGGTCGCGACGCCGCCCCGACGGACGCGGAAGGCACGGTCCCGGAGGCCTCGGAGGAGACCGGGTCCGGGAGCGCCGGGGACACGGAGAGCGCCGAGAACACCGAGAGCACCGAGAACACCGAGAGCACCGAGGACACGACTGCCGAGCCGGCCGCGGTCGCGCCGCCGGAACAGACCGACTGAGGATGCCGCGCCCCGACCCCGCCGACCCCTTCGGGACCGCGGCGCTGCGCGAGGGCACCCTGCTGGCCTGGGCGTCGTCCCCGACGCGGCTGCGGGAGGATGCCGCCACCGAGGCCGATCTCGTCCGGGCCGGCTACCGGGACCGGGTGCTCACCGAACTCGCGCAGAACGCCGCCGACGCGGCCGCGCGCGCGGGCGTGCCGGGCGCGCTGTGCCTGTGGCGCGACGGCGACGACCTGCACGTCGCGAACACCGGCGCGCCGCTCGACGAAGCCGGCGTGCAGGCGCTGACGGCGCTGCGGGCGTCGAGCAAGACCGGCGGGGTCGGCCGGTTCGGGGTCGGCTTCACCGCCGCGGCCGCGGTGAGCGAGGACATCGAGATCCGTTCGCGGTCCGGCTCGATCCGCTTCTCCGCCGCGCACACCCGGGACGCGCTGGCCGACCGCGGCGTGCCCGCCCCGGAGTCCGGCATCCCGGTGCTGCGTCTCGCGTGGCCCGCGTCCATGCCGCCGGCGCCCGGCTGGGACACCGAGGTGGTGCTGCGGCTGCGTCCCGGGATCGACGCGGAGACGCTGCTCGACGGGTTCGCCGCGGAGGCCGTCGACCTGCTCCTCGAGCTGCCCGCACTGGCCGCCGTCACGGTGGGCGGCCGCGAGCTCACCCGCACCTGCACCGAAGCCGAGTCCGGACTGCGCGTCGTCGCCGTCGGCGAGCGGACCTGGTGGGAGTACGCCGGGCCCCACGCCCGCTGGCTCGTTCCCGTCGTGGACGGGGTGGCGGTGCCGGTGCCGCAGGACGTGCTGCGCGCTCCCACCCGCTCCGACGAGGAACTCTCGTTGCCCGCGCTGGTGATCGCCGACGTACCGATGCAGCCCGACCGGCGCCGCCTGCTCCCCGGCGCCCCGGTGGCCGGCCTCGCGCGCGGCTACGCCGGCTTCGTCGCGGCGCTGCCGCCGCGGCAGCGGCCGGCGATGGTTCCGGTTCCCGGCTTCGCGCGCAGCGAGGTCGACGCGCTGCTGCGTGAGGCCGTGCTGCAGGAGTTGCGCGCGCATCCGTGGCTGCCCCCGGCCGGCGGTGGCGACGATCTGGTCCCGGACCGGGCCACCGCGCTGACCGGTCTCACCGACGAGCTCGCCGCCGTCCTCGCCGACGTCGTGCCCGGCCTGATCCGGCCCGATCTGTGCGGGCCGCGGTACGCTGCGGCGCTCGGCGCCGTCGACGTGCACCGCCTCGGGCCGGCGCGGATCGCCGAGCTGCTCGCCGGGGTCGAGCGCGAGCCTGCGTGGTGGTACCGGCTGTACGAGGCGCTCACCCCGCTGGTCGTCGACTCGGTGGTGGCCGAGGAACTCGCCGCGATCCCGGTGCCGCTGTCGGACGGCCGCACCGTCACCGGGCCGCGGACCGCCGTGCTGGGCACGGACGTCGGGCATCTGCGCATGCCGTGGGTGCGCCTCGTGCACCCCGACGCCGCGCATCCCCTGCTCACCCGGCTCGGCGCCGGCACGGTCACGGCGGTGGATCTGCTCGCGGACCCGGCGCTGCTCGCGGCGGTCGAGGACGTCGACGTCGACGACCACGAGGCGACGGCCGAGCTCGCCGAGGTCGTGCTCCGGCTGGCGGCGCAGGTACCGGCCGAAGCGGTGCCCCGAGAGCTGGGGGCGCTGCTCCTGCCCGATGCCGACGGCGAACTCGTGCCCGCCGACGAGCTGTTGCTGCCGGGGGCGCCCCTCGCGGATGTGCTGGTCGAGGACGCGCCCTTCGCCACCCTCGATCCGCAGGTGGCGGAGCAGTACGACGCCGAGGCGCTGCGGGCCGTCGGCGTCGGATGGGGTTTCACGGTGCTGCGTGCCGAGCTGCCCACCGGTCCCGATCACGACCTGCCCGACGAGGAGCAGTGGTGGGGAACCCTCGACGAGGACCCCGAGTCGCTCGTGGCGGTGCGCGACCTCGACCTCGTCGACGACGCCCGCTGGGATCGGGCCCTGTCGCTCCTCGTCGCCGAACCCGGCACGGCTGCGGCCCTCGGCGACCGGCGCGGCTACACCGCCTGGTGGCTGCGCACCTACGCGTCGCTGGGCGGCCGGACCCTCGGGCACCTGCGCGCCCCCGACGACGAGGCATTCGCCGGTCTGCTCGACCCCTGCCCGCACCCGGACGCGGACCGTCTGCGGCCGTGCCTGGCCGCGACGGGCGTCGAGAGCACGGAGACGGCCGCGCTGCTTCTCGACCGCCTCGCCGCCCCCGACCGCACCCCCGCCCCGGCCGTCACCGCCCGCGCCCACGCCGCCCTGGCCGCGGCGAGTGCCGCCGGCATGCTCGACCTCGACGCCCTGCACCTGCCCGACGCCGTCCGCAGCCTCGCCGGGTCGATCGTCGACGCGGCGGACGCGCTGGTGCTGGACCGGCCGTGGCTCGCCGCCGTGGTGCCCGCCGACCGGCTCGTGCTCGGCGCCCTGCCGACCGCAGCGGTCCTCGCCGACCTCCTCGACGTCGCCCTCGCCTCGGCCGAGGTGTCCGGACACGTCACCGGCCCGGGCCGCGCGACCGGGTGGCGGAACGAGCCCGCCGCGGTGCTCGCGGCGGCCGTCGCGCAGCGGCCGTTGCCGCGCGGACCCCTCGTCGTGCACGAGCGACTGACCGTGCGCTGCTCCGGCGCGGTCACCGGCGAGCGCGACGTCTCGTGGTGGGTCGACGAGAGCGGTACGACGCACTGCACCGGCCCGGGACTGGCCGCCGCCGTCGCGGCGCTCTCGCCGCCGGAGCCACGATGAGCATCGACACGACGACCCTCGACGGCGTGGTGGAGCTCCGCGAACCCGCGCTGACCGCCGTCGTCACCGCCGTCACCCACACCGGCGGTACCGTCGCCGTCGCCGTGGTCACGACGGCGCTGACGATGCTCATGCTGCGCGCGGGCCGTCGCGACGATGCGCTGCTCCTGTCCGCGACGATCCTGACGGGCTGGCCGCTGATGAGCCTGCTCAAGCTGCAGTTCGGGCGGGAGCGCCCGCCGCAGCCCGCGCGCCTCGTCGAGCTGACCACCCACTCGTTCCCGTCCGGCCACGCCATGATGACCGCGATGCTGGCGACGGTGCTCGCCGTCGTGATCGCCCGGCAGTCGCCGCCCGGCAGCCGCCGGGCGCTCGTGGCGTACTGCGCCCTGGGCGCCTACACGCTCGCGGTCGGGCTCTCGCGGGTCTATCTCGCGGCCCACTGGCTGACCGACGTCGTCGCCGGGTGGCTGCTGGGGTCGTTGTGGGCGCTGCTGTGGGTGGGGTTGATCACGCGGGTGCGGGCCCGGCTGTGACCGCGGCCGTGGGGCCGGGCGGCGTGGGACCCGCTCGTCAGTCCAGTCCGACCTGCGCGCCGCGCCGACCCAGCCGGGCGGCCCGGCGCTGCACGAGGTAGACGGCGAATCCCAAGAGCCCCACGATGATTCCCGCTACGCACACGGGCAGGGCGGCCGGCCACCGGTCGCCCGTGGCAAGTACGACGATCGTCGCCACCGTCCACAGTGCCGTGCCGATCGCCAGCGCGGGACGGGGATCGGCGAGGCGCCGTGTCCGCTCGGCAACCGTTTGCGCGTCGTTCACGATTTCAGGCTAGTCCAGCCCGATTGCAATAATCTCCCGTTGCGACGCAGCCCCCATCCCAGAGCGGAAGTCGATATGGCCCAATCCTCAGAGCGGAAGTCCGGCACGGCGGTCGGCACCTCGTTCCTCGACACCTACTTCAAGATCACCGAACGGGGATCGACGGTCTCGCGGGAGGTGCGCGGCGGCGTCGTCACGTTCGTCGCGATGGCCTACATCGTGGTGCTCAATCCGCTGATCCTGGGCAGCTTCTCCCCGGACGACGCCTCGGCCAAGGTCGACGTGCTCGGCAACATACTGCCCATCAACCAGGTCGCCGCCGTCACCGCGCTGGTGGCCGGACTGATGAGCATCGTCTTCGGCGTCGTCGCCAACTATCCGTTCGCCATCGCGGCCGGCCTGGGTATCAACACCCTGCTGGCGGTCACCATCGCACCCCAGGTCACCTGGCCCGAAGCGATGGGCCTCGTGGTGATCGACGGCATCATCATCGTGGTCCTCGCCCTCACCGGCTTCCGCACCGCCGTGTTCAACGCGATCCCGCCCGAGCTGAAGGCGGCCATCGCGGCCGGCATCGGCGCGTTCATCGCCCTGATCGGCATGGTCGACGCCGGATTCGTGCGCCGCCTGCCGGACGCGGCCGGCACCACCGTCCCCGTCGGGCTGGGCATCGACGGCTCGATCGCGTCGTGGCCGACCGCCGTGTTCGTGTTCGGTGTGCTGCTCATGGGTGTGCTCATCGTGCGCCGGGTGCCCGGCGGGCTGCTGATCGGCATCGTCGTGACCACGGTGGTCGCCGCGATCGTCGAGGCGGTCGCCGGGGTCGGGCCGTCGCAGGGCACCAACCCGAAGGGCTGGAATCTGAGCACGCCGGAGGTGCCGGACACGGTGGCCGGCGTGCCGGATCTGAGCCTGGTGGGCAACGTCGACCTCTTCGGCGCGTTCACCCGGATCGGCGTGATCGCCGCGACGCTGCTCGTGTTCACCCTCGTCCTCGCCAACTTCTTCGACGCGATGGGCACGATGACCGGTCTCGGTAAGGAGGCCGGTCTCGCCGACAAGGACGGCAACCTGCCCGGTATCGGCCGTGCCCTCGTCGTCGAAGGCACCGGGGCCATCGCCGGCGGCGTGGGATCCGCATCGTCGAACACGGTGTTCGTCGAGTCCGCCTCCGGCATCGCCGAGGGTGCGCGCACCGGCCTGGCGAACGTGGTGACCGGCGTGCTGTTCCTCGCCGCGATGTTCCTCACCCCGCTCTACGAGATGGTGCCCGTCGAGGCCGCCGCCCCGGCCCTCGTGGTGGTGGGTGCCCTGATGATCGGGCAGGTCCGCGACATCGACTTCACGCAGTTCGCCGTCGCGTTGCCGGCGTTCCTCACGATCGTCGTCATGCCGTTCACGTACTCGATCGCCAACGGGATCGGCGTCGGCTTCATCACGTGGGTGGTCCTGCACGCGGCGGCCGGGAAGGCGCGGGCGGTGCACCCGCTGCTGTGGGTGGTGGCGGGCTTGTTCGTCGCCTACTTCGCGGTGGACCCGATCACCGAACTGCTCACCTGACACACGGCGCGATGTGTCCGGTCGGTCCCGTATTGTGCACGCCATGACATCGGAACATCGCACGCTCGCCGGCGACCTCTCGTTGGCAGTTGTGCGCCTGACGCGCCATTTGCGGGGGCGGCGCTCCGATTCCCGGGTTTCCCTGACTCAGCTGTCGGCAATGACCACGCTGAGGCAGGAGGGAGCGATGACCCCCGGCGCGCTGGCCGCGCGCGAGAAGGTTCAGCCGCCGTCCATGACGCGGGTGATCGCATCGCTCGACGAGCTCGGGCTCGTCGAGCGGACTCCGCATCCCACGGACGGCCGGCAGGTCATCGTCTCGCTCTCGGATGCGGGCCTGGCACTGCTGGTCGACGAGCAGCAGGCCCGCGAGGCGTGGCTGACCGAACGGCTGGCCACGCTGGACGAGGACCACCTCGCCACGTTGCAGGACGCCGTGGGCATCATCAACAAGCTGGTCAGCGAAGCGGAGTGAGCCGGTCCGGGCCCGTAGGGCGAGTCTGCGCCCGGACGGCACGGGGTAGCGCGGAGCGAGAACCCGCCGACGAGACTCCGGTGTGACCTGGGAGAATCGACGGCGTGGTTCACGTCATCGACATCGAGGATCCCGCCGACCCCCGGCTGGACGACTTCCGAGACCTCAACTCGTCGGATCGCCGGCCGGACCTGCCCGCGGGCAAGGGCCTGGTGATCGCGGAGGGCGTGCTCGTCGTGCAGCGGATGCTCGATTCGCGGTTCGCGCCGGGCGGCCTGCTCGGGGTGGATCGCCGTCTCGGTGAACTCGCCGACGACCTGCGCGACGTCGACGTGCCGTTCTACCGCACCTCGGCCGAGGTGATGGCCGAGGTCGTCGGCTTCCATCTCAACCGCGGGGTGCTCGCCGCGGCGCACCGGCCGCCGGCGCTCGACCTCGACGACGTCCTCGAGAAGGCCACCACCGTCGCGGTGCTCGAGGGCGTGAACGACCACGAGAACCTCGGCTCGATGTTCCGCAACGCCGCCGGCCTGGGCGTCGATGCCGTCCTGTTCGGCAAGGGCTGCGCCGACCCGCTGTACCGGCGGGCGGTGCGGGTGTCGATGGGGCACGTGCTGCGGGTTCCGTTCGCGCACGTCGAGCGGTGGCCGTACGACCTGGACCGGTTGCGGGCGCGGGACTTCCAGCTCATCTCGCTCACGCCGAACCCCGAGGCCGTGCCGCTGGCCGAGGCCATGACGGGGGAGAAGGTCGCCCTGCTCCTCGGCGCCGAGGGCCCGGGGCTGACCGAGCACGCGATGCGCGCGACGGACGTGCGGGCACGCATTCCGATGGCGCCGGGCACCGACTCGCTCAACGTCGCCACGGCCGCGGCGATGGCGTTCTACGAGCGGGTACGGCTCCCGCGGTGACCGCACCCCTGCGCGCCCCGTCGACGCCGTGGTCGACGGGGCTGACGCTGACGGGCTTCGCCCTCGTCGTCACCGTCGTCACGATCGTCGCGTTCGGGCTCGAGCTCGGGCGCGTGCACCCCCTGCTCGCGGTGATCGTCAACCTCGTCGCCGCGGCCGGGATCGCCCCGACCCTGTGGTGGTGGCGGCGGGTGCCGCTGTGGCGGTGGATCGTCGCAGGTGTCGCGGCCGGAGTTCCGGTCGGCTGGATCGTGCTGCTCGGCGTGACGACGTTCTGAGCGGCTCCGCAGCCGCGCGCGACACCGGACGGACCCGCCGGCTGGCTATTCGGCGTGCGGGTGACCGGACAGCGCGCGACCGCGTGCGGAGGTCCGTCGCGGCCACCACCACCGTCGCGCGGGCGGGCGAGCCGGCTCGTCGCGTGCGGTGGGCGGTCGCTCGCCCTCGCGGTACAACTCGAAGCCCCACACCTCGATCTCGTGGGGGTCGAGCTCGCCGCCGGCGCGGCCCGTGTAGCGGAACCCGAGCCACGCGGCGTTGGCGGCCTCGGCGAACCGGCGGGGGTGGAACGGCAGCGCCTGCGGATCGGGCAGCACGTCCAGCGGCCAGCGGATGGGGAACTCCCCACCCCAGAACGGCCGCTCCCACACGAACGGCAGGCCGTCGTCCTCGGCGATGTCGACGGGCGTGGCGTCGAACGCCCGTCGCAGCATGCCGCGCCGCCAGGCCCCGACGGCGCCGCGCGCCCCGGTGGGGTCCGACACGACGAGGTAGGTGTTCTCGGAAGCGACGGTGCGCCTCCAGCTTTCGGGTAGCTGCGACGGACGCGTGGCTGCGAGGTCCGGGCTGCACACCACCGTCACCCCGGGGAAGCTGCCCACGTAGACCCGGCCGGGGTCACCGGCCGCGGCCTGCGCGAGCGGCACCCGGTCCAGCGGCTCGGACGACATCCCGGGGTGCAGCCGCCCGACGAGTGCGTGGGCCGTCTTCCGGTCGGCCCGCGCGGCGCGCAGCACCGCACCGGGGTCGGGGGCGTCGACGTACCAGATGGTCGACACGGCCGCCGCCACCATCGGTGGGCCCGAACCTCAGACGCGCCCGTTGCTGCGCACGCCGAGCAGCACGTCGTCCCACGAGGGGAGGGCGGGCTTGCCCCGCTTGTCCTTGCCCGGGCTCTGCTGCGGCGCCAGCTTCGGCCGGTCCTCCTCCGCGTCGGGCTCGGGCAGGCCCGCCGCCATGGGCCGGACCTCCTCGACCTCCGCGTCGATCACCGCGGGCGGCGGATCGAGGGTGATCGCCTCGGCGACGACGTCCTCCCGGTCGGGCCCGTCGTTGTCTCCGCTGTCGTCGACGTCGCGCGCCGTGTACACCGGCGTGAGGCAGCGCAGCGGCCGCCCGCAGTCCGGGTCGATCAGCTCGGTGGCGGTGTCGTCGAGCGGGAGGATCGTGCCGCCGTGCGCATCGGGCTGGTAGCGCCAGTGCGCGGTGTTGGTGGACCGGCCGGCGGCCCACTGCAGCTGGGCCACCCAGTGGCCCTCGTCGTCGCGCCACGCGTCCCACGTGGCGGCGTCGATGCTGTGCCCTCGCGCCCGGAACGCCTGGGCGACGATCTCGGCGAGGGTGTGCACGGCCGGGCCGTCCGGGCGCACCGGATGTCCCTGCTGGGCCATCTCGGCCGCGCGGGAGCGTTCGAGCAGCACCGGGTAGGCGAACCGCTCCACCTTCGCGAGCGGGATCCCGGCCTCCTCGGCGACCTGCTCGACGGACGCGCCGGAGCGGATGCGGGCCTGGATCTCGCGGGGGCGCAGCTGGCTGGTGGTCTCGATCTGGATCTGCCCGAGGCGGGCGAGGTCACCGCGGGAGGCGGCGCGGAGCGTGTCGTCGATCGGGATGCGGAATCTGTCGCCGTTTTCGGGATCGGCAAGCACGACGTGCGTTCCGTCGGGCTCGAGGCCGACCACTCGAAGCTCTCGCACCATGACCTCCTCGCGGGGAATCGCGATTGACCCGCCCGACTGTAACGGACTCGTGACCCCTGCGGAGCAGGACACGCCGACACGCCGGGGGACCCTGTGGCACGAATCCGTCGACGTGGCGCTATTGTCCAAGGTTTCCCCGAAAGTCTCTACTACTCGTCGAGAGTTTGGGAGGTGTGCGGGACGGCGAGCGGGGCCGGACCCGACCCGGATCCGACCCCGCCCCGAACGGTTGCGCTACCGCCCTACATCTGCGAGACCACCCAGTCGACGCACTTGGTCAGCTGGGTGACGTCCTCGGGGTCGATGGCCGGGAACATGCCGATGCGCAGCTGGTTGCGGCCCAGCTTGCGGTACGGCTCGGTGTCGACGATCCCGTTGGCGCGCAGGATCTTTGCGACCTTCGCGGCGTCCACCGAGTCGGCGAAGTCGACGGTGCCGACCACCTGCGAGCGCAGCGCCGGATCGGCGACGAACGGGGTGGCGTACTCGGAGGCCTCGGCCCACTCGTACAGCCGCGACGACGAGTCCTTGGTGCGGGCGGTGGTCCACTCCAGGCCGCCGTTGCCGTTCATCCATTCGATCTGGTCGGCCAGCAGCAGCAGCGTGCCCACCGCCGGGGTGTTGTACGTCTGATCCTTGGTGCTGTTGTCGACGGCGATCGGCAGCGACAGGAACTCGGGGGTGAAGCGGCCCGAGGCCTTGATCTCGTCCACCCGCTCGAGCGCGGCCGGGCTCATCAGCGCGATCCACAGGCCGCCGTCGGCGGCGAAGCACTTCTGCGGCGCGAAGTAGTAGACGTCGAAGTCCTCCGCGGCGACGGGCAGACCGCCGGCACCGGACGTCGCGTCGATGGCGATGAGGGCGTTCCCGGAGCCGGCCGGGCGGGTGACGGGCACCGCGACACCGGTCGAGGTCTCGTTGTGGGCCCAGCCGATGAGGTCGGCCGAGCCGTCGGCGACGATCTCCGGTGCGGTGCCCGGCGCGCTGTCCACGACGATCGGGTCACCGATCAACGGGTTCTTCTTGGCGACCGTGGCGAACTTCGACGAGAACTCGCCGTAGGTGAAGTGCTGCGACTTCTCGCGGATCAGGCCGAACGCGGCCGCGTCCCAGAACGCGGTGGTGCCGCCGTTGCCCAGCACCACCTCGTAACCGTCGGGCAGGGAGAACAGCTCGCGCAGACCCGAGCGGATGCGGGCGACGACGTCCTTGACGGGCTTCTGCCGGTGGCTGGTACCGAACACCGAGGCACCGACCTCGACCAGGGACTGCAGCTGCTCGGGGCGAACCTTGGAGGGGCCGCAGCCGAAGCGGCCGTCTGCGGGCTTGAGGTCGGCGGGAATGATCGGTGTAGCGTCAGCCATCGGTATGCGTGTCCTAAACGTCGAGGAACGAGTGCACCGGTAGTCTAGACGGCCCCCGTCGGGCGGCCGGACGGACGGGCGCCCGGCGCAGGGGCCGTCCGCCCGGCTCGCGGGTCAGTTGTGGGTGATGGAGTCCCAGCCCTCGACGCTCTCGGGGCTGCGCGGGTCCGGGCCGGTGTAGATCGCGGCCGGGCGCACCAGCTTGCCCAGGCGCTTCTGCTCGAGGATGTGCGCGCACCAGCCGGCGGTGCGGCCGCAGGTGAACATCGCCGGCATCATCGCGGCCGGGACCTCGGCGAAGTCGAGGATCACCGCGGCCCAGAACTCGACGTTGGTCTCGATGGCGCGATCGGGGCGACGCTCGCGCAGCTCGGCGAGGGCGGCCTGTTCGAGCGCCGCGGCGACCTCGTAGCGCGGGGCGTTCAGCCGCTTGGCGGTGTCGCGCAGCACCCGCGCCCGCGGGTCCTCGGCGCGGTAGACGCGGTGGCCGAAGCCCATCAGCTTGTCCTTGCGGTCGAGGATGCCCTTGACCAGCGCGCGGGCATCGCCGGTGCGCTCGGTCTCCTCGATCATCGGCAGCACGCGGGCGGGGGCGCCGCCGTGCAGCGGGCCGGACATCGCGCCGACCGCACCGGACAGCGCGGCGGCGACGTCGGCGCCGGTGGAGGCGATGACGCGGGCGGTGAAGGTGGAGGCGTTCATGCCGTGCTCGGCCGCCGAGACCCAGTACGCGTCGATCGCGGCGACGTGCGCCGGGTCGGGCTCACCCTTCCACCGCACCATGAACCGCTCGGTGACGGTCGCGGCCTCGTCGATGCGCTTCTGCGGCACGGCGGGCTGGTAGATGCCGCGCGCGGACTGCGCGACGTAGGACAGTGCCATCACGGCGGCGCGGGCGAGATTCTCGCGGGCGGTGGCGTCGTCGATGTCGAGGAGCGGCTCGAAGCCCCAGATCGGGGCGAGCATCGCCAGGCCGGCCTGGACGTCGACGCGGACGTCGCCGGTGTGGATCGGCAGCGGGAACGGCTCGGCCGGGGGCAGGCCCTGGCCGAACTTCCCGTCGACCAGCAGCGCCCACACGTCCCCGAACGTCACCCCGCGCGTGACGAGGTCCTCGATGTCGACGCCGCGGTAGCGCAGCGAACCGCCGTCCTTGTCGGGTTCGGCGATATCACTGGTGAAGGCGACCACGCCTTCGAGGCCGGCGACGAAATCCTCGGGTACAGACGCGCGCGATGCCATGACGGTTGGGCTCTCCTCGTTCGGTGCAACCCGGTCCGGGCAGCACTGCCGGTGAAGCGGGACTCGGCGGATGTGATCGGCGCCCCACTCCGTTCGTCGGTGCGACTGTAGTCCCCCGGACTGGACGCTCAGCGATGGGATACCCAGGAGTAGCGTCGAGCATCGTGTCCACCGATCCACAGCCCGGCGCCGAGAGCGCCGAGGGACTGCCTCCGGGTGCGGCCGAGCACGCCGACCTGGCCTCGATGCGTGTCGACTACACCCCCGCCGGCCCGCAGGGCGCCTCCGCCGCCGACGAGGATCTCGAGCCCGAGTGGCTCGCCGACGGGTGGCTGCCGCTGCTGCGCCGCTGGCTCGTCGACGCCGCCGCGGCCGGGCTGCCCGAGCCGAACGCGATGGTGCTCGGCACCGTCGACGAGCACGGGCGGCCCGTCACCCGCACCGTGCTGTGCAAGGGCGTCGACGCGGACGGGGTCACCTTCTTCACCAACTACGACTCCGACAAGGGCCGGCAGCTCGCCGCGACGCCCTACGCGTCGGCCACGTTCACCTGGATCCCGATCTTCCGCCAGGTCACCGTGCGCGGACCCGTCGAGCGGGTCGGCGAGCACGAGACCACCGAGTACTGGCACTCCCGGCCCCGCGGCTCCCGACTCGGCGCGTGGGCGTCGCAGCAGTCCCGGCCGATCGAGTCGCGGGCCGCGCTCGAGCACGCCCTCATCGAGGTCGCGGAGCGCTACGGCATGGACGCCGAGATCCCGGTGCCGCCGCACTGGGGTGGGCTGCGGATCCGTCCCGAGTCGGCCGAGTTCTGGCAGGGCCGCCCCAACCGCCTGCACAACCGGGTCCGGACCCGGCTGGTCGACGGGCGGTGGATCACCGAGCGTCTGCAGCCGTGAGGCGACTGCTCGCCGACACCACACCGCTCGAGAATCGCGACTACCGCCGGTTGTGGACCGCCGGCATCGTCACGGTCATCGGTGCCCAGCTCAGCGTGGTCGCCGTGCCGCAACAGATCTACGAGATCACCCGCAACTCCGCGTACGTGGGCCTGACCGGCGTGTTCGCCCTCGTGCCGCTCGTGGTGTTCGGGCTGTGGGGCGGGGCCCTGGCCGACGTGATGGACCGGCGCCGGTTGCTCACGCTCACCACCGTGGGCATGGGGGTGACGTCGCTGCTGCTGTGGGCGCAGGCCGCCGCGGGCCTCGGGAACGTGTGGCTGGTGCTGGTGCTGCTGTCGCTGCAGCAGGCCTGCTTCGCGGTCAACCAGCCGACGCGCGGCGCCGTGATCCCGCGACTCATCCCGAAGGGCCAACTGGCGGCGGCCAATTCGTTGAACATGACGGTGATGCAGTTCGGCGCCATCGCCGGGCCGCTGCTCGCGGGCGCCCTGATCCCCGTGCTCGGCCTGCCCACCCTGTACCTGATCGACACCGTCGCGCTGCTCGCGACGCTGTGGGCGGTGCTCGCGCTGCCGCCGATCCCGCCGACCGGGCAGGCCCGGCGGGCGGGCCTGCGCGAGGTGCTCGACGGGTTCCGCTACCTGTCCACACAGAAGATCCTGCTCGCCTCGTTCGTCGTCGACATCGTCGCGATGGTGTTCGGCATGCCGCGGGCACTGTTCCCGCAGATCGCCCACGATTCGTTCGGGGATCCCGCGCAGGGCGGGCTCGCGCTCGGCCTGCTGTTCGCGGCGATGTCGGTCGGCGCGGTGCTCGGCGGCGTGTTCTCGGGGTGGTTGCCGCGGGTGCGCCGGCAGGGCCTGGCGGTGATCGTGTGCATCGTCGCCTGGGGCCTGGCGATGATCGGCTTCGGCGTCGCGGTGGGCGCGGCCGAACCGGGCGGCACCGCGGTGTGGCTGTGGATCGCGCTGGCGTTCCTGGCGTTCGGCGGCGCGGTCGACATGGTCTCGGCGGCGTTCCGCTCGACGATGCTGCAGTCCGTCGCCACCGACGAGATGCGCGGCCGGCTACAGGGCGTGTTCATCGTCGTCGTCGCCGGCGGACCCCGCATCGGCGACGTCCTGCACGGCGGCGCGGCCGCGCTGGTGGGCACCGCGATCGCCGCGGCGGGCGGGGGAGTGCTCGTCGTGGTCGGTGTGCTGGTGTGCGTGCTCGCCTTCCCCGCGTTCGTGCGGTACCGGGTCGACCGCACGATCCGCTGATCGGTTACCTCCAGGGATCCTCGCGCCGCCACACCTGCGGCAGGTGCAGGCGTACGCCGTCGCGTTCGGCGAGCCCGCCGAGGACCCGCATGGTGACGTCGAGATCGTCGCCGGCGTAGGGCAGCGCGCGCAGCGGCCGGTCGAGCGGGCGGAAGAAGTCGTCCCAGTGCACGAGCACCGCCCGCCGCGCGCCGACCGTGCCGACGGTCTCCGCCCAGTAGGTGCGGATGTACTCCTCGCTCTGCACGCCGAGTTGACCGACGCCGAGATAGACGACGTCGGCGCGCCGGCCGGCCAGCGCCCGGGGCCGGAATCCGGCGCTGCCCTGGATCAGCAGGGTACGGCCGTCGGCGTGCGCGACGAACGTCGACCACGCCTCGCCGCACCGATACGCCGCAGCCCGTGCGGGCGGGACCACGGGCGCGTCGATCGTGCCCGGGTACCGGTCGGGCGGACAGTGCTCCGACGCGACGAGGGTGACGGTGAACCCGCCGAACCGCAGCGGCTCACCGGGGGTGGCGACGACGATCCGCTCCGGTGGAAGGCCGTGCCCGCGCCCGACGTTCGCGGTGGACTCGCCGCCGACGAGCACCGCACCCGTCCGCTCGGCGACGACCGCGGAATCGAGCACGTGATCGAAGTGGCTGTGGACGGGCAGCACGGCCGCGAGCCGGGACGCGCCGGCGCGGGCCAGGCACGCGTCGATCCGGGCCGGGTCGGGTGCGAGCCGGCCCAGCGCGACGGCGCCGAGGCCCGGCCGGGTGAAGAAGCCGTCGGTGAGCAGCGCGTCGGTGCCGTCGTCGACGAGCAGGGTGGAAACGCCGAGGAACGTCACGGCCGGGCGGGACGCCGCCGTCGCTGCGGGGACGTCGAACCGGTCGGCGTAGGCGGCGAGGTCCGGGCGGCCGAGGCGCAGTCGCATCCGGTCATCGTAGGCGCGGGAATCACTCGTGCGGCGCCGGACGACGCAGCTCGGTGACCGCGATGCGGGCGGCCTCGGCGATCGCGGCGTCGACGACCGGCAGTACCGGGTCCACGCGCGCGGCCCGGGTGAAGACCGCCACCGCGACGGGCTGTTCGTGCGGGAACTCGACGACGGCGACCTCGTTGCGGATCACGCCGACGGTGCCGGTCTTGCCCGCCACCGACACGCCGCGGTGTGGGAACGCGGACGCGATGCGGTGCGGCCAGATCTGCCGGCGCATGACGGCGCGGACGAACTCGGTCTGCTCCGCGGACAGCACCCGCCCCGCCCACACCTCCCGCAGGAACCGGGTCATCTCCTCGGGCGTGGTCGCGCTCGTGTACGCCGGGTCGTACGCGGACACCGTCCACGCCTCGTCGTTGTCCGCGAGCGCCGCGAACGCCTCGGCGGTGGTGTGGGTGTCGGTGTCGCACACCAGACTCCGGTGCAGGTCGGCGGTGCCGCCGACGATCTTCGTCTGTGTCAGTCCCAGGTGGTCGAGCAGGCCGTCGAGCGGGCCCATACCGATCTCGCCGAGCAGCACGTCGGCGGCGGCGTTGTCGGACACCGTCATCATCGATGTCGCCAGGTCGCGCCGGCTCATGGTCACCGGGTCGTGCAGCACGGCGATGCCCGTCGGGCCGGGGGTGCACTCGGCGGGTGTCACGGTCAGCGGCGCGGTGGGATCGACCAGCCCGGCGTCGACGCATCGGCAGAACGCGACGAACAGCGGCAGCTTGTACACCGACGCGGTGACCACCCGCTCGCGACCGCCCACCGTCACCTCGTCGGCCGAGTCGTCGCACCGGCGGGCGTGCACCCAGCCGGTGCAGCCGGCGTCGGCGAACACGTCGCGGATCCTGTCCTCGGCGCTCCTCATCTCAGCCGCTCCCGGTACAGGACCCGGTCCAGCGCGTCCGCGTGCGCGTCGGCCCCCGGGCGACGGACGACTCGGACCCGTAGCGCGACCGCCTCCGGCGCCATCCGCAGCCACGCCACCCCGGGCGTCGCGGTGGGGGGCGTGGTGGTGAGCCCGAAGCTCGCGCCGGCGGCGACGGCGGCGAGCAGCGCGCGATCGTCGCGGGCGGTCGTGATCGTCGCGTCCAGGCCGCGCTCGCGCAGCAGGTCGCGGACGGCGTCGAACGCGGGCAGGTTGGCGGCACGGGGCGGGGCGGCGAACGTCAGCCCGGCAAGCATCGGGAAGGTGGGGCGCTCGGCGCCGGCGCTGCGATGATCCGACGGCACGACCACCCAGCGCGGCAGCCTGACGACGGGTCCCGGCTCGACACCGTCGACGAGGGCCGGATGCTCGATCACCGCGACGTCGCACAGGCCCGACCGCACGTCCGCGACGAGGTCGACGGTCGTGCCGACGGTGGTGGATACGGCGCCGTCCGCACCGACCGCCCCGCGCAGCGCCGTCACACACGCGGTCACCAGCCGGTCCGGGAGGGCCGCGGCCGCGCCCCAGTGCACGGTGCCGCGCGTGTGCGCGATCCGCTCCGACTCGGCGAGGAAGCGCTCGGCGTCGTCGACGAGCAGACGGGCGCGCGGCAGGAGTTGCACGCCGGCGGGGGTGAGCACCGCACCGTGGCGGGCGCGGTGGATCAGCTCGACGCCGAGGTGCTGCTCGAGCCGCCGCAGTCCCTGGGACAGCGGCGGCTGGGTCATGTCGAGTGCGGCCGCCGCCCTGCCGAAATGCCGCTCGTCCGCCACGGAGACGAAGAAGCGGAGATGGCGGATCAGGTCCATGGCGTCATTGAACCAGCGGGATCCGGGCCGGCAGTCGCGACGGCGAACCGGCCCCTGTCTCGCCGTCGAATCCGGCCCGGCCACCTGCGGCGATAGCGCAGCCGACTCGATGGTGGCGGCGTTCGGTATTGGCGTCCGCCACGGCCGCGATGCTGTTGTGCGGCGGTGACTCCACTTCGACGCGACCATTCCTCTCCGCTGACCCGCCGCCGGTTCCTCGTCTCCGCGCTGGCGGCCTCGGCGCTCTCCGCCGCCGCGGCGTGCGGGGCGCGCACCGAGGCGACGGTGCCGCCGCCGGGGCCGGAGGCCGGCGCTCGGTTCGCCCGGCTCGACGCGGTGCTCGCCGACCTCGAGGAGCGTCGCCGGGTCCGGCTCGGCGTGCTCGCCCACGATCCGGGGCGCGGGCTGACGTACGCCCGCCGGGCCGACGACCGGTTCGCGATGTGCTCGACGTTCAAGGTGTACGCGGCCGCCGCGATCCTGCGGCTCGAATCGCAGGGCAGTCTGCGGCTCGACGACACGGTTCCGGTCGATCCTGCGGACATCGTCGAGAACTCGCCCGTCACCTCCGAGGCGCAGGGCAGGACTCTGACGCTGGCGCAACTGTGCGACGCCGCCCTGACCCGCAGCGACAACACCGCCGGCAACCTCCTGCTGCGGCGGCTGGGCGGGCCCACCGCCGTGACCGCCTTCGCCCGGTCGCTCGGCGACACCGCCACGACCCTCGACCGCTGGGAGCCCGAGCTCAACAGCGCCGAGCCCGGCGACGTGCGCGACACCTCCACCGCGTCCGGTCTCGCGCGCGGCTACCGGGAGCTGCTGCTCGGGTCCGGCCTGCCCGCGGCGGGACAGCAGACCCTGACGGACTGGATGCGGGCGAGTGTCACCTCCGGGCAGCGCATCCGGGCGGGGCTGCCGGCCGGCTGGACCGCGGCCGACAAATCCGGGGCCGGCCGGTACGGCACCGTGAACGACGCCGGGGTGCTGTGGTCCCCGGACGGTTCGCCGCTCGTGCTCGTGCTCCTCAGCGACTCGGTCACCGGGTTGCCGGACGCCGCGCACGACAACGCCGCGATCGCCGAGGCCACAGCCGTGATCGTCGAATCCCTGACCCGCTGAGTCCGTCCGCGGGACACTGGGCCCATGTCCGATCCGAAGAACTACCGGATCCGAGGGGGCGGGTACCGCGCGGAGGTCTCCAGCTCGGGGGCGGCCCTGCGGGTGCTCGAGCACGAATCGGCGACCGGGCCGTACCGGCTGACGGAGAGCTGGCCGGAGAACGAGCGGCCCCCGCTGCGCTCCGGCACGGTACTCGCCCCGTGGCCGAACCGCATCCGGGACGGGCACTTCTACTTCGACGGCATCGAGCATCAGCTCGCGCTCACCGAACCCGAACGCGGCAACGCGGTGCACGGGTTCGCCTGGCATCGAGACTGGGTTCTGGTTTCCCACAACGATTCTCGCATCGAGCAGGCGCTGGATGTGGGGCTGCACAAGGGGTGGCCGTACCAGCTGCGGCTCACCGCGACCCACGAGGTGGGCGACGACGGGCTCACCGTCACGCACACCGCCACCAACGTGGGCGGCTACCACTCGCCGTTCGGGCTCGGGGTGCATCCCTACGTGCGTGCGGGCGACGCCCCGCTCGACGAGTGCACGCTGCGCCTGGCCGCCGGCACCCGGCTGCCGCTCGACCCCGGGCGCGGACTGCCGAACGCGTACTCCCAGCCGGTCGAGGGCACCGAGTTCGACTTCACCGCGCCGCGGCCGCTGCGCGGGGTCGAGCTCGAGGCCCCCTACAGCGCGCTGGACGTGGACGTGGACGGCCGGGCCCGGCACGACCTGCGGGGCCCGGACGGCAGGGGCGTGCAACTGTGGGCCGGGCGCGAGTTCGCCTGGCTGCAGGTGTTCACCGCCGGTGCCGTCCCCGAGCTCGAATATCCGGGGCGGGGGCGGGCCCTGGCGCTCGAGCCGATGACGTGTCCGCCGGACGCCTTCAATCTCGGCATCGATCTCGTCGTGCTGCAGCCCGGGGAGACGTGGACGGGCCGGTGGGGCCTGACCGCCCTGCCGGCCGCCTGACCGGTTCCCGCACCGCCGGTGCACCGGTGGTGCGGACACGCCGACGGGCGCTCACCGCGACGGCGCAGGGAACGTGATATGCAATATCGACGCAGGTGAGCGCCGTTGCGGGGGGCACGACCGACGGTTTCGGTGCCCTCGTGGCACACCGCCGATCCGGCGCGATCCGGGACCTTCGACGGACCCTCCCTGGGCACATGGCCTGCGCAAGGGCTAGGTTCTACGTGAATGTTCGGAAGAATCGCGTTGATCTGAGCTTGAGAGGGATCCTTCGTGCCCGCTGAGAATGACACCCGACCCACCCTCAGCTACCCCGGTGGCGAGCACACAATGTCTATCGCCAAGGCGACGGAAGGCAACGACGGCATCGAGCTGGGCAAGCTCCTTGCGGAGACCGGGTACACCACCCTTGACCCCGGTTTCGTCAACACCGCCTCCACCACGTCGGCCATCACCTTCATCGACGGGGAGAAGGGCATCCTGCGGTACCGCGGATACCCCATCGAGCAGCTGGCGGAAAAGTCCACGTTCATCGAGGTCAGCTACCTGCTGATCTACGGTGAGCTGCCCACCGCGGAGCAGCTCGAGGTCTTCACCGACAAGATCCGCCGGCACACGCTGCTGCACGAGGATCTCAAGCGCTTCTTCGACGGCTTCCCGCGCAACGCGCACCCGATGCCCGTCGTCTCCAGCGCCGTCAACGCCCTGTCGGCGTACTACCAGGACGCGCTCGATCCCGACGACCCGGAGCAGGTGGAGCTGTCCACCATCCGGCTGATGGCCAAGCTGCCGACCATCGCGGCCTACGCCTACAAGAAGTCCGTCGGTCAGCCGTTCCTGTACCCGGACAACTCGCTGAACCTGGTCGAGAACTTCCTGCGCATGACCTTCGGCTTCCCGGCGGAGCCGTACCAGGTCGATCCCGAGATCGCCCAGGCCCTCGACATGCTGCTGATCCTGCATGCCGACCACGAGCAGAACTGCTCGACCTCCACGGTGCGGCTCGTCGGTTCCTCCGACGCCAACCTGTTCACCTCGATCTCCGGCGGCATCAACGCGCTGTGGGGCCCGCTGCACGGTGGCGCCAACCAGGCCGTGCTCGAGATGCTCAACGAGATCAAGACCAGCGGGGGCGACGTCAAGGAGTTCGTCCGCAAGGTCAAGAACAAGGAAGACGGCGTCAAGCTCATGGGCTTCGGACACCGCGTCTACCGCAACTACGATCCGCGGGCGGCGATCGTGAAGAAGACCGCCGACAGCCTGCTCGCCAAGCTGGGCGGCGACGACGACCTGCTGCAGATCGCGCAGGCCCTCGAGGATGCCGCGCTCACCGACGACTACTTCATCGAGCGCAAGCTGTACCCGAACGTCGACTTCTACACCGGTCTGATCTACCGGGCGATGGGCTTCCCGACCCGCATGTTCACGGTGCTGTTCGCACTCGGCCGCCTGCCGGGCTGGATCGCGCACTGGCGCGAGATGCACTCCGACCCGACGCTGAAGATCGGCCGCCCGCGGCAGATCTACACCGGTTACACCGAGCGCGACTACAACAGCATCGACGCACGCTGACCCGTCCCCTACCGGAAGACCGATACATGAGCAGCAAGCCCGAGATCGAGTTCCAGGAGGGTCCCGCCCCGACCGGCCTGGTGGTCAAGGACCTCACCGTCGGCGAGGGCGCCGAGGCGACGCCCGGAGCCAAGGTCGAGGTCCACTACGTCGGCGTCGAGTTCGACTCCGGCGAGGAGTTCGATTCGTCGTGGAGCCGCGGCGAATCCATCACCTTCCCGCTCAGCGGCCTGATCGCCGGCTGGCAGGAGGGCATCCCCGGCATGCGCGTCGGTGGCCGCCGGCAGCTGACGATCCCGCCGGAGATGGCGTACGGCCCGGCCGGCTCGGGTCACCGTCTCGCCGGCAAGACCCTGGTCTTCGTCATCGACCTGCTCGGGGTGGAGGCCAAGCCCGAGGTGCCGGAGATCGAGCCGGCGACCGGCCCGGCTCCCGCCGAGCTCGTGATCGAGGACATCACCGTCGGGGACGGGACCGAGGCGCAGCCCGGGTCGGTCGTCGACGTGCACTACCACGGCGTCGAGTACGACACGAACGAGGTGTTCGACTCCTCGTTCGCCCGCGGCGAGTCCGTCAAGTTCCCGCTCGGCCGGCTCATCCCCGGCTGGCAGGAGGGCATCCCCGGCATGAAGATCGGCGGTCGCCGCAAGCTGACGGTGCCCCCGCAGCTCGCCTACGGCCCGGCCGGGTCCGGGCACCCGCTCGGCGGCAAGACCCTGGTCTTCGTCATCGACCTCCTCGGCACCGAGTAGGTCCCGCCCACGGCCGGAGCCCCGCATCGCCTGTCGCGATGCGGGGCTCCGTCGCATGCGGGGGATTCCCGCGGGAGTCAGTGCCGGACGAAGGGGGTGGGGGCGATGTCGCCGCTGTCGAGGAAGTGCCACTGGTCGTCGCTGCGGCAGATCCGCCCCTCGAACCGGGAGCCGTGGTTGCGGAACTCGGTGCGCTGGAAGTTGCCGTTCCTGTCGAAATGCGTGATGGCGCAACCGCGGTCGTGACGGTCGCGGCGGTCGTGGTCGTCGCGGTGGTCCGAGGACGCGGCTGCGGTCCCGGCACCGCCGAGGACCGGCAGGACGATCAGCGCGGCGGTGACGATCAGCTTGCGGCTCTTCGACATTCGGATCTCCTGGGATCGGTGGAGGGGCTGCCTACGATCCTGCGCCCGCCCCGTCCCGCGTCGTAGTGACCCGAGGGGTGGAAAACGTTCACCCCGCCGATCCGGCGAGCCGCACCGTCAGCCGGGCCCCGCCGAGCGGGCTCGCCTCCAGCCGCGCCGCGCCGCCGTGCAGCGCCGCCTGCTGCGCCACCAGCGCCAGCCCCAGCCCGGAGCCGCCCCTGGCGGCGCCGCTGCCCCGGCGGAACCGCTCGAACACCACGCCGCGCTCGTCGGCGGGCACCCCGCGGCCGTCGTCGTCGACGGTGAGCACGGTGTCGGTGCCGTCGGCGGTGACCGCCAGCCGGATCCGGCGGGCGTGGCCGTGCCGCACCGAGTTGGCCACGGCGTTGTCGACGACGAGCCGCAGTCCGCTCGGCAGCGCCCGGATCTCGCGTCCCGTCTCGCCGACCACCTCGATCTGCACGCCGGGATGCCGGCTCATCGCATCGGCGGCCGCGGCGTCACAGATCTCCACCGGGTCGGTGGGCACGAAGTCCCGGGAGGTGGACAGGTCGCCGCGGGCGAGCCGCTCGAGGTCGGCGAGAGTGGACTCGACGCGGCTCTGCGTCCGGGTGAGGTCGGCGAGGATCTGGGTGCGCTCCTCGACGCTCAGGACGTCGCCGGTCGCGTCCAGGGTGGAGAGCACCTCGAGGTCGGTGCGCATGGCGGTCAGCGGGGTCCGCAGCTCGTGGGCGGCGGCAGCCGCGAAGTCCCGCGCCGTGGCGAGGGCGGCGTCGGTGGCGGCCTGGGCGCGGGCGACGTCGCTGAGCATGTCGCCGGCCGCGGCGGCGAGCTCGTCGGCCTCGCGGATGCCGGAGCGCCGCGGCGCGAGCGTCGGTTCGCGGGCCACGATCCGGCGCGTGAGGTCCACCAGGGGACGCACGGCCCGCCCGCCGAACACCCAGCCGAGGGCCGTGGCGACCGCGACGGCGATCGCACCGGCGACGGCGAGCTGCCGGTGCTGCTCGGTCGTGATGTCCTGCGCCTCGGCGTAGGGCACGGCGACGGACAGGAGCGAGGGCACCCGGTCGGTCGGCGCGGTGTACGTCCGGTAGGCGGTGCCGCCGAGGTCGACGGTGTGGGCGCCGGGGGAGAGGACCGGCAGTTCGGTCGGGGTGCTGCTGAGCAACCGCCCGGACTCGGTGCGGATGGTGACGGCGAAGGCGCCGGCGTCGCCCAGGGCGGGCAGGAACAGACCGGCGGTGCCGGCGTTGGCGACCAGCACCTGTGTCGCCGTCTCGAGGCGGCGGTCGAGCTGCGCGAGGTTGTTCCGGGTGATCGCCAGCGCGACGAGCACGCCCAGGACCGCGACGACGAGCGTGGTGCCGAGCGCCGTGGCCGCGGCGACCCGTGCACGCAGCGAGAAACGGTGTGTCACGCCTGATCCCGCAACACGAAGCCCACCCCGCGCACGGTGTGCACCAGCCGTGGCCGCCCGCCGGCCTCGAGCTTGCGGCGCAGGTAGCCGACGAACACGTCGACGACGTTGGTGTCTGCGTCGAAGTCGTAGCCCCACACCAGGGTCAGCAGGCGGTCGCGGCTCAGGACGATGCCCGCGTTGCGGGCGAGCACCTCGAGCAGTTCGAACTCGCGCTTGGTCAGCTCCACGTCGCTGCCGTCGATGCGCACCCGGCGGCCCGCGGTGTCGAGTTCGAGCCCGCCGACCCGGACGACGGAGCCGGCGCCGGGAGCGCCCGGCACGCTGCGCCGCAGCATCGCCCGGATCCGCGCGACGAGCTCGGCGAGCACGAACGGCTTCGTCAGGTAGTCGTCGGCGCCGCACTCGAGCCCGGCGATGCGGTCGTCGACGGTGCTGCGCGCGCTGAGCACGCAGATCGGGATGTCGTGACCGCCGGCGCGCAGGGCGGTGACCACGCCGGTGCCGTCGAGGACCGGCATGTTCATGTCGAGCACCATCGCATCGGGGCGTTGCCGGGCGACGACGTCGAGCGCCTGGGTGCCGCTCGCGGCGGTGAGCACGTCGAACCCCGACAGGCGCAGCCCGCGCTGCAGGGAGGCGAGGACGTCCTCGTCGTCGTCGACGACGAGGACGGTGGCTGGCTCGGTCACCCCTGCATTGTGCCCGCGCCGAGCATGCCGAGGACGAGCTCGACGTAGTTGCCCGCGAGCGTGTCGACGTCGATACGGCCCGGCTGGTACCAGCGAGCGACGTCGATGCCGAGGGACAGGATCGCGAGGGCGGTGGTCGGCACGTCGCGGACGGTGAACACCCCGGCCGCGATGCCGTTCTCGATCTCGGCACGGATCACGGCGTCGGTGTCGCGGCGGATCGCGGCGATCGTCCGGTAGTGCTCCGGGGTGAGGGCGTGCAGTTCGTACTGCGCCACCCGGCAGACGGTGTGGTGCACGGCGTGGGTGCGCACGAAGCCGTCCACGATCGCGCGCATCCGGTCGGCCGGCTCGGTGGCGGAGGCGGCCGCGGCGACGACGGCGTCGAGGACGTGCTGGTGCCCGATGCGGCTGGCCTCGAACAGCACCTCTTCCTTGGACTTGAAGTGCACGTACAGTGCGGCCGGGCTCAGGCCTGCGCCGACGGAGATGTCACGGGTGGTGGTGGCGTGGTAGCCGCGACGGGCGAAGGACTCCACGGCCGAGCCGATGAGACGACGCGCGACGTCGGATTCGACCTCGGTGAAGATGCCGGTGAGGTCGTCCCGGTCGGTGATGGGCGTGTCGATCATGCTGGGGTCTCTCCGTCGCCGTGCTGGTCCGTTGACATCATGCACCGTCGTTGCTGTACTAAGTGAGCGCTTAGTGAATCTGTGGCCGCTGAGTGAATCCGTGGCACTGTGAAAGGAACCTCCATGCCCGCTCCCGTCCTGTCCCGGCGTGACCTCGACTTCCTGCTCTACGAGTGGCTGAACGTCGAGTCCCTCACCGCGCGGACGCGGTTCGCCGAGCACTCACGGGAGACGTTCGACGCCGTCCTCGACCTCAGTGCGGACATGGCCACCAAGCACTTCGCGCCGCACAACAAGAAGGCGGATGCCCAGGAGCCGCGGATCGGCGACGACGGCAAGGTCGAGATCATCCCCGAGGTCAAGGCGGCGCTGGAGCTGTTCGCCAAGGCCGGGCTCATCGGGTCCTCGTTCGACGAGGAACTCGGCGGCATGCAGCTGCCGGTCACCGTGCTGCGTGCGGCGATGGCCTGGTTCCAGGCCGCGAACGCCGGCACCTCGTCCTACCCGTTCCTCACCGTCGGCAACGCCAACCTCATCGCCACCCACGGCAGCGAGGAGCAGATCGCCACGTACGTGCCGTCCCTGCTCGAGGGCCGGTTCTTCGGCACCATGTGCCTGTCCGAGCCGCAGGCCGGATCGTCGCTGGCGGACATCACCACCAAGGCCGTGCCGCAGGACGACGGCAGCTACCGGCTCACCGGCACCAAGATGTGGATCTCCGGCGGCGACCACGAGCTGTCCGAGAACATCGTCCATCTCGTGCTCGCGAAGATTCCCGGTGGTCCGGCGGGGGTCAAGGGCATCTCGCTGTTCATCGTCCCGAAGATCCTCGTCGGCGGGGACGGGCAGCTCGGCGAGCGCAACGACGTCGCCCTCGTCGGTCTCAACCACAAGATGGGCAACCGCGGCACCACCAACACGCTGCTGAACTTCGGCGACGGCACCTTCACCCCCGGCGGTCGCGCCGGCGCCGTCGGCTACCTGCTCGGCGAGCCGCACAAGGGCCTGGCGTACATGTTCCACATGATGAACGAGGCCCGCATCGGCGTCGGGTTCCTCGCCACGTCGCTCGGCTACGCCGGCTACCTGCAGTCCCTCGAGTACGCCCGCACCCGCACCCAGGGCCGCCCCCTCGGGGACAAGGACCCGTCGTCGCCGCCCGTGCCGCTGATCGAGCATGCCGACGTGCGCCGGATGCTGCTCGCGCAGAAGGCCTACGTCGAGGGCGCGCTGGCGCTGGGGCTGTACTGCTCGACGCTCGTCGACGAGCAGCAGACCGCCGAGGACGAGGAGGCCCGCACCCGCGCCGGGCTGCTGCTCGACATGCTCACCCCCGTCGCGAAGTCCTGGCCGTCGCAGTGGTGCCTCGAGGCGAACAGCCTGGCGATCCAGGTGCACGGGGGCTACGGCTACACCCGCGAATTCGACGTCGAGCAGTTCTACCGGGACAACCGCCTCAACCCCATTCACGAGGGTACGCACGGCATCCAGGGGCTGGACCTGCTCGGGCGCAAGGTGGTCATGCAGGGCGGGGCGGGGCTGGCGCTGCTCGGCGAGACGATCGGGCGGACCGTCGCGCGGGCCGTCGACGCCGGGGGCGACGCGGCCCGCTACGCCGGGCAGCTGCAGGCGGCGGTGACGCGTGTCGCGGCGACCACCGCACGGCTGTGGTCGACCGGCGATCCCGAGGTGGCGCTGGCGAATTCGTCGGTGTATCTCGAGGCCGTCGGGCATGTGATCGTCGCGTGGATGTGGCTCGAACAGCTCCTCGCGGCCGGGACCCGGGAGGGCGGCTTCTACGACGGCAAGCGTGCCGCCGCCCGGTACTTCTTCGCGTTCGAACTGCCGAAGACGGGTCCGCAGTTCGACCTGCTCGACAGCCTGGACCGGACCACGCTCGACACCGATCCCGCCTGGCTCTAGGCGGCTGCGCCGCCGGTGTGTCCTTTGGGCGGTCAGGGCCGCCCAAAGGACACACCGGACGCGAAGCGGCACACCGTGACGCCGCTGTCGAAGGTCTTCGTCTCGAGCCGGGTGAAGCGGTGCGGCTCGAACCCGCGGCGGAACAACGGGATTCCGTCGCCGACGACGATCGGGTTCACCTTCAGCACCAGTTCGTCGATCTCGGGCAACAGCGCCCCGGCGAGCGAGCCCCCGCCGCACAGCCAGATTCCCAGTCCCTCCTGGCGTTTGAGGTCGCGGACGTACTCGAGCGGATCGGTGGCCACGAGCGTGACCGTCTCGTCCGGCGCCTGGGTCATCGTCGTCGTGAACACGTACTGCCGCAGGTGCGGGTACGCGCTCGTCAGCCCGGCGGCGCGGGCGGGCTCCCACGTGCGCCGGCCCATCACGACGGCGTCGAAGTGCTTCGGTGGTCCCTCGATTCCGAGGGGTCCGCGGGTGTGGACCGGAAACGTCTCCGGAAACTCCCGCAGGAGGTATCCCATGTGGTCGCCCTCGACCGGGAAGAAGTCGAATCCGCCGGCCGGGTCGGCGACGAAGCCGTCGAGCGTGGTCGCGACGTAGTAGGTCAGTTTTCGCACGAAGGGCTCCTCGGATCGTCGACTACAACACCTGTGGTGGTCAAACTACAACAGGTGTTGTAGTCGATGCTAGAGTTTTTTCATGGCAGCGAATCCGGAGCGCCGAGCACAGCTCGCGGATGCCGGCCTGCGCGTGCTCGGCGCGGACGGCGCCCGCAAGCTGACCCACCGCGCCGTCGACCGGGAGGCAGGAGTGCCCCTGGGCACCTGCGCGAACTACTTTCCGACGCGGGACGAACTGCTCGGCGCCCTCGGTGCGCGCATCTTCGAGCGGCTCGCCCCCGACCCGGACCGGCTCGAGGCGCTCGCCGGCCGGACCCCGAGCGTCGACCTCTACATCGACTACATGCGATACCTCGTCGAGCGCACCACCGCCCAGCCGGACCTGACCGTCGCCCTGATGGAACTGCGCCTCGAGTCCCGCAGAAGCCCGGGACTCGCCGAGGTGCTCGGCGCGACGCTCTCCCGCAACTATCGGCTCGACGTCGAATTCAACGACGCCGCACAGTTACCCGCCACCGCGCTCGAGGTCGCCCTGCTGCACTACGCGGTCGACGGGCTGCTGCTGGACCTGCTCACCACCTCGATCGGTGCCGACGCCACACCCGACGAACTCGTCACCGAACTCGTCACCCGCCTGCTCGGCCGGGCGGGCACCGGCCCGCTCAGCTCGCCGCGCGGTCCGCGAGCAGAGTGAGCGCGTGAAAGACCGTTTCGGCCAGCACGTCCTCGGGCTCCCCCGGGAAGAACTTCTCCTCGGCGTGCGTCGGCCCGCGCCCGGCCACGGCGAACCACACCGTGCCCGGCTCCTGCCCGTCCTGGCTGTCCGGGCCGCCCGCCCCGGTCACCGCCACCGCGAGGTCGGCGCCGAGCAGTTCGACCGTCGACTCGGCCATGGCGCGCGCCGCCGCCTCGCAGACCACCGGGCCCTCCGGCACCCGCAGCAGCGAGTGCTTCACGGCCCGGGAATAGGCGACGATGCCGCCCCGGAACCACCCTGCGCTGCCCGGCGCGGCGCCCAGCCGGGCGGCCAGGGCGCCGGAGGTGAGCGACTCCGCGCACGCGACGGTCAGATCGCGGTCGGCGGCGAGCTCGCCGATCCGCTCGGCCGTCGCGCTGGACCGTGCGGATCCTTCGGGAACGTCGTCGGGCATGGGGAACTCCTTCCGCCGGATGCTGTCCGGACTCTACCGGCCGGCGTGTCGCCGCCGGCGGCAACGGGTAGCCCGCAACCATGAACCCCGAAACCTCCGGCGCGGCGCCGGGCGACGGCGTCACCATGGGCGTGGAGGAGGAATTCCTCCTCGTCGACCCGGCGACGGGTCACCCCGCGCCGGGGTTCGACGCGGTGTGCGGCCGGCTTCCGGGGGTACCCGGGGTGACGTTCGTCGGCGAACTGCACCCGACCCAGATCGAGGCCGTGGGCGGGGTGTGCCGGACCCTCGCGGAGCTGCGGACCCGGCTGACCTCGTCCCGCTCCGCGCTCGACGCCGCAGCCCGCCGATGCGGGCTGCGGTTCGCCGCCGTCGGGGTCCCCGAGTCCGACGCCGGACCCGGCACCCTCGTCGCGGCGGGTCGGCGGGCCGCCATCGCCGAGCGGTACCGCGCGCTGGTCGACGACTACCACGCCTGCGGCTGCCACGTGCACGTCGGCGTCGCCGACCGCGACACCGCGGCAGCCGTGGTGAACCATCTGACCCCGTGGCTGCCCACGCTCGTCGCGCTCGGCGCCAACTCCCCGCGGCACGGCGGCCGCGACACGGGCTACGCGAGCTGGCGCATCGTGCAGCAGAGCCGGTTTCCCGGCTTCGGTCTGCCCCCGTACCTGCGTTCGGCGCAGCACGCCGCCGCTCTCGTCGCCCGCCTGGTCGACGCCGGGGTGCTGCTCGACTCCCGGATGACGTTCTGGCTCGCCCGGCCGTCGGTCCACGTGCCGACGGTGGAGATCCGCGCGGCCGACACCGCCCCAACGGTCGACGGCACGGTCCTGCAGGCGGCCCTGGGCCGGGGCCTGGTCGGCGCCGCACTCGACGATCTGCGCCGTGGCGTCGAGGTGCGGCCGGTCGAGCCGGACCTCGGTGCGGCGGCGGTGTGGAGCGCCGCCCGGTACGGTCTCGACGGCCCGGCGGTGGACGTGCACACCGGCACCCGGATCCCGGCCCGGGACATGCTCGCCCGCCTGCTGGACCGCGTCGCGCCGACGCTGCGGGACCACGGCGATCTCGACGTGGTGCAGAAGCTCCTGGCGGGGCCCCGCCCCGTCACCGCTCCCCGCGTATCCACCGGGTGAGGACCGTGCCGTCGTCGTCGGCGAGGACGTGGGCGGGCCGCATCGACGTCACCGCCGTCTGCGGGGCGGTGGCGATGCGTCCCTCCGGACCTGCGGCGAGCAGCGGCGCCAGCGTGAGGCACAGGTCGTCGACCACGCCGTCGGCGATCAGCTGACCGAACAGCCGCGGCCCGCCCTCGCACAGCGCGCGGGTCCAGCCCGCCGCGGCCAGCGCGTCGCGCACCGCGTGCCCGTCGATCGAATGCTCGGCGATCACCCGCACGTCCGCGCCGGCGGCGGCGAGAGAGCGACGACGGGTCCCGGGCGCGGTCTCGCACGTGAGGACGACCGGCGCGACGGTGGTGTCGGTGAACAACCGGCACCCGGGGTCCAGGTGGCATGTGGCGGTGACGACCGCGACGGGCGGCACCTCGCTCAGGCCCGCCTCGAGGCGCCGCTCCCGCAGCGCCGCGCTGGTGCGGGCACCGCCGTAGTTCTCGCCGCGTGCCGTGCCCGCGCCCACGACGATCACGTCGGCCAGGCCCCGCAGCAGCCCGAACACCTTCTTGTCCGACGGCGTGCCGAGCCCACCCGAGCGTCCCTCCACGGCGACAGCCCCGTCGAGGGAGGAGACGAAGTTGACCCGGACCCATGGCGACCGCAGATCGGCCGGATACGCGTAGAGGGCCCGCAGTTCGTCGTCGTCGAGCGGACGGGCCGGGCAGGTCGGATCGTCGAGGCGCCGCATCGCTCGATCACACCACGCGTCGCGGCGCCGTGGGGAATCAGGGCGCGTGCCCGGCGTCGAGGTCACGGACGTCGCCGTGCCGGATCACGTCGTTCAGTTCGCCGTGGCACTCCCCGCCGTCCGGGTCGAGCAGGAATCCGACGTGGTCGCCCAGCGCGGCCCGGCCGACGACCCGTCCGATGAACCACGCCGGGACGCCGTCGAGGACGGGCAGGCCGTGCGGGCCGTCGTGCCACGCGCATCGCGAGAACTTGTCCACCTCGTCGCCCGTCTCGCCGCCGAACAGGCGCGCCAGGGGGAGCTGGTCCCGTCCCAGTACGTGGACGACGAGATGCTCGGCGGCGGTGGCCACCCGGAAGGTGCGGTTCGAGGTGGACAACCCCACCAGGAACCGGGGTGGGTCGATGCTGGCCTGGGTGGCGAACCCCACCAGGCACCCGGTGCGCTCCTCGAGGACCCGGGTGGTGACGACGAACACCGGTTGATCCAGGCGGCCGACGATCGAATGGAACACCTTGTGTGCACTCGTCATGCCTTCATTCCTACGCCGCCCGGCCTCCTGTTCCGGCCGGTTGCGGCGTTTGGTCCCCACCGTGTACGGGTAATCGCGGCAACATGACGGCCAAACACGGCGACCCCGACGTGGCGGAGGACTTCCCGCGACCGGACGATTCTCGCAAACCCGACTCGCCGACCGACCTGACGAAACCGTCGTGGAAGTTCGTGCTGCGCAAGACCGCTCGCGAGTTCAGTCATGATCAGTGCACCGACCTCGCCGCCGCGCTGACGTACTACGCCGTGCTGTCCCTGTTTCCGGCGCTGCTCGTCGTCGTGTCCCTGCTCGGCGTGTTCGGCCAGGGACAGAGCACCGTGGACGCGGTGATGCAGATCGTCGAGGATCTCGGCCCGGCCACCGCCGTGGACACGCTCCGCGGCCCGGTCGAACAACTCGTGCAGGCGCCGGCGGCCGGGTTCGCGCTCGTCGTCGGTATCGCCGGTGCGCTGTGGTCGGCGTCGGGTTACGTCGGCGCGTTCGGCCGCGCCATGAACCGCATCTACGAGGTCGACGAGGGACGCCCCATCTGGAAGCTGCGGCCGTGGATGCTGCTCATCACCGCCCTCGCGCTGATCGCGATGGGCGCGACGGCCCTCATGCTCGTCGTGAGCGGTCCCGTGGCCCGGGCGATGGGGGACGTGATCGGGCTCGGCGAGACTGCGGTGACGGTCTGGAACATCGCGAAGTGGCCCGTGATCCTGATCCTGGTGATCATGATCGTCGCCGTGCTGTACTACGCGACGCCGAACGTGACGCAGCCGAAGTTCCGCTGGATCAGTGCGGGTGCCGCCATCGCGATCCTCGCGTGGATCGTGGCGTCGGTCGCGTTCGCGTTCTACGTCTCCAACTTCGGCAGTTACAACGAGACCTACGGCTCCCTCGCCGGCGCGATCGTGTTTCTCCTGTGGTTGTGGATCACCAACCTCGCGCTGCTGTTCGGCGCGGAGTTCGACGCCGAGCTCGAGCGTGGACGTCAGCTGCAGGCCGGCATCGAGGCGGAGGAGACGCTGCAGCTGCCGCCGCGGGACACCCGCAACATCGAGAAGAACGAGGAGAAGCGGCAAGAGGACATCGACCGCGGCCGTGAACTCCGCCTTGCGCACACCGCGTCGGCCCGCGAGGGCGCCGACGACGATGCGGAGGGCGACAGATCGGACCGAGACGTCGCACCACACCGAAAGGACTCGACGATGACCGCGTCCCCCGGCGGCACGCACAGTGCCACGGACCCCAGCGAACTGTCCACCGCGCAACTGATCGAGCGGCTCACCACCCAGGTGCCGACCCTGGTGCGCACCGAGGTCACCCACGCCCTCGACGAGGTGAAGGCCAAGGGCACCCGGATGGGCGTCGGCGTCGGCATCGCCGGTGCCGGGCTGATGCTGATCTACCTCGGCGTCGGCGCCCTCATCGCGACCGCGATCCTGGGGCTCGCCACCGTGCTCTCCCCGTGGCTGGCCGCGCTGATCGTCTCGTTGATCGTCCTGGCTGTCGGCGGCACCCTGGCCGCCGTCGGCAGGTCGCGGGCCAAGAACTCGGCCCCACCGGTACCCAGCGAGACGGCGGAGAGTATCCGCAAGGACGTGAACACCGTGAAGGAGCATGTGCGATGACCGGTCCCGACCCCGCACGCAACACCGAGGCCGCCGACGCGGTGCCCAGCGTCGAGCAGCAACGCGCCGAGCTCGCCGAGACGGTGGAGGCCCTCGCCCACAAGGTCGACGTCCCGGCCCGCGCGAAGTCGGCCGCCCAGGAGAAGGTGCACGAAGTCCAGGTGAAAGCGCAGGAACGTCCCCAGATCGTCGCGGCCGTCGTCGGCGGCATCGTCGCGGCCCTCGTCGTGGGCCGGGTGGCGCGCCGCCGCGGCAAGCGCAACGGCAAGCGCAAGGTGGTGCGCCGCCGCCGCAAGCACTGAGCGGGAGGTCTCCTTATCGAGAGGGAGGTTGTTGCGGCATCGCCCGAAAGGGCTCCGCAACAACCTCCCTCTCGACGTTGCGAGCGGCGAGCTATCCGCGCAGTTGCTGCTCGAGCGCCTCGAGCACCGACGGGTCCTCGATCGTCGACGGCACGGTGTACTGCTCGTGGTCGGCGATCTGCCGCATCGTCTTGCGGAGGATCTTGCCGGAGCGGGTCTTCGGCAGCGCCTGCACCACGGTCACGTCACGGAATGTGGCGACCGCGCCGATCTGCTCGCGCACCATCGCCACGAGTTCCTGCCGCAGCGTCTCCGGGTCGATCTCGACGCCGGACTTGAGCACCACGTAACCGGACGGCCGCTGGCCCTTGAGCTCGTCGCGGATGCCGACGACCGCGCACTCGGCGACGGCCGGGTGCGACGCCACCACGGCCTCCATGCTTCCGGTCGAAAGCCGATGGCCGGCAACGTTGATGACGTCGTCGGACCGGCCGAGGACGAACACGTAGCCGTCCTCGTCGACGTAGCCGGAATCGCCGGTGAGGTAGTAGCCCGGGAAGGTCTCCAGGTACGACCGCCGGTAGCGGTCCTCGTCCTGCCACAGCCCGGTCAGGGTGCCCGGGGGCAGCGGCAGAGCGATCACGATGTTGCCCTCGGTGCCGGCTTCGACGGGCTTGCCCTCGGCATCGACGATGTCGACGCGGTAGCCCGGTACCGGCACGGTGGGCGAGCCCGCCTTGATCGGCATGGGGTCCAGGCCGCGCAGGTTCGCGGCGATCGCCCAGCCGGTCTCGGTCTGCCACCAGTGGTCGACGACGGGCCGGTCGAGTACCTTCGTCGCCCACTCGTAGGTGTCCGGGTCGAGCCGCTCGCCCGCGGCGAAGAGCGTACGGAGGGAGGAGATGTCGTAGTTCTCCAGCTCCTTCGCCTCGGGGTCGGCCTTGCGGACGGCGCGGATCGCGGTGGGCGCGGTGAACAACGCGACGACGCTGTTCTCGTTGATGATCCGCCAGAACGCGCCGGCATCCGGTGTGCCCACCGGCTTGCCCTCGTACATGACGGTGGTCGCGCCGATCAGCAGCGGGCCGTAGACGATGTAGGAGTGGCCGACGACCCAGCCCACGTCGGACGCGGTCCACCACACGTCGCCGGGGGAGATGTCGTAGATGTTGCGCATCGACCAGGTCAGCGCCACCGCGTGCCCGCCGTTGTCGCGCACCACGCCCTTCGGCTTCCCCGTGGTGCCGGAGGTGTAGAGGATGTACAGCGGGTCGGTGGCCGCGACGGTGACCGGCCCGGCCGGGTCCGCGTCGGCGGTGAGCTCGTCCCAGTCGAACCACGTGGCGACGGAGGCCTTGTAGTCGGCGGCCGAGCCCGGGATCATCTCCCGGTTCTTGACGATCACGGTGTGCGGCGGGGTCTGCGACAGTGACAGTGCCTGCTCGACCATGGGCAGGTACTCGACGGTGCGGCCCGGCTCGAGGCCGCCGGAGGCGGTGACGAGCAGCACCGGCCGGGCGTCGTCGATGCGGGTGGCGAGTTCCTTGGCGGCGAAACCGCCGAACACCACCGAGTGCACGGCGCCGATGCGGGCGCACGCGAGCATCGCGATCGCGGCCTCCGGGATCATCGGCATGTAGATCACGACGCGGTCGCCGGCGACGACGCCCTGATCGCGCAGCACCCCGGCGAAGGCCGCGACCTCGTCCAGCAGCTCGGCGTAGGTGTAGGTGCGCTTGGCGGGGACCATCGCCGAATCCCAGATCAGGGCGGGCCGGTCGCCGTGTCCGGCCTGCACGTGCCGGTCGAGGGCGTTGAAGCTGGTGTTGAGCGTGCCGTCGGGGAACCAGCGGAACGACGGGGCCTGCGAGCCGTCGAGGGCGCGCGTCGGCGTGTTCACCCAGTCCACGGCGCGGGCCGCCTCGAGCCAGAACCCCTCGGGGTCCTCCACGCTCTGCCGGAAGGCCTCCGCGTACGAGCTCATCGATTCGCATCCTCTCTGACCACAGCCTGTGACGCTGACCACCCTATTCGAGAGCCCCCGGGGTGAGGCACTGCCCGTTCGGCCGGTGCGCCGGGCGGCGCCTCGGCGTCGGTGAGCGGGCACGCGGCTACCGGGGCAGCCCCAGCTTCCGGTAGCGCTCGAGCCGCCGCCGGTATCGCAGCGTCGGGTCCTGGCCGACGAGCACGCCGAGTTCGCGGGCGACGGCGGCACCGACACGCTTGGCGAACTCGGTGGGCTCCTCCGCGGCATCGGGGAACTCGGGGATCACACCGTCGACGACACCGTCGCGCAGCAGGTCGCGGGAGCGGATGCCCTGAGCCGCCGCCATCTGCGGGGCGTGGGTGGTGTCGCGGTGCACGATCGCGCTGGCGCCCTCGGGCGGCAGCGGGGCGAGCCAGCCGTTCTGCGCGCACAGCACCCGGTCGGCGGGCAGCAGCGCCAGCGCGCCACCGCCGGTGCCCTGCCCGAGGAGCACCGACACCGTGGGCGTCGGCAGGGTCACCAGGTCGGCCAGGCAGCGGGCGATCTCCGGTGCGAGTCCGCGTTCCTCGGCCTCCTTGGACAGCGAGGCGCCGAGCGTGTCGATCACCAGCACGAGGGGAAGGCGGAGTTCGTCGGCCAGCCGCATCGCGCGCCGCGCCTCGCGCAGCGCGCCCGGACCCATCGTCCGCGCTGCGGACTGCCCGCTGCGGTCCTGGCCGAACAGCACGCACGACGCGCCGCGGAACCGGGCGAGCGAGACCAGCACGGTGCGGTCGGACTCGCCCTGCCCGGTGCCGGACAGCGGGACCTGCGCGGCCGCGGCATGCCGCAGCAACTGCCGGATGCCGGGACGCTCCGTCCGGCGGGAGAGCATTACCGACTGCCACGCCGGCACGTCGGGCACGTCGTCGGCGGAGGTGACCGCGGGACCTGCGGACGCATCGATGACCGTCGGCTCGGTGAGCACGCGGAGCATCCGGTGCACGAGCTGGCGGACCCCGGCGAGCGGCACCACCCCGTCGATCACGCCCTTCTGGGACAGGTTCTCGGCGGTCTGCACGCCCTCCGGGAAGGCCTCGTGGTAGAGCGCCTGGTAGACGCGGGGGCCGAGAAAGCCGACGAGCGCGCCGGGTTCGGCGGCGGTGACGTGCCCGAGCGAACCCCACGACGCGAACACCCCGCCGGTGGTGGGGTTGCGCAGGTACACCAGATAGCCGAGGTGCGCGGCCTTGTGAGCGGTGACGGCCGCCGCGATCTTGACCATCTGCACGAACGCGAGGGTGCCCTCCTGCATCCGGGTGCCGCCGGACGTGGGGGAGGCCAGCAGCGGCAGCTTCTCGCGGGTGGCGCGTTCCACGGCGAGGACGATGCGCTCGGCCGCGGCCACCCCGATCGACCCGGCGAGAAAAGCGAACTCGCAGGCGATCACCGCGACGTGCCGGCCGTGCACGGTTCCGACGCCGGTGATCACGGACTCGTCGACGCCGGACTTCGCCGCCGCGGCCTCGAGCTCGGCGCGGTACTGCTCGTCGGGGTGCACGTCGACGGGGGCGGTGTCCCAGGAGTGGAAGCTGCCCGCGTCGAGCACGCTGTCGATGAACTCCTGCGCCGAGATCCTGAGGGCCATGGCACGACCCTAGCCGTGCGTCCTTCGGGCGCCTCCAGGCTCCCGAAGGACGCACCGGCGCCTACCGGCCGATCGCCTCCTTCCAGGTGACCACGCGGCCGATGCGCAGGATGGACCGGCGGTAGATCCGCGCCCCGACCACGCTCAGGGCGCCGGTCACGAGCAGCATCAGCACGATCGTGCCGACGATCTGCAGCGGGGTCGCCACGCCGGAGGCGATGCGCAGCGGCATCAGGATCGCCGAGAACGGCGGGATCCAGCTCAGCACGGTGCTCCACGTCGACTCGGGGTCGTCCACGGACGAGAAGGCCGCGAAGAACATCGCGACGATGAGCACCATCAGCGGGGACGCGGTGGCGTTCACGTCCTCCTGGCGCGACACCATCGAGCCGGCCGCGGCGTAGAGGACCGCGAAGAACGCGAACCCGAGGACGAACCAGCCCAGTGTGCCGGCGAGCGTGCCCAGGGCCGCGCCGGTGACGGTGAGTGTGCCGGTGGCGAGACCGGCCCCCACCCCGGCCACCCCGTATGCGGTGAGCTGCAGCAGACCCACCGCACCGATGCCGAGGATCTTGCCCCACAGCAACTGCAGCGGGCGCAGCGTCGACAGCAGCAGCTCCACCACGCGCGACGACTTCTCCTCGACCACGCCCATCGCCACGTACATCCCGAACATCATGATCTGCATGTAGAGCAACACGACCGCCGCGATCGCCAGGGTGGTGCGCTGCGCCTGCTCCGGGTCCGGCGGGTCGAGGGCCTCGACGGTCACGGTGGCGCGGGCGGTGTCCGCCGCCAGCGCGGACGGGTCGACGCCGCGCGCGGTGAGGGCGTCGACCTGCGCCTGCTGCGCGACGGCCGTGTCGATCGTCGCGCGCACGGCCGGGTCGATCTCCGATTCGGCGACGGCGGTGACGGAACCCGCCGGGCCCGGGACCAGCGCGACGTCGAGCTCGCCGTCGCGTACCCGGTCGCGGCCGGTGCCGGCGTCCGGGATCTCCGTGACGTCGACCGGGCTGCCCGTGGCTTCTCCGACGGCGGTGACGGCGGCGCCGAGGGCCGGGTCGCCGACGACGCCGACGGTGGCGGGTTCGTCGTCGCCGGAGAACAGCGACACGGCGACGATGCCGCCGACGATCGCGAGCAGGATGATCGCGTTGCTGATCAGGAAGCTCTTCTTGCGGATCTGGGTGAGGAACTCACGGCGGGCCACCAGCGCGACGGCGCGGGCGGGACTCAACGGGGCGCTCACGCGGCGACCACCTCTCGGAACAGGTCGGTCAATGTCGGCCGACGAACGGAGAACTCGTGCACCGGGCCGGTGGCGAGCGCGGCCCGGAGGATCTGCTGGTCGTCGGCGCCGTTGCCGAGGACGAGGACGGTGCGCCCGCCGCCGTGCGCGACGGTGGTGACGCCGGGCAGCCCGGCGGCCCAGCCCTCGGGGGCCTGTGGGGCGTGCACCTCGAGCCGAGCCTCACCGTGGCCGCGCAGTTCGTCGACGGTGCCGACGGCGCGCATCGTTCCCTTGGAAATGATCCCGACACGGTGGCAGAGCCGTTGCACGAGATCGAGCTGGTGGCTCGAGAAGATCACCGGGACACCGGTTTCGGCCTTCTCCATCAGCACGTCGCTCATGACGTCGACGGCGACGGGGTCCAGGCCCGAGAACGGCTCGTCGAGGACCAGCACCCTCGGGTCGTGCACCAGGGCGGCCGCGAGCTGGACCCGCTGCTGGTTACCGAGGGAGAGCGCGTCGACGGCGTCGTCCACCCGCTCGGCGATGCCCAGCCGGCTCGTCCAGCGCGTCACGGCGGCATCGGCCTCGGAACGGGAGAGTCCGTGCAGCCGAGCGAGGTACGACAGTTGCGCGCCGACCTGCATCTTGGGGTACAGCCCCCGTTCCTCCGGCATGTACCCGATGGTGCGGCGCACCTGGAGGTCGACGGGCCGGCCGTCGAGCCGGACCTCACCGGAGTCGGCGGCGAGCACCCCGAGGACGATCCGCATGGTGGTGGTCTTCCCGGCGCCGTTGCTGCCGACGAAGCCGAACAGCTCACCGGGCCGCACGTCGAAGGTGACGTCGTCGAGCGCGACGACGTCACCGTATCGTTTCGAGACACTGTTGATCGTGAGCGTCACGTTTCCTCCGTCTTCTCGGGTTGTTCTCTGCGTCAGTCGGTTTCGTCGGGATCGGGGTTGTTCCAGGCGAGGATCATCGCGGGCAGGCAACCGCCGATCAGCGTCGCGGTCAGCGTCATGAGCCCGCCCGCATAGGCCATCCTGGGATGCATGCCGTCGGTCAGCACGCTGCCGACGACGAGGTAGAGCACCGGAATCATCACCAGGGACTGGGTCACGGTCAGGGCGATCGAGCGAGCGCTGTTGCGTTCCTGGATCTCCCGCTCGTCGAGGGCCGCGCGCGGTGCGTCGCCCTGCCGGCCCGAGACGATCTGCAGCGAGATCCAGAGGGGGAAGAACGCCAGGCACGCCGGCAGCCACAGCAGTGGTCCCCGTTCGAAGAAGTGGCACAGCACGCCCACGGTGAACATGAGAACGAACGTCGCGGCGAGGGCCACGACCAGGATTCGGCGGCGTCGACGAGTGCGCCAGCGCGGCAACATGTTCCGGAACTTTTCTTCGTTCCTCAGGAAGCGCCGGGTGCGGAAGGCCTCGTACCGTTCGAGGAGGGTGGCGTCGTGCACGGGCATCTCGGTCACTGTGCGTCACGTCCTTCGGTTGCGGTGCGGATCCGGTACACCTCGGTGGACAGCGGCCCGAACTCGGTGCGGGAGAACACGGCCTCGACCGGGAGGCCGAAGACGTCGCAGATGCGGAAGGCGAGGTCGAGGCTCGGGTAGTGGTCGCCACGCTCGAGGGCGCCGACGGTCTGGGGATTGACCTCGACGAGCTGCGCGAGCTGCGCGCGGCTCATCCCGCGTTCCGCGCGCAGGACGCGGATGCGGTTGTGGATCGGCAGGGTTTCCCCCCGACGTACCGGACTCATACAACGAAGTATTGTAAAAACCCAACGAACGGTCAAGCGGTGTCGACGCGTCCGCGCGGCAGGCAGCACCCCGGCGCGCCGCCGAAAGACCCGCGGGAGTCCTACTCGAGCAGCCCGCGGAGCCGGTCGAGCTCGCGCCGGTCCCGCTTGGTGGGCCGGCCCGTGCCGCGGTCGCGGCGGGGAATCGAGGCGAGGATCTCCTTGGGTGGGGGAGGGGGACTGTGGTCCTCGTACGCCTGGGCGGCGACCGGCGCCCCCACCCGCTTGGCCAGCAGCTGCGTCACCCGCACGATCCGTTCCGCCCCGGCCACGCGCACCCGCACCTCGTCGCCGACCTTCACGGGCTGCGACGGCTTCGCGGGGGCGTCGTTGACCCGCACGTGCCCGCCGCGGCACGCGGCCGCGGCGGCGGACCGCGTCTTGAACAGGCGCACCGCCCAGGTCCAGCTGTCCACCCGGACGCTGCCCGCCGTCATGCCGGCTCCTCCGTCAGCCGCCCCTCGTCGAGGTGCCACCGGCGGGTCGAACGGGTGTTGGCGAGCATCCGGCGATCGTGGGTGACCAGCAGCAGCGTGCCCTCGAAGCTGTCGACGGCCTGCTCGAGCTGCTCGATCGCGGGCAGGTCCAGGTGGTTCGTCGGTTCGTCGAGCACCAGCAGGTTCACCCCGCGGGCCTGCAGCAGGGCCAGTCCGGCCCGGGTGCGTTCGCCCGGTGACAGCGACGACGCGGACCGCAGCACGTGGTGGCCCCTGAGCCCGAACTTGGCGAGCAGCGTCCGCACCTCCGCGTCCGGCCAATCCGGCACCTGCGCGGCGAAGGCGTCCACGAGCGGCTCGTCGCCCTCGAACAGCGCACGTGCCTGGTCGATCTCGCCGATCTTCACGCCCGACCCGAGGGCCGCGGTGCCGGTGTCGGGCCGGATCCGGCCCAGCAGCAGGCGCAGCAGCGTCGTCTTCCCGGCGCCGTTCGGGCCGGTGACGACGATCCGGTCGCCCCACTGCACCTGCGTCGTGACGGGGCCGAGCACGAAGTCGCCGCGGTCGACGCGTGCGCCGTTCAGGGTGGCCACCACCGCACCGCTGCGCGGCGCCGCCGCGATCGACATGCGCAGCTCCCACTCCTTGCGCGGCTCCTCGACGACGTCGAGCCGCTCGATGCGGCGCTGCGTCTGCCGCGCCTTCGCCGCCTGCTTCTCGGTGGCCTCGGCGCGGAACTTCTTGCCGAGCTTGTCGTTGTCCTTGGACTTGCGGCGGGCGTTGCGGACCCCGTGCTCGAGCCAGTTGCGCTGCATCCGGGCGCGATCCTCGAGCTCCTGCTTGGTGTCCGCGTACTCCTCGTAGGTCTCGCGGGCGTGCCGCCGAGCCACCTCGCGTTCGACGAGGTAGGCCTCGTAACCGCCGTCGTACACCGCGATCTGTTGCTGCGTCAGATCCAGTTCGACGATCCCGGTGACCGTGCGGGCCAGGAACTCGCGGTCGTGGCTGATCACCATCAGCGGGGTGCGGGTCTCGGCGACGAATCGCTCGAGCTGATCGAGGCCGGCCAGATCGAGGTCGTTCGTGGGTTCGTCGAGCAGCAGCACGTCGTACCGGGACAGCAGCAGGGCCGCCAGCCCGGCCCGCGCCGCCTGTCCCCCGGAGAGCCCCGTCATGGGCGCGTCCAGCCCGACCTCGAGGCCCAGGTCGGCGACGACCTTCTCGGCGCGTTCGGCGAGATCCGCGCCGCCGAGCGCGAGCCACCGTTCCAGGGCGGGGGTGTAGTCGTCGACATCGGTGGTCCCCAGCGCCTCGGCCGCGGCGTTCATCGCGTGCTCGGCGTCGGTGACACCGGTCCGTCGGCCGAGGAAGCCGAGGATCGTCTCGCCCGGGACGCGCTCGGGTTCCTGGGCGAGATACCCGACGGTGGCGTCGGGCGGGCTGAGGACGACCGTGCCGGTGACGTCGGCGGTGCCGACCCCGGCGAGCGTCGTGAGCAGGGTGGACTTGCCTGCGCCGTTGGCGCCGACCAGGCCGATCACGTCGCCGGGCGCGACGGTCAGGCTCAGGTCGGTGAACAGGGTGCGTTCGCCCCGGGAGGCGGACAGGCCGCTGATGCGCAGTGTTGCAGTCACCTCTCGATTATCCCCACGCGCGTCGCGGGGTTTCCGGATGGTGGGATGCGGGGAACACCGGGCGGCCGGAACGGGTTGGGCCGATCATGACCGTTCCCACGATCACCCTCAACGACGGCAACACCATTCCGCAGCTCGGCTTCGGCCTGTGGCAGGTCGAGGACGAGCAGAGCTACGACGCGGTGACCGAGGCGCTGCGGGTGGGCTACCGCAGCATCGACACCGCGGCCCTCTACGGCAACGAGGCCGGCACCGGCCGCGCGCTGCGCGACTCGGGCGTCCCCCGCGACGAGCTGTTCGTCACCACCAAGCTGTGGAACAGCGACCAGGGCTACGACTCGGCGCTGCGCGCCTTCGACACGAGCCTGGGCAGGCTCGGCCTCGACTACGTCGACCTGTACCTGATCCACTGGCCGGCGCCGGCCCAGGACCGCTACATCGACACCTTCCGCGCCTTCCAGAAGATCAAGGCGGAGGGCCGCGCCCGCTCGATCGGCGTCTCCAACTTCCGGGTCGAGGATCTCGACCGGCTGATCGACGCCGTCGGCGAGGTCCCGGCCGTCAACCAGATCGAGCTGCATCCGCGGTTCAACCAGGCCGAGCTGCGGGCGTATCACACCGGCAAGGGCATCGCCACCGAGGCCTGGAGCCCCCTCGGCCAGGGCACCGTGCTCGAGGACCCGACGCTGAGGTCGATCGCGCAGGCGCACGGCCGCACCGTCGCGCAGGTGATCCTGCGCTGGCACATCCAGCTCGGCACCATCGTCATCCCGAAGTCCGTCACGCCCGAGCGCATCGCGAGCAACTTCGACGTCTTCGGTTTCGAGCTGACCGCGGACGACCTCGACCGCATCCGCGAGCTGCACGACGACGGCGGCCGCATCGGCGGCGATCCCGCCACGTTCTCCTGATCCGCGGGGCCGGGGCGGTGGCCGAATGTGACACGCGTTCGATCTGATCGACGCAGTGTGACATTCGGCCCGGGCGGGCGATGAGTTCTCCCGGTCCGACCGGTCCGTATCGATACGGGCTCCGGCCGGAGCCGGGAGAGGAGTCGTCGTGAGCACACCTGTCACCACCACCGTCGATGCCCGCTTCGGGGACGAAGGGGAGCCGCCCCTGCCGTGGACCGACACGGAGGAGCTTCTCGAGTCCGCGCAGCTGTACTGGCTCAGCACGGTCCGGCGCGACGGCGTACCGCATGTGACACCGCTGATCGGACTGTGGCACGCGGGCGGATTCGTCTTCTGCACGGGCCCGGGCGAGCAGAAGACGCACAACCTCCGGCACAACGATGCGGTGGCTGTCACCACGGGCGTCGCGACGTGGGCGGCCGGCACGGACGTCGTGGTCGAGGGGCGGGCCCGGCGCGTCACCGACGGCGACGCGCTGCGCGACGTCGCCGAGGCGTACTACGTCAAGTACGGCCAGCAGTGGCGGTTCGAGGTCCACGGCGACGCCGTCGGGCCGGTGGACGACCCGGGCTGGGTCTTCCGCGTCGAGCCGAGCAAGGTGCTCGTCTTCGCCAAGGGGCCGTTCGGGCAGACCACGCACCGGTTCGCCTGACCGCCCGTGCCGACGGCCCGTTTCCGGCCGGATGTCACATTGCTTCGATCCGATCAAACGCATGTCACATTCGGCCACACAACCGCGCGAGCACCGCGCCGGTCGCCTGTCAGCGGGGCGGGCCGGCGTCCAGCGTGAGCGTGGCGGTGCGTCGCTGCCCGGCGGCGTCGAGCCAGCCGATCTCCACGCTGTCGCCCGGCCGTCGCGCCATCAGCATTTCCTCGAGGTCCGCCGTGGACGAGACCGGGCGCCGGTCGAACGCGACGATGACGTCGCCGATCTCGAGGTCGGTGCCGGCGGCCGGGGTGCCGTAGCCGACCCACAGCACTTCGGCGCCGGTCTCCTGGCCGCCGGTCCGGCCGGTGGTGACGCTCACGCCGAGCAGCGGGGTCGGGCCGACGTGCACCGTCCCGGCGCTCGTGCCGGTACGGACCTGGTCCACCACGTCGAGGGCGATCCCGATGGGCACCGCGTACGCCTCGGGTGGGTCGGGGACGACGGCCGGATCCGGTTCCAGGGCCCCGGCGGTGTTCACCCCCACGACGGTGCCGAACGCGTCGACGAGCGGACCCCCGGAGTCCCCGGGCCGGATCGCCGCGTCGACCTGCAGCATTCCGCTGAGCCGGCGCAGGGATCCGTCCATCGAATCGCGCACCGACACCGTCTTGTCGACGGCGACGACCGTGCCGGGCGCAGGCACGACGACCCCGCCGCCGTCCGCGTTGCCGAAGGCGGTCACCGGCGCTCCCGGTTGCGGAAGGGGGCTCTCGGTGACGGCCGCGACCGGCAGGCCGGCGGCGGAGCCGAGTTGCAGTACGGCGATGTCGAGGGTGGTGTCGTAGCCGAGCACCGCGACGTCGTAACTCGCACCCGTGTGGGGGCTGACCGCGCTGATGTCGGTGGCGCCGGTGACGACGTGGTGGTTCGTGAGCACCGTGCCGTCGGCGGTGAGGACGATGCCGGTGCCCGAGATGCCGCGCCAGCCGCGGTTGGCGGAGAGGGTGACGACGGCCGGCGTGATCCGTGCCGCCACCTCCTCGGTGGTAGGCACGACGGGCGGGGCGGG
>NZ_JAALEG010000042.1 GCF_011058165.1 Rhodococcus aetherivorans
ACCACGGCCCGGTTCTCCGGAGCGGTGTATCCCGGGACGACGGTGAGGTCGGGTGGGGTGGCCAACAACGCGCCCACGACGGGGTGGTCGTGGCGCTGGGCCCACGCCACGGTGATCATCACACCGGCGCTGTGCGCGACCAGCAGCACCGGGCCGGTCGTGCCGGCGACGACCTCGTCGAGGGCGGCGACGCGGGCGGCGAGACCGAACTTGTCGCGCTGCAGCGGCTCGACCGTGGTCACCTTCGGCAGCCGCGCGGCGAGCAGGGTCTGCCAGTGCTCGGCGACGTGGCCGCGCAGGCCCGGCACGATCACCACGGTCGTGGTATCGAGGGTGCTCACTTGTCGGCTCCGGTCTGCTGCGCGGGGGTGGCGGACAGGGTGGCGAGCTTGCGGACGCCGGCGGGGTAGACGCGCTTGCCGGCCAGCAGCACCGCGACCGCGCCCAGGTAGACGAGCGGCGCAAGTTGCAGAGCATTGGCGAGGCTGATCCTGTCCGCGAGGACACCGACGACGAACGGGCCCGCGGCCAGCCCGAGCAGGCTGTTGGCCAGGGTGGTGGTGCCGAACGCCGACGCCCGCACGGTGGGGTGGGTCAGATTGGCGACCATCGCGGTGACCGCGCCGGTGGAGCCGGCGGAGAAGAACGCGCCCAGTCCGAGCAGCACCAGCTGGGCGGTGCCGACCGGCAGCCGGAACCCGACGATCAGCAGTACCCCGGCGGCGAGGCTGATCGCGATCGCGACCGTCCACTTGCGGGCCGGGTCGATGCGGGCGGCCCGGTCGGCGACGATGCCGCACACGATCATGCCGGCGCCGATGAGCAGCACGAAGACCGCGGCCATCGCGGCGGCCTTGTCCGCGGCCAGCCCGTAGGAGCGGCCGAAGAAGCTGGGCAGCCACGCCATCAGCGCGGCGGCGGTGAACATCTGCAGCCCGCCGCCGATGTAGGCGCACAGCACCGCGGGGTTGGTGAACAGGCTCGAAATCGGGGCACGTGCAACCGGGCCCGGCGCCTCGGTGTGGGTGGTGTTCGTGTCGTCGTCGATGGCGTGGCGGGCGAGCTTGCGCTCGCTGACCAGGGCCCAGAACAGCGCGACCAGGATCAGCCCGAAGATCGCCATCGACGCGAAGGACCAGCGCCAGGACAGCTGCACGGCGATGACCCCGCCGAATGCGACGCCGATCACCGACCCGAACGAGCCGCCGGCCATGAACGCACCCGAGAGCGAGGCCCGCAGCCGCGGCGCGAACACGCTGAGCACGACCGCGATACCGACGCTGCCGTAGGCGGCCTCACCGACCCCGACCAGGAACCGGGCGCCGAGCATCTGCTCGTAGGAGCCCGCCACCGCGCACAGCAGGGTCGCCACGCTCCACAACGCGGCCATCACGACGAGGCTGCGCACCCGGCCCCACCGGTCGGCGAGCATCGACAGCGGCAGGGTGAGCAACCCGACCATCAACGCGACCACGCTGTTCAGCGATGCGAGGTGCGAATCCGACAGCGACCATTCGGCTTTCAGGAACGGGAACACCGCACTGAGGACCTGCCGGGACATGTAGTCCGACAGCAGCAGCCCGAAGGTGAGTGCGAACACGAGCCACGGGTAGAACCGGGATCGCCCGCTGCGGCGAGACGGCGCCGACACGGTCGCGGTCCGCTCCGGCGCGGTGGGGGTGAGAGAGGACATGATCTTCCTAAACCTCGGGTGGGGTGGGGAGGAGCGCGATGGCTGGGGGTGAAGTTTGTGGTGCTGACGGCCGGTGGGAGAAAGGGTTCCGCGTGCCCGGGGGCGCGGCACGGGGCGTGGTGTCACGCCCCGCGGGTCACGCGGATGCTGCGTCAGGCGTGCTGGGTGAAGCCGCGCTGGCCGGGGCGGCGGTTGGGTGCGAAGCCGATCTTGGCGAGGGTCTCCTCGGCGCTGGTGTAGTGCTCGTCGAGCTTGTAGATCTCGCGGGCCTCCTTGCCGGTGGCGACCTCGCGACCGAGTTCGTTCGCGATGCGGACGAGCTGTTCGACCTGCGCCACGGAGGTCATCTTCTCGCCCTTGCGGCCCCACAGGGTGTCCTCGGTGCCGCAGCGGGCGTGCAGGCCCATCGCGATGGCCATGGTGTTGACCGGCAGCACGCTGCGCATCAGGGTTTCCAGGGTGAGCACCGCCCCGTCGGGGGTGCGGCGGATGAACTCCATCATGTTGTACGGGTTGGGACCGTCGAAGCCGCCGCCGATGCCGACCCAGGTCACCATCAGCGGGCCGGTGTAGACGCCGCGACGGATCAACCGCTCCACGGTCTCGAGCTGGGCGATGTTGGCGAGCTGGAAGTGCGGCTGGATACCGTTGGCCTGCAGCCGGCGCAGGTGCTCCTCGACCCAGCCCGGCCCGGCCGGGACGGTCATCTCGCGGTAGGCGTCGTAGACCTCGGGGCGCTCGAAGGAGGTGCCGGCGATGTCGTCGGCGGTCATCAGCTCGACGATGTTCATCTGATTGGTGTTGATCGCGATGGTGACCTGGTCGGGCTTGGGGTCGAGTTCGGCGAGCATGTGGCGGGTGTCGTCGGAGAGCCACTTCGCGTCCGCGCCCTCGCCTTCGGGTGCGAACGAGATCGAGCCGCCGACCTGCAGGATCATCTCGGGTACCGCCTCGCGCAGCCGTGCCAGCAGCTCGTTGAACTTCGAGAGCCGCTTGGAGCCCTTGCCGTCGAGTTCCCGCACGTGGATGTGCAGCACGGTCGCGCCGGCCTCGTAGCAGTCCACCGCCTTCTGCACGTGCTCGTCCATGGTCAGTGGCAGGTCCTCGGCGAAGTCGTCGATGTCCCACTCCGGGCCGTAGGGGGCGACGGTGATGACCAGCTTCTCCTGGTTCTCCGGGAACAGGGCGTCGTCGTGGAAGTGCATGGTGGTGCTCCGATCAGAGTTGTGGTGGGGTTGGTGAGGGTGAACGGGACGGGGGAGGGGTCAGAAGGTGGCGTCGCCGACGATGCCGGCGCGTTCCATCTTGCGTACTGCGGGCCAATAGTCCTGCACCGCATAGTGTTGCGTGGATCGGTTGTCCCAGATGGCGACGCTGTCGGGGGTCCAGCGCCACCGCACCTGGTATTCCGGGATCGCGGCCTGGCTGATCAGGTAGCGCAGCAGATCCCCGGCGCCGGGGGCGTAGTCGATGCCGAAGCGGACGTTGTCGGGGGTGTGGTAGTTGACGAAATGGGTGGCGAAGGCGTTGACGAACAGGATCTTCTCCCCGGTTTCCGGATGGGTGCGCACCACCGGGTGCTCGGCGTCGGGGAACCGCTCGTGCAGCGCGTGCCGGGCCTCGAGGGGCATGTTCGCACCGAAGCTGGCCTCGATGCTGTGGCGGGCGCGCAGCCCGTCGATCCGGTCCTTCACCGATTGCGGCAGCCGCGTGTAGGCCAGCGCCATGTTCACCCAGACGGTGTCGCCGCCGACCGGTGGGATCTCCACGGCGCGCAGCACCGAACCCATCGGAGGGTTCTGCCGCCACGTGGCGTCGCAGTGGTAGGCGTTCTCGTAGTGCTCCGGCGCGCTGTCGAGGTCCTTGTAGATCCGCACCAGCCCGGGATGGTCGGGGTCGCTGCCGGCCACCGGGTGATCCTCGAGCGGGCCGAACCGTTCCGCCAGCGCGACGTGCTCGGCGCGGGTGAAGTCCTGCCCGCGCAGGAACAGCACCTTGTGACGCAGCAGCAGCGCACGCAGCTCGGCGAACAGGGCGTCGTCGCGCGACACCTCGCCCAGGTCCACGTCGAACAGCTCCGCACCGATCGTGGCGGTCAACGGCTCGATCCGGAACGGGGTCACCGTCCGTGTCCGCCGGGGCATCTCGATCGTGACAGACATTGCGTTGTCTCCTAGAAGAATTGGGGTTCGGTGACGGTGTCGGGTATTCGCCGGGTTCAGAGGGTGAAGACCGAGGTGCCGATGCTGGCGCCGGCCTCGAGATCGCGGTGTGCGGTCACCGCGTCGGCCAGCTCGTAGCGCTGGTTGATGTCGATGCGGATACGGCCGGCGGCGACGTGGCCGAACACCTCGCCGGCCAGTTCGGCCCGCTCGGCCGGGTCGGCGATGTAGTCCGCCAGCGCGGGACGGGTCACGAACAGCGAGCCCTTCACCGCCAGCGACATCGCGTCGATCGGCGGGATCGGTCCGGACGCGGTGCCGAAGCACACCAGCAGGCCGCGGCGGGCCAGCGAGTCGAGCGAGGTCGCGAAGGTGGAGGCGCCGATGCTGTCGAACACCACCGGCACTCCGACCCCGTCGGTGATCTCGCGGACCCGGGCGGGGACGTTCTCGCGGGTGTAGACGATCACGTGTGCACAGCCGTTGGCGCGGGCGATCTCGGCCTTCGCGTCGCTGGACACGGTGCCGATCACGTTGATGCCCAGCAGATTCGCCCATTGGGTGACGATGGAGCCGACCCCGCCTGCGGCGGCGTGCAGCAGCACCGTGTCCCCGGCGTCCAGCGCGACGATGCGCCGCAGTAGATACGCACTGGTGAGCCCGCGCATGGTCATCGACGCCGCGGTCTCGAACGCGATCCCGCCCGGGAGCGTGATCAGGTGCTCGGCCGGCATCACCCGCTCGGTGCTGTAGGCGCCCAGCGGGCTGCCGGTGTAGGTGACGCGGTCACCCTCCCGCACGTGCGACACGCCGGTGCCGACGGCCTCGACCACACCCGCCGCCTCGACGCCCATGCCGGCGGGCAACGCGGCCGGGTAGAGCCCGGTCCGGAAGTAGGTGTCGGCGAAGTTGAGGCCGACCGCACCGTGGCGGATCCGGACCTCGCCCGGGCCGGGTTCCCCGACCTCGGCGTTCTCCCACCGCAGGACCTCCGGTCCACCGGTCTCGTAGAAACGAACGGCCTTCGCCACGGTATTCTCCTTCTCGGTCCCGGGTGCTCGCGTCGTGACGACTCGGAGATCCGAAACGTTGTGCTGTGGAACAGCTTTTGGATTCGCTCGGGTGCGCCGGTTCGGCTTGTGAGGGCGGTCACCGGGTGGCCCGTGCTGTGATGAACCCAACTCTAGTCGGACCATCCCATGGATACTTATCCTGGCGGGACTCCAAATATTCGCTTCGGGACGCTGCGGCGATCCAGCGGCCTCGCCGGCCCGGGACGTGCATCCCGCCGGGTTCGAGCCGGCTGCATCCCGGATGCGAGGGGCGTGATGGTGTGGGACGGTGTCGGTCGATCGAGCCGACCGGGGCGGCGTCGGTGTGCGACAACGGTGCTCATCGGATTCGCGTGGACTGCAGGCGGTGTGGTCTGTGCGCCATCAACCCTGTCCCGATACGAATAGTCTGCTGACCCGATGAGATAAGTACGGTGGGTGCGGTTCGGCTACCGTGGAGTGGCAAGCCGAAGACCCACATGGGTTCTCGATCGAGTCCCGCACTCCGCGGGCCACGTCCCCAGCACCGGGATCGTCGATGCAGCCGGCCGAGGCGGCCACCTGCCCGACGTGCTCGAAAACACCCGTCGCCACCCCTCAGGAAGATCGATGACCAGGACCATCTATACCGCCGACCACCTCGCCTTTCGTGACACGGTGCGTGACTTCACGCAGCGCCACCTGATTCCGGAGCACGAGCGGATCATCGAGCAGCGGTTCATCGACCGCGAGATCTGGATCGAGGCGGGCAAGCTCGGCCTGCTCGGTCTGGAGGTACCCGAACAGTACGGTGGCAGCGCGGCGGGAGACTACCGGTTCAATGCTGTTGTGGGGGAGGAACTCTCGCGGGTGAGTGCCGCGATCGCGTCGAGTTTCGGCATCCACTACGACATCGTGGCGCCGTATCTGGTGGAGCTGACCACCGAGGAGCAGAAGCAGCGGTGGCTGCCGGGGTTCTGCACCGGTGAACTGGTCGCCGCGATCGCGATGACCGAACCGGCCGCGGGCTCGGACCTGGCCGGATTGAAGACCACCGCCCGACGCGACGGGGAGGACTGGATCCTCAACGGGTCCAAGACGTTCATCACCAACGGTTACCACGCCGACCTGGTGATCGTGGCGGCGAAGACCAGTCCGGAGAAGAAGGCCAAGGGCATCACCCTGTTCGCGGTCGAGACCGGCACGGCGGGCTTCGAACGGGGCCGCAAGCTGGACAAGGTCGGCCAACCCGAGTCCGACACCGCCGAGTTGTTCTTCACCGACGTCCGGGTCCCGGCGGCGAACGTGATCGGCGAGGTCGACGGCGGGTTCGCGCACATGATGCGAATGCTGCCGCAGGAACGGATCTGCGCGGCGGTGTCGAATCTCGCGCACGCCGAGGCGATCCTGGCCGAGACCCTCGACTATGCCCGGGCGCGCAAGGCGTTCGGCCAGGCGATCGGCTCGTTCCAGTACAACAAGTTCCTCTTCGCCGAACTGGTCACCACGCTCGAGGTGGCGCAGGCGTTCGTCGATCGGTGCGTGCAGGCACACACCGAGGGGCGGCTCACCGCGGTGGACGCCGCGAAGGCCAAGTGGTGGAGCTCGCAGGTGCAGAACCAGATCCTCGACAGTTGCGTCCAGCTGCACGGCGGCTACGGGTTCATGAACGAATACCGGGTCGCGCGGGCGTGGAAGGACGCACGGGTGACCAAGATCTGGGCCGGGTCCAACGAGATCATGAAGGAGATCATCGGACGGGACCTCGGACTGTGAGCATCACCGCGCCGGCCACCCACGCGAGCGAACCCACCGAGTGGCTCGCCCGGCTGACGCGCACCCGGTCCGACGCCGCCGCCCGCATCGCGTGGCTGACCGGGGTGCTCGGCTCCATTCGCTGGGCTCCGGCGCTGTGCGTGCCCCTTCGGCCCCACGCCGGTTCGGAGACGACCACCGACCACGACCCCTTTCTCGAACCACACCGGAGAACCACAGCATGACCAATCTCAGTACCAATCTCGTTGTGTCAGCGCGCAACTACCCCGGCAAGACCGCGTTGCGGTGCGGCGAGGACACGCTCGCGTTCGCCGAGTTCGACGCGGCCGCGGCGCGGGTGGCAACCCTGCTCGAGCGGGCCGGGATCGCACCCGGTGACCGGGTCGCGGTGATGCTGCCCAACACCGCGGCGTTCGCGATCGTGTTCTACGGCATCCTGCGGCGCGGCGCGATCGCGGTGCCGATGAACCCCCTGCTGAAGGCCCGCGAGATCGAGTTCTTCCTGACCAACACCGCCGCGTCGGCGCTGTTCGCGACCCCGGTGTTCGCCGAGCAGGCCCGCGCCGCGTCCGACGCGGCCGACGCCCGGTTGTGGCTGGTCGACGACGACGACCTCGCCCGGCTGACCGCCGACCTGCCGGCGCAGGCCGCGCCGGTGGCGCGGGCGGGTGAGGACACCGCGGTGATCCTGCACACCTCGGGCACCACCGGCAAGCCCAAGGGCGCCGAACTCACCCACGCCGGACTGGCCGGCAACGCAGAGGTGACCGCCCGCACCCTGATCCAGATCGGACCCGACGACGTCGTGATGGGCGCACTGCCGCTGTTCCACGTCTTCGGGCTCACCTGTGGGCTCAACGCCTCGGTCCTCGTGGGTGCCACGCTGACACTGGTGCCGCGGTTCGACCCACGAGTCGCGCTCGAGGTGATCGCCCGCGACCGGGTCACCGTGTTCGAGGGCGTGCCGACCATGTACGCCGCGATGCTCGGTGTCGCCGGGGAACTCGACGCGGCGGCGACGGCGAGCCTGCGAGTGTGCGTCTCGGGCGGCGCGTCGCTGCCGGTGGCAGTGCTCACCGACTTCGAGCGGACCTTCGACGCGGTGATCCTGGAAGGCTACGGGCTGTCGGAAACCTCCCCGGTCGCCTCGTTCAACCACCCGGACCGCGTCCGTAAGACCGGCTCGATCGGCACCCCGATCGAGGGCGTGCGGATGCGTGTCGTGGACGGCACCGGTGCCGAGGTTCCGGCCGACCAGCCCGGCGAGATCCAGATCGCGGGACCGAACGTGATGAAGGGCTACTGGAACCTGCCCGAGTCGACCGCGGCCGCGATCGACGCGGCCGGCTGGTTCGCCACCGGCGACATCGGCCGCATCGACACCGACGGCTACTTCTACATCGTGGACCGCAAGAAGGACCTGATCATCCGCGGCGGGTTCAACGTCTACCCCCGCGAGGTCGAGGAGGTCGTCTACGAGCACCCTGCCGTGGCGGAGGCCGCGGTGGTCGGCATCCCGCACGCCAGCCTCGGCGAGGAGATCGGCGCCGCGGTCACGCTCAAGCCCGGCGCGAGCGCCGATCCCGCCGAGATCGTCGCATTCGTCAAACAGCGGGTCGCCGCCTACAAGTATCCGCGCCACATCTGGATCCTCGACACCCTGCCGCAGGGGCCGACCGGCAAGATCCTGCGCCGCGACATCACCATCCCGACCTTCGAAAGCAGCAACCGACCATGACCACCACCACCACCAAGCCGGCACACCGCCCCGACGAGCTCGCCGCGCCGCTGGACCTGCTGCTGGCCGGCTCGGCCCGCGGCGTGGCCGGCCGGATGCTGCCCAACCGATCCTGGGCCCGGCTCGCGGGCGGGCTGGCCACCCGCCCGGGCACGCTCGCGCACCGCGGCGGAAACCTGGCCAAGGAACTCGCTGCGGTCGCCGCCGGCCGCGCCGACCGCGCACCCGGCAAGGGCGACAAACGATTCGCCGACCCGGCGTGGCAGAACAACCCCTGGTTGCACCGCAGCATGCAGGCCTACCTCGCCACCGCCGACACCGCCTATGCCCTGCTCGCGGACGCGGGCTTGGACTGGCGCGACACCGAACGGATGCGGTTCGTGCTCGACAACCTCGTCGAGGGCCTCGCGCCGAGCAACAATCCGCTGCTCAACCCGCTCGGGTGGAAGGCGCTCATCGACACCGGCGGCCTGTCCGTGCTGCGCGGGGCGCGCGCGTTCGCCCGCGACATGGCCACCAAGCCGCGGGTGCCGGCGATGATCGAAGACGGCGCCTACACCCTCGGCGAGACCGTCGCGGTCACACCCGGGGCAGTGGTGTTGCGCACCCCGGTGTTCGAGCTGATCCAGTACGCTCCGCAATCCGCGACCGTGCGCGAGGTGCCGCTGCTGATGGTGCCGCCGGTGATCAACAAGTACTACATCACCGACATCGCCCCCGGTCGCAGCATGATCGAGTACTTCGTCGCCCAGGGCCAGCAGGTGTTCGCCATCTCCTGGCGAAACCCCCACGCCGAGCATCGGGACTGGGACCTCGACACCTACGGCGGCGCGATCCTCGAGGCGATGGACGCCGTCCAGGGGATCACCGGCACCGACCGCACGCATCTGCAGGGCAGCTGCTCGGGCGGGATCCTGGCCGCGACGACCGCCGCGTACCTGGCTGCCACCGGCCACGGCGACCGGGTTGCCGGGCTCACCCTGGCGGTGACCGTGCTCGACCAGGCCCAGGCCGGGTTCGCCGCCGCCGCCCTCGACGCACGCACCGCCGAGACCGCGATCGAACGCTCGCAGTCCAGGGGCTTCCTGGACGGGGACGAGCTGGCCGAGGTGTTCGCCTGGCTGCGCCCGACCGACCTGGTGTGGCGCTACTGGGTCAACAACTACCTGCAGGGACGCCCGCCCGCGCCGTTCGACGTGCTGCATTGGAACGCCGACACCACTCGCATGACCGCCGGCCTGCACCGCGACCTGGTCCGTATCGGCGCTACCAACGCGCTGGCCACCCCCGGCACGATCGACCTGTTGGGCACCCCGATCGACCTCGGAGCGGTCACCGCCGACGCGTACGTGATCGGCGGCATCGCCGACCACATCTCGCCATGGCAGTCCTGCCACCGCAGCGCCGCCCTGCTCGGCGGCGCCGACACCCGGTTCGTGCTCTCCACCAGCGGGCACGTCGCCGCGCTGGTCAACCCACCCGGAAACCCCAAGGCGTCCTTCCGGGTCGGGCCCGTCGACGCGGACACCCCGGAGCAATGGTTCGACCGCGCGACGGTCACCCGCGACTCCTGGTGGCCGGACTACACCACCTGGCTCGCCGCGCGCAGCGGCGCCACCGTCGCCGCACCCACCACGCTCGGCGGCGCCGGCCACTCCCCGCTCGACCCCGCTCCCGGCACCTACGTACACCACATCTGACCCACCACGACCTCAGGAAGCGACATCATGACCACCACACTCGACAACCCGAAAGCACTGCTCGACCTGGTCGGGCACGAACTCGGCCGCACCGACTGGCGCGAGATCACCCAGGAGCAGGTGAACCGGTTCGCCGACGCCACCGGCGACCACCAGTGGATCCACACCGACCCCGACCGGGCGGTGGCCGGACCGTTCGGCACCACCATCGCGCACGGCTACCTCACCCTGTCGCTGACGCCGATCGTGCTCGCCGAGGTACTCGCCATCGACCACCTCGGGATGGCAGTGAACTACGGGGTGAACAAGGTCCGATTCCCCGCGCCGGTCCCGGTCGGAGCCGAACTGCGCGCCACCGTCACCCTCACCGCCGCAGTGGAGAAACCCGCCGGCATCGAGGCCGTGTTCACCCTCACCTACGAGATCCGGGGCGGGACGCGGCCGGTGTGCGTCGCCGAGGTCGTCGTCGTCTACCGATGACCGGAGACGCTCGCACCACGCAGCGCACCCTCACCGTGGGCCGGCAACGCATCCGGGTCCACATCCGGCGCGGGTCGGGGGTGCCGCTGGTGCTGTGCAACGGGATCGGCGCCGGGCTCGAGGTGCTCGACCCGTTCGTCGCCGCCCTCGACCCGGCCACCACGATCGTCCGGTTCGACGTCCCCGGCGTCGGCGGGTCGCGGACCTCGTTCGCGCCCTACGGGTTCGGCTACCTGGCGCGGCTGCTGGGACGGGTCCTCGACCGGCTCGGTATCGGCGTGGTGGACGTACTCGGCCTGTCCTGGGGCGGCGCGCTGGCCCAGCAGTTCGCCTTCCAGAACCCGCGCCGGTGCCGGCGACTCGTGCTCGTCGCCACCGCCACCGGGGCGCTCATGGTGCCCGGACATCCCCGGGTGCTCGCCAAGATGCTCACCGGTCGCCGGTTCACCGACCCCGATCACACCGCAGCGATCGCCGGCCAGATCTACGGCGGCACCGCGAGAAACCAGGGCAGCGACATCGCCGCCCTCTTCGACACCCAGTCCCACGCCGGATCGACGATCGGTTACCTGCACCAGCTGCTCGCCGGCGCCGTGTGGACCAGCCTGCCGATGCTTCCCCTCATCCGCCAACCCACCCTGATCGTCGCCGGCACCGACGACCCCATCGTTCCGATCGTCAACGCCCACATCCTGCACCGACTGCTACCCCACGCCACCCTGTACCTGCACAACGGCGGACATATCGAACCGATCACCAACGCCGGCAGACTCGCCCCGGTGATCGACGCCTTCCTCCACGAACCCGAACAACGATGATGACGATCACCCACGACCGCCGACGCACGCACTCGCGGCCGCCGCCCGCGCGGGGGACCGTCCCCGCGCTGCCGAACAGCCGTCGGTGCGACACGGTGCACGTGATCATCGGTGTCCCCGGCGGCGATTTCGATCGGCGCCATCCGGGGCGTGTCTCACCGCCGGATCGAGCGTATCTTGAGGTGACATAGGTGTTCTCTCCGGGGCGAGAGGTGGGGCCGGACATGAAGCCGTTGGCCCGCTACGCCGCGATCACAGGGTACGCCGACCTGTGCGCGTCGCTGGGCACGGATCCGACGCCACTGCTGCGCAGCGTCGGGCTCGATCCCGCCGGGTTGGGGCTGCCGGACCGGTGGATCCCCGCCGTCGCGATCGCTCGCCTGCTGGAACGCTCGGCCGCCGCGACCCGCTGCCCCGACTTCGCGCTGCGGCTCGTCGAGCGTCGGCGCTTTGCCAGCCTCGGCCCGGTGAGCCTGGTCATCCGGGAGGAACCCGACGTCCGCAGTGCGCTGAAGTTCCTGATGCGCTATCAGCACATGTACAACGAGGCTTTGCGGCTGCGGTTGGTCGAGGCAGAGGACGTGGCGACGATCCGGGTGGGGCTCGAGCTGGGCGAACCCGCCGACACCCGGCAGGCCACGGAACTGGCGATGGGGGTACTGCACGGGCTGTTACGCGATTTCCGCGGCGGCCGCTGGCAGCCCCTGGCGGTCTGCTTCACCCATTTCGCCCCCGAGGACACCAGCGCCCACCTCGAGGCGTTCGGCCCGATGGTCAAGTTCGACCAGGAGTTCTCCGGAATTGTCCTCTACACAAGCGATCTCGACGCTCCCAACGCCATGTCGGGTCCCTCGATCGGACCGTATGCGCGCCAATTCCTCGACACCATCGACACCCGGCCCGAGGCGACGCCCGTCACCCGGGTCCGCGAGCTGATCGAACTGCTGCTGCCCACCGGGCGATGCTCGGTCGAGCAGGTCGCCCGCAGCCTCGGGGTCGACCGGCGCACCGTACACCGCCATCTCGCCGAGGCAGGGCAGAACTACACCGCGGTGCTCACCGCCACCCGCGTGGACCTGGCCGAACACCTCGTCGCCGGCCGCCGCTACTCGCTCACCGAGGTCGCCGATCTGCTCGGCTTCTCCTCGGCAAGCAACTTCTCCCGCTGGTTCAGCAACGAATTCGACTGCAGCCCAAGGCAATGGCGCGCCCAACACCGGACGGACACCGCCGTGCAGGCCGGGAACGCGCTGGTATGACACCGGCATCCGCGCGAACGCGGCGTCCCATATCGAATACACCGTGTCCCGATAGGGACAGTATGCCCTGCCGAATCCGGATACCGTGAGGTGCGTCGCAATTCAGGCCCTGCGGGGAGGTCCCCAGCCGGGTCGGTGACCGTGGCCCGTTCGATCGCGGCGACGTTGATCCCGGCGAGCCGGTCACCGCGAAGTGTCCGTAATGCACCGACGTGGAACAGATCTCGGTCACCCACCGAGCCTGACGGACCCGACCCCACGTCGAATACCTCGACCGGGCCGGGATGCCCGGGCCGACATGACGAAGAAGGAGAGTGTGCAGCGTGCTGGATGCTACCGCGGCCGCGGAGTCCGACCGCAGGGATCCCGACCACGACACGTCGGGCGAAGCGGATACGCGGCCGGCCGCGGGCGTGGGGACCGGCCAGGCCGAGTCGGGCGGCCGAGGCGGAGACGGGCGCAGCGGCGGCCGCGGCACCCGGCTCAACGGGAAGGTCGCGCTCGAACGGGCGCGTGCATCGCTGCCCGGATTGGTGTTGTCTGCCGCCGCGGCGGCGGTGGCAGTTGTCGCGGCGCGCCTGTTGGGTGGGATCAGCCCTCTGCTGATCGCGATCCTGCTCGGCGCGGTGGTCGCGAATCTGGGAACGCTGCCGACGGTCTTCGAGCCGGGTGTGACCGTCGCCTCGCGGCGGCTGCTCCGTATCGGAGTCGCGCTGCTCGGTCTGCAACTGCTGCTGCCGAACGTGCTGGCACTGGGGTGGGGGACGCTCGCGGTGGTCGCTGCGGTGGTCGGCCTGGGCATCGCCGGGTCGATGGCGCTCGGGAAGTTGCTCGGGATCGGCTGGACGCAACGGCTGCTGATCGCGTGCAGTTTCTCGATCTGCGGTGCCGCGGCCGCGGCCGCGGTCGACGGCGTGGTGAACGCACGTAAGCGGGAACTGGTGACCACCATCGCGCTGGTCGTCGTCTTCGGCACCGTGATGATTCCGGCTCTTCCCGCGGCTGCGGCCGCCCTGGGTCTGGACTCGACACAGGCGGGAATGTGGGCCGGCGCGGCGATTCACGAGGTGGCGCAGGTGGTCGCGGCCGGCGGCGCGCTCGACGCGGGGTCGTCGGCCGCGGCGGTGGGCGGCGGTGCCCTGGCCATTGCAGTGACGGTCAAGCTGGCCCGGGTGGCGCTGCTGGCGCCGGTGGTCGCGTGGATCGGGGTGGCGTCACGACGCCGCACCGCCACGCCCACGCAGACGCGGCGACCGCCCTTGGTGCCGCTGTTCCTGGTCGGATTCCTCGCCTGCGTGGCGCTGCGGGCCACCGGTGTTCTCGGACCGGGGTGGCTCGACGCCGCGCGACTGACCCAGACCGCGCTGCTCACCGCCGCGATGTTCGCGCTCGGCACCGGGGTCCGGCTGTCCGTGTTGCGCGGTGTCGGGTGGCGGCCCTTCGCTCTCGCCGCCGCCTCGACGATCATCGTCGCCGCGACCGCGCTCACCGGGGTGCTGCTGGTCGGCTAGCCGGTATGTGGGCGCCGACCCGCCGACGACGAAGGCCCCGGCTGCGCGATGCGCGGTCCGGGGCCTTCGGGAGAGCCGATGACGGGAATCGAACCCGCGTATTCAGCTTGGGAAGCTGATGTTCTACCATTGAACTACATCGGCACGCTGGGCTTTTGCCGATTTCTCGGCTCCGTCCACGCTCGTCGCACACTGTAGCAGACTCCGCACGGACGACGTCACATCCACCCCGGAGCGTTCCGTTTCGAGGGGGAGGTTGTTGCGGCAAACGCCGAGTGGAGGCCTCCGGAACCACCCCCTCGTCGCCGGAACCTCCCGCTCGCACCCGCCGCGACAGCGGCGCGTCGCACCCCCACACTGGGAGCATGAAGGCCACGGGGGAGCGGTCCGAGGCGTCCGAGCTGGCTCGGCTGCTGCTGGACGAGGTGGGCGCGGCGACCGGGGGCGTGCAGGCGATGCACCGCAGCATCTCCGACCGGGTGTTCGGGGCGGTCGCACTGGGCGTCGGGACGCCGGCGCTCGCGGTGAAGGCCGCGCACGACGCGATCGCCGACGGGGTCTATTCCGCGATCAGGGGTGCCGCCGCGGCGACGGGGAAGCTGGCCGCGCTCGGGCTCGCGGAGTCCACCGGCGACCGGTTGCCGTCGGAGAGCGTCCGCGGGGCGATGGCGATCGCCGCGGTCGAGGGCCTCATCGGCGACGTCCTCGAGGCCGAGGGCTCACCGCTGGCGCTGCCGATGTCGGTGCGGGTGGACAGCCGGGCCGTGCCACTCACGACCGAGGGCCTCGCCCGCGCGTTCCCGCACGCGACGGGCCGCGTGGTGGTGTTCGTCCACGGTCTGATGGAGACCGAGACGACGTGGCGGTTCGGCGGCCGCCGCACCTACGGCGAACGACTCGTCGACGATCTCGGCTGCACGTCCGTGTTCGTCCGCTACAACACGGGCCGGCGCATCTCCGCGAACGGTCGGGAGCTGTCGGCGCTGCTCGACGCGCTCGTGCGGGCGTGGCCGCGCAAGGTCGAGCAGCTCGCGTTGATCGGCCATTCCATGGGTGGGCTCGTCGCGCGCAGCGCCTGCTTCTACGGCACCGAGACCGATGCGGCGTGGACTCATCGTGTGCGCCATGTCGTTTCGCTCGGATCCCCGCATCTGGGGGCGCCGCTCGAGCAGGCGGTGCACTACGCGAGCGCCGCGCTCGTCGCAGTCCCGGAGCTGCGGCCGTTCGGGACGCTGCTGCGACGGCGCAGCGCCGGCATCCGCGACCTGAACCAGGGCGCCGTGGTGGACGAGGACTGGTCCGGTCGCGGCATCGACGACCTGCGCCGCGCCGTGTGCCGGGAGGTGCCCCTGCTCGACGGGGCGATGCACTGCTTCGTGTCGGCGACCCTGACGCGCAGCCCGGCTCATCCGCTGGGGCGGTTGCTCGGGGACGGACTCGTCCTGGTGCCGAGCGCGTCGGGGCACGGCCGGACCCGGCGCATCGGCTTCCGCATGGAGGACGGCATGCACCGGGCGCCGGCGCACCATCTGACGCTGCTCAACGACGACGAGGTCTACCGGCAGCTGCTGATGTGGCTGCGTACCGGCCCCGGAGGGGCTAGACCAGCGGACGGCCCGTCCGGATCCGCCGGCGCAGATCGGCCATGAGCAGCCGGTAGGGGGCTTCGCGCAGCGCCACCGGGAGCCGCGAGTTGACCGCCCCGAGGGTGCGCATGAGCCGGTCGAAGCGGCGCTGGTCGCGCGGGCTCCACGGCAGCCGCATCCGGTCGCGGAACATCGGCGGCAGGAAGCCGGCGGTGAGGAACAGGTTGAGCCGGCCGAACAGCAGCGACATCGGGCGGGGCAGGAACCGCATGGCGGCGATGGCGTAGAGATGGTCGCGCACGACGTCGTCGATGTCGACCTTGGCGAGCGCTTCGTTCCAGTACTCCTCGAACGCCTCGCGGTCGATCGGCCACATGTCGGGCTCGACCTGCAGGGTGGTGCCGAAGGTGGCGCCCTTGCGGTAGTACCACTCGACGGCCTCGGCCGGGATCGGTCCGTAGAGCGCGTGGTGCACGTCCTCGAAGCCGCGGTAGATGCACGCGGCCACCCACAGCTGCAGTTCGGGGTCGAAGGCGTTGTATTCGACCGGGCTCGCCTCGGTGGAGCGGACGTGGCGGTGGGCGGTGTTGACGGCGCGCCGGAAGAGTTGCTTCTCCTCGTCGGTGCCGGTGGCCGCGACCGCCAGGTAGGTGAGGGTGGTGCGGGTGCGTTTGATCGGATGGTCGAACAGCCGGCCGGAGGCGACACGGCTCTCGACGACGCCGTAGCCGACGCCGGGGTGGGACAGCTGCATGATGACGTTCGCCGCGCCGGCCATGAGGCCGAGGCCGTCCATGACGTCGTCGAACTCGGCAGGCTTCTCGAGGGTGGTCACGAGGTCGATCCCTTCGTCCGTCCTATATGTGAACACGACTGTAGTCACATATATGATCGGGGTAAAGAGCTCTCCTGAGAAGATGGACGGATGGTGACAGGACGGCTCTACGGGGGACGCGGGGGAGAACAGCGGCAGGCGGAACGGCGGGCGCAGCTCATCGAGGCCGGGCTCGACATCCTCGGCGGACCCGACGGCGATCACACCCTGTCCGTCCGCGGCGTGTGCAAGCGCACCGGCCTGGCCTCACGCTACTTCTACGAAAACTTCCCCGACCGCGACGAACTCACCGTCGCCGTGTACGACCACGTGATCCAGCGGATCGCCGAGAGCACCCTGCGCGCGGTCACGGAGGCACCGCGCGACGAACGGTCGGTGGTCCGGGCCGGCGTGGAGAACATCGTCCGCGAGGTCGCCGAGGACCCGCGCATGGGCCGGCTGATCTTCTCCGTCAGCCAGGCCAACCCCCAGCTGGTGAGCCGGCGACTCGAGTCGTCGCGCATGTTCGCCGGGCTGGTGACGGCGCAGGCGGTGGACTTCTTCGAGGTGAGCTCGACGCCCCGGCTCGACCTCGCGGCGCACTTCGTCGTCGGCGGCCTCGCACAGGTGCTCACGGCGTGGCTCGAGGGCGACAGCCCGCTGAGCCAGGACGAGGTGATCGAGGCCTGCACCGATTTTCTGCTCACGATGTCGTCGCAGGCCCGCTGACGCGACCGGCGGCGACGGACATCCGGCGCGGCTGACAACCTCGAGCGCTCTCGGAGCCGCCCGGTGCGAGTTGTTAGCCTCTACCTCGTGCTGCTCTCCGATCGCGACATCCGCGCCGAGGTCGCCTCCGGGCGTCTCGGCATCGACCCCTTCGATGCGGCGATGGTGCAGCCGTCGAGCGTGGACGTACGGCTCGACAGCCTGTTCCGCGTCTTCAACAACACCCGCTACACGCACATCGACCCCGCGCAGCGCCAGGACGAGCTCACCTCGCTGGTGCAGGCCCCGCCCGGGGAGCCGTTCGTGCTGCACCCGGGCGAGTTCGTGCTCGGCTCGACGATGGAGACGTGCAGCCTGCCCGACGACCTCGCCGGCCGGCTCGAGGGCAAGTCGTCGCTCGGCCGCCTCGGGCTGCTCACCCACTCCACGGCCGGGTTCATCGACCCGGGCTTCAGCGGGCACATCACCCTCGAGCTCTCCAACGTCGCCAACCTGCCGATCACGCTGTGGCCGGGGATGAAGATCGGGCAGTTGTGCCTGTTCCGGCTGACCAGCCCGGCCGAGCACCCCTACGGCAGCGCCGCCGTCGGGTCGAAGTACCAGGGCCAGCGCGGCCCGACGCCGTCGAAGGCGTATCTCAACTTCGTGCGCGAACACCCCGACGCCCGCCCGAGCTGACCGGGCGGTTGTCGCGTCGAAGGGGCGGTTGCTGCGCCGGCCTCTCGGCGTTCGCCGCAACAGGCGCCCCCTCGACACGAGATCCTCCCGTTCAGCCGCCACTTCACAGTCCGGACCGCGATTTCCTGCCAGCGTTCGCACGGTGCCCGGCATAGTGTGAACGGGACAGGGGAGCCGGGTGCGTCCGTCCCGCGAACAGTTCGTCGATGCGGCACTGCGGTGCAGGAGGAGGCGGCCATGTACGGGTGCGAACGGATCGTCCCGGGCGGCGGACGCGGCCTCGGGGGTGTGCGATGACCGCAGCCCCGCATCCGGACGTCGCCGACCTCGTCCTCGCCGGCGGCGGGGTGAAGGGCATCGGCCTCGCCGGTGCCGTCGTGGCTCTGGCCGACGCCGGATACCGGCTCAACCGGGTGTCGGGCACGTCCGCGGGGGCGGTGGTCGGCGCCATCGTCGCGGCCGGATCGAAGGCCGGATGGACGGGCGAGCAGATGCGCGACGCCGTCTTCGGGATCAGGTACCGCAAGTTCCTCGACCCGGGGCCCGTCGAACGGATTCCCCTGCTGGGTCCCGCATTCGGGGTGCTCCGGGGGTCGGGGATCTACCAGGGCGACTACGCGCACGCCTGGATCCGGGACACGCTGAAGGACCTGGGCGTCAGCACCTTCGGGGATCTGCGGATGGAGGACGACGACATCCCGGAGGAGCGACGGTACCGGCTGGTGGTCACCGTCACGGACATCACGCGGGGCCTGCTGGTCCGGCTGCCGTGGGACTACCGGTCGGTCTACGGCCTCGATCCCGACGAGCAGTCGGTGGCCGACGCGGTGCGCGCGTCCATGTCGATCCCGTTCTATTTCCGGCCCGCGACGCTCACCGCCACGTCCGGGTTGACGTCGACACTGGTCGACGGCGGGCTGCTGTCGAACTTCCCGATCGACTCGCTCGACCGGATCGACACCGAGCAACCCCGCTGGCCCACCTTCGGCGTCACCGTGCTGCCGAACCTGCCCGCCGACAACGACAAGGTCCTCCCACCGCTGCGGCTGCTGCGTCCGTTCTCGGCCCTCGGCGACTCCCCGGAGCTGATCGAGGGCATCGTCACCACCGTGCTCGTCGGCCGCGACCAGGCCCACCTCAACCAGCCGTGGGTCAGCGCCCGCACGATCCGGGTCGACTCGACCGAGGTGGGGGTCCTCGACTTCCACCTCGACAAGTCCGAGATCGAGGCACAGTTCGCCAAGGGGTACGAGGCGGCGCAGGGGTTCCTGTCGACCTGGAACTGGGTGGAGTACGTCAAGCGCTACCGTTCCCACGGAAAGAGATGGTGATCCCATGACGGCGCCCGCAGACAGGATCGAATCACTCTTCGCTGCAACGAAGATCGGCGCCCTCGTCACGCTGAAGCGGGACGGGCGGCCGCAGCTCTCCAACATCGTGTACCACTACGACCCCGGCGCCCGGACGTTCTCGGTCTCCATCACCGACGGGCGGGCCAAGACCGCGAACATGCGCCGCGACCCGCGCGTGAGCCTGTATGTCAGCGCCGCCGACGGCTGGGCGTACGCGGTCGCGGAGGGCACCGCCGAACTGTCGCCCGTCGCGAAGGACCCGCACGACGACACCGTCGAGGAACTCGTCGCCCTGTATCGGGCGGTGCAGGGCGAACACCCGGACTGGGACGAGTTCCGGGACGCGATGGTCGCCGACCGCCGGCTCGTGCTGACGATGCGGGTCGAACGGTTCTACGGGATGGCCGGACCGACCGGCTGATCCGGACGATGGGGGAAGGCGATGCCGCGTGCGTCGACAACAGAATTCGCGGCCTCCACTGCGGGGAGGCAGTTCCTCCGCGCCTACGATGCCGTGCTCGCGAAGTGGCCGGCGGACGTCGGCGCAGTGACGGTCGAATCGGAATTCGGCACAACGCATATCAACGTCTGCGGCCGCGAGGACGCGCCGCCGGTCCTCCTGCTGCCCGGAGGGGGAGCGACGTCGACGGTGTGGTTCGCCAACGCCGCCGCGCTCGCCACCCGGTACCGGGTCCTGGCGGTGGATCCGATCGGTGACGTGGGACGGAGTGTCGCGCACGGAAAGCCGATGCGCAGCGTGGACGATCTGCTGTCGTGGCTCGACGGCATCGCGGCGACGCTCGGCCTGTCCTCGTTCCGGCTGGCCGGCCACTCGTACGGGGCGATGATCGCGCTCGCCTACGCGCTCGAACGCCCCGAGCGGATCTCGAACATAGTGTTGCTCGATCCGAATTCGTGCTTCGCCGGGATGCGCGCACAGTACCTCGCCCGCGCGATCCCCCTGCTACTCCGGCCGAGCGGCCACCGCCAGCGCAGCTTCCTCGCGTGGGAGACCGGCGGCCGGCCCCTCGACGCGGACTGGCTGAACCTCGCCGCCCAGGGCGCCGAGCACTTCCCGGCGGCGAAGCTGGTCGTCCCGAAACGCCCCGCACGTCCCACCCTCGCCGGTCTCGCGGTCGACACGACGGTGATTCTCGCGGCCGGCAGCAAGATCCACGACAGCGCGCGGGTGGCGGCCGCGGTCGCGGCGACGAGCTCGCGGCTGCGGCCGGTGATCGTCGAGGGAGCAACGCACCACACGATGCCCATGGTCCCGGCCGCGGAGGTGAATTCCACCCTTCTCGGCACGCTCGGCTGACCACCTGTTCCCGCACGGTCTCGTTCAGTGGGAACGGCGATGTGCGGCATGTCACAAGCCCCTACGTTCGGTCGGTAACAGGCCGTGCGCATCGACGTCCGTCCTGAAATCGACTGTGCGCGCGAGCGCTTCGAGGAAGGGGCGAGATGCCGGTCGCAACGGGCAGGTTTTCCATCCGGCGGTGGACGGCCGCCCTCGGGACGTGCGCGGTGCTGGTGGCCGCGTGCGGCTCCGAGGTGTCCGAGCACTCGGGTGTCACCGACCCGACGATCCCCCTGCGCTACGCGACGGTCTTCGGCGCGTCCTCCTTCGACCCGCACAAGACCAAGATCACCAGTGACGCCACGATGCTCAACCTGGTCTACGACCGGCTCGTGCACCGCGACGTCGACGCGCAACCCGTCCCCGGCCTGGCCGAATCGTGGGAGCTGACGGACGAGTCCCTCACCCTGCATCTGCGCGAGGGGGTGAGCTTCGCCGACGGTTCCCCCGTGGACGCGGCCGCCGTCCGGGCCAACCTGAACCGCGCCCTCGAACCGGACTCGGTGACCGCACCGATGCTCGCCGGGGTCACCGGCATCACGACCCCCGACGATCGCACCGTCGTGCTCGCGCTGGACCGGCCCGGCGCCCAGCTCGTCCTCGCGCTGTCCGACCTGGCCGGGATGATCGTCGACCCCGACGCATTCGGAACCCCGGAGAAGAACGCCGCGCTGGCGCTCACCCCGGCCGGTGCCGGCCGCTACACGGTCACCCGCGCGCAGCCGGGCGCCGAGTACGAGTTCGCCGCGCGGCCCGGCTACTGGGATCCCGACGCGGTCCGCACCGACAGCGTGGTGTGGACCGTGATGACCGATCCGCAGGCCCGGCTCAACGCCGTGTCCTCCGGAGACCTGGACGCCGCCATCACCACGCCACTGACCATCGATGCCGCCGAGCAGCAGGGCCTTCGGGTCGAGACGGCGCTGCGGCTCGACCACATGGCCGTCAACCTCAACCGGTCGCGCGGGGAGTTCGGCAAGCCGGAGGTGCGGCAGGCGCTGGCGTACGCGATCGACCGGCAGTCCATCGCCGACACCGCGATGGAGGGCCACGCCGAGGCCGCGACGCAGAACTTCCCGAAGGACTACTTCGCCTACGAGCCCGACCTGGCCGGAGCCTACCCGTACGACCCCGACAGGGCGCGGGAGCTCCTGGCACAGGCGGGACTGCCGAACGGGTTCTCCTTCACTGCGATCCTGCTCAACCTGCCCGAGAACGTGCAGGTGGCCCAGATCGTGCAGCAACAGCTCACCGAGGTCGGCATCGACATGCAGTTGAAGCCGATGCCGCCGTCCGAAGCCTCCCCGACGTTCAACCGCGGGGACGCCGACGCCGTCGTCACCACCTTCACCGGCCGGTCCGATCCCGCCCTGCTGTTCTCCTCGCTGTACGGGGCGGAGTCTCCGCAGAACCCGTCCCGCAGCACGGCCCCCGGATTCCAGGAGGCCCTGGATGCGGCCAACCGCGAGTCCGATCCGCAGGCGCGCGCCGGCAAGCTCGGCAACGTGTCGAAGCTGGTCAGCGACAACGCGCTCGCGATCCCGCTGGTGTTCTTCGAGCTCGGCTCCACCCTGACCGATCAGGTCGTGGGCTACGAACCCACCCTGCTCGTCGACGAGTGGCGCGGCGTCGGCGTCGCCGCCCCGTGAACCCCTCGACGACCCGAACCCCCCCGAGGAATCTGATGTTTCACAGATCGATGAAGGCCGCCCTGTCCGTGCTCGCCGTCGCCGTCGCGGTGGCCGGGTGCGGCAGTTCCGCGGCGACGGACGCCGCGCAGACCGTCGACCCGAACGCGACTTTGCGCTATGCCACCACCTACGGTGCGTCGTCGTTCGACCCGCACAAGACGAGGATCACCAGCGACTCGATCATGCTCAACCTGGTCTACGACCGGTTGGTGCACCGTGATCGGGACGCGAATCCGATTCCCGGGCTGGCCGAATCGTGGGAGTTCGCCGACGACGGGTCCACCCTGACGCTGCGCCTGCGGCAGGACGTGACGTTCTCCGACGGCACCCCGTTCGACGCCTCCGCGGTGGTGGCCAACCTCGAACGGGCGATGCAGCCCGACTCGATCACCGCCGCCATGCTCGCCGGCGTCGCCGCCGTCGAGGCCCCCGACCCGCAGACCGTGGTCCTGCGACTCGACGGCCCGGGCGGGCAACTCGTGCTCACCCTCTCCGATCTGCCCGGAATGATGGTCAACCCCAACGCGTTCGGCACCCCCGACAAGGACGCCGCCCTGGTGCTGACCCCCGCCGGCACCGGACGCTACACCGTCGCGCACGCACAGCCCGGTGCGCAGTACGAGTTCGTCGCCCGGGACGGCTACTGGGATCCGGAGGCGGTGCAGGCCCGCGCCTTCGAGTGGATCGTGATGACCGATCCGCAGACCCGGGTGAGCGCGGTGGCCTCCGGTCAGCTCGACGCCGCGATCGCCACCCCGCTGTCCGTCGACCCGGCCGAACAACAGGGCCTCGAGTCGCACGTGCAGACCACCCTCAACAACTACGTGCTCAACCTCAACCGGACCCGCAGCGAGTTCGGGAACCTCGAAGTGCGGCAGGCACTCGCCCACGCCGTCGACCGGGAGGCCGTCGTCGAGACCGCACTCGAAGGACACGGCGAGGCCGCCAGCCAGAACTTCCCCTCCGGGTACTTCGCGCACAACGCCGCCCTCGACGGCCAGTACGCGTTCGACCCCGAACGCGCGAAGGCCCTGCTCGCACAGGCCGGTGTGCCGAACGGATTCTCGTTCGTCGCCGGCGCGTCGAACCTGCCGGAGAACCAGCTCATCGCGCAGATCATGCAGGAACAGCTGGCGCGGGTGGGGATCACGATGGAGATCCGGTCGATGACGCCGACCGACCTCAATCCCGCATTCAACCGCGGCGAGCTCGACGCCATCCTCACCACCCTGACCGGTCGCGCCGAACCGTCGCTGCTGCTGACCTCGTACTACGGGCAGGACTCGCCGCAGAACCCGTCGCACGACGATATCCCCGGCTTCCGGGCGGCGATGGAAGCAGCCAACCGGGCCACCGATCCCGGCGAACGTGCCGCCCTGCTCGGGGAGGTGAACGCGGTGGTGATGGATCACGCCGCGATGTTGCCCGTCGCGTTCGCCGACCTGGGTGCAATCACCTCCGGCACCGTCGTCGGCTACGAGCCGAGCCGGGTGCTCGACGAGTGGCGCGGCGTCGGGGTGGCCGCGCCGTAACACCCGTCTTCCTCCCACCCCGCGTCCCGTCTCCATCCCACGCCGAGAATCGGAGAACATCATGGCCCGTCGTACGAGACTCGCCCTGGGCGCCGCGCTGGCCGTCGCGCTCCTCGCCGGGTGCGGGTCCGCCGGCACCGCGACGTCGGACGCCGTCGACCCCCAGGCGACGCTGCGGTACGCCACCACCTACGGGGCGTCGTCCTTCGATCCGCACAAGACCCGGGTCGCGCAGGACAACATCATGCTGACCCAGGTGTACGACCGGCTGGTGCACCGCGACCGGGACGCGAACCCGATTCCGGGACTGGCCGAGTCGTGGGAGTTCTCCGACGACGGCCGCACCCTCACCTTCCACCTGCGGGAGGGACTGCAGTTCCAGGACGGCACCCCGCTGGACGCACAGGCGGTCAAGGCCAACCTCGAACGCGCCCAGGAGCCGGACTCGATCACCACGACGATGCTCGCTCCGGTCGAGGCGATCGAGACCCCCGACCCCACCACGGTGGTGCTGCGGTTGACCGGACCCGGCACACAACTCGTCCTGACCCTGTCCGATCTGCCCGGAATGATGGTCAGCCCGAATGCGTTCGGCACGCCGGAGAAGGACGCCGCCCTGGTGCTGCGACCCGTCGGCGCGGGCCGGTACATCGTCGCCGACGCCCAGCCCGGCGCATCGTACGACTTCGTGGCCTGGGACGGCTACTGGGATCCGGAGTCGGTGACCGCCGGACGCTTCGAATGGGAGGTCGTCACCGACCCACAGACCCGCATCAACGCGATGGCGTCGGGCGAACTCGACATCGCGATGGCCACGCCGCTCTCGATCGACCCCGCCGCCGCACAGGGCCTGGACTCGCAGGTGCAGACCAGCCTGAACCACTACGTCCTGCACTTCAACCGCACCCGAAGCGAATTCGGCAATGTCGACGTGCGCCGGGCGCTGAGCACCGCGATCGACCGGCAGGCTCTTGTCGACTCCGCCCTCGAAGGTCACGGCGAGGCGGCCAGCCAGAACTTCCCGCAGGGCTACTTCGCCTACAACCCGGAACTGGCCGACCGCTACGCCTACGAGGAGCGGGCCGCCCGCGAGACGCTCGCGGCCGCCGGCCTGCCCGACGGGTTCACGTTCACCGCCGGGGTGATGAACCTGCCCGAGAACGAGCGGATCGCGCAGATCGTCCAGCAGCAGCTCGACGCGATCGGGGTCACCATGCAGATCCGCCTGCTCAGCCCGGCCGAGATGTCACCGGTCTTCAACCGGGGGGAGCTCGACGCCGTGCTCACCACCTTCTCCGGACGCGCCGATCCGTCGCTGCTGCTGGCCACCTACTTCGCCCCGGATTCGCCGCAGAACCCGTCGCACGACGTCACTCCCGGCTTCGCGGAGGCCCTGGCCGCCGCGAACGCCGAACCGGACCAGCAGACCCGGGGACGGCTCATCGGCGACGTCTCCGCCACGGTCGTGGACCAGGCACTGATGATCCCCCTGGCCTTCGCCGACCTCGGCGCCACCCTCACCGACCGGGTCGTCGGATACCAGCCGTACCGCGCATTGGACGAATGGGGAGGGATCGGCCTCACGGCCGCCGAATGACCGCTGCGGCAGCGCCCCGAGCGACACCTCGAGAGATGTAAAGGACCGGCAGGATGCTTCGATTGATCGGCCAACGGCTGCTCGCGGTGCTACCGCTGCTGCTGATCGCCACCGCCATCACGTTCGGCCTGATATTCCTGATCCCGGGCGATCCAGCCCATCGGATCGCCGGGGAGAGCGCGACACCGCAGCAGATCGAGGCGGTGCGCGTGGATCTCGGCCTCGACCAGCCCGTCGTCGTGCAGTATCTCGACTTCCTCGGCGGTCTGGCGCGAGGTGACCTGGGGACGAGCTTCACCTATCAGGCCCCCGTGCTCGAGATGATCGTCGACCGGCTGCCGGTGACCGTGTCGTTGACCCTCGTGTCGGTGCTGGTCGCGCTGGCAGTGGGTATTCCGGCCGGCATCATCGGCGGCAGCCGCCCTGGCAGCTGGCAGGACCGGACCACCAGCCTCGGGTCCACGCTGGGCGTCGCGACACCGAACTTCGTGCTCGGTCTCATCCTGGTGCTGGTGTTCTCCCTGCAGTTGAAGGCACTCCCCGCGACCGGGTACACACCGCTCGCAAAGGGGCTGTGGCCGTGGCTCAGCCACCTGCTGCTCCCGGCGATCGCGCTGGGACTGGCTGCCGCGGCCGAGATCGCCCGCCAGTTGCGCAGTTCCATGATCGACGTGATGCAGCAGGACTACGTCCGCACCGCCACGGCCAAGGGGCTCGGGCGACGTGCCGTCCTGTGGAAGCACGCCCTCAAGAATGCGTTCATCCCCACCGCGACGGTGCTCGGCATGCAGATCGCCTTCCTGCTCGGCGGCACGGCGGTCATCGAGTCGGTGTTCGGGCTCAAGGGACTCGGGGACTTCGCCGTGCAGGCGGTGCTGTCCGGCGACCTGCCCGCCATCCAGGGCGTGGTGATCTTCGGTGTCTTCGCGACGGTCGTGATGAGCCTGCTCGTCGACATCTCGTACGGCTACCTCAACCCCCGGACCAGGAGCGCCGCATGAGCGAAACCATCACGCCGCCGAAGACCGTCGAGGATGCGTCCCCGGTTGTCGTCGAATCCCCGCGCCGCCGGTTCCTGCGTCGGTTCCGTGGCCGCCGCGCAGCCGTCGCGGCGGCCGTGTTCCTGACGCTGATCACGGTGCTGGGTCTCGCCGCGCCGCTGATCGCGCCGCATGATCCGCTGGTGCAGGAACTGACGGCGCGCCGGCTGCCGCCGCTGAGCGAGGGCTATCTGCTCGGCACGGACAACCTCGGCCGGGACACGCTGTCGCGGTTGCTCTACGGCGCGCGGGTCGCCGTCTCGGCCGCGGCGATCTCGGTGTCGGTGGGGCTGGCGTTCGGCGTGATCCCCGCGCTGACGGCGGGGTTTCTCGGCGGCCGCTGGGACGCGCTGCTGTCCCGGATCGCCGACGCCTTCCTCAGCTTCCCGCCGCTGCTGCTGGCGATGGCGATCGTCGGCGTCATGGGGCCGAATCTCACCAACGCGATGATTGCCATCGGAATCGTCTTCGGGCCCAGGTTCTTCCGCGTGGTGCGCGGCGCGGTGATCGCGGTGCGGGAGAACACCTTCGTCGAGGCGTCCCGCAGCATCGGCACCCCGACCGCGTGGATCGTGCGCAAGCACATCCTTCCGCACACCCTGTCCCCGCTGATCGTGCAGGTCAGTCTCGCCTGCGGCTTCGCCATGCTCGCCGAATCCTCGCTGAGTTTCCTCGGCCTCGGTGTCCAGCCGCCCGACCCGAGTTGGGGGCGGATGCTCGCCGAGGGACGCGAGGCCTGGAACTACACCGCCTGGCCCGTTCTGATTCCCGCCGTCGCCATCGTCCTTGCCGTGCTTGCCTGCAACACCCTCGGTGACGGCATCCGCGATTCGGTGGGCCGCGAGAACCGGAGCGAACGATGACCGAACCACTGCTGAGCGTCCACGGCCTCGGCGTCGAGTTCGCCACCGCGTCCGGCTGGACGCCGGTCCTGCAGGACGTGTCCTTCGACGTCGCGGCCGGCGAACTGGTCGGGCTGGTCGGGGAGTCGGGCTCCGGCAAGTCCGTCACGTGTTCCTCGGTGCTGCGGCTGCTGCCGCCCCGGCAGTCCCGAACGGTCGCCGGCAGCATCCGGTTCCAGGGACGGGACCTGCTGACCATGCCTGCTCGCGAACTGGAGTCCGTGCGCGGCAACGACATCGCCATGATCTTTCAGGAGCCGATGACCAGCCTGAACCCGGTGTTCACGGTCGGTGACCAGATCACCGAGGTGGTGCGCCGGCACCGCCGCATGAGCCGGAAGGACGCCACGGCCCGGGCCGTGGAGGTACTCGACCTCGTCGGAATCCCGAATGCCGCACGCCGGGTCCGGCAGTATCCGCACGAGTTCTCCGGGGGCATGCGGCAGCGGGTGATGATCGCGATGGCCCTGGCGTGCGAGCCGAAACTGCTCGTCGCCGACGAACCCACCACCGCGCTCGACGTCACCATCCAGGCACAGGTGCTCGATCTGATCCGCGAGATGGCCGGACGATTCGGCATGGGGGTGCTGTTCGTGACCCACGACCTCGGCGTGGTCGCCGACCTGTGCACGGAGGTGGTGGTGATGTATGCGGGACAGGTGATCGAACGGGCCCGCACCGAGGCGCTCTACGCGGCGCCCCGGCATCCGTACACCGAGGGCCTGCTGCGATCGGTGCCCGACATCGGCGGCCGGACGGACCTGCACACCATCCCCGGCTCACCACCGCCGCCCGGCTCGATCCCCGTCGGCTGCCGGTTCGCACCGCGCTGCGCGCACCGGGCCGACGAGTGCGCGGTCGACGTGCCGCTGCGGCCGGTCGGCGACGACCGCGTATCGCGCTGCGCGCGGGTGACCGATCTGATCCTGGAGGGAACCTCATGACTGTGGACGTCGTCGAATCGGCCGCGAGCGCACCGCTGCTCAGCGTGCGGGGCCTGCGGGTCGAGTTCCCCGTCCGGGGCCGGATGTCGCGTAAGAAGCGGACGATCCGCGCGGTGGACGAGGTCGGCTTCGACATCCGGCCCGGCGAGACCTTCGCCCTGGTCGGGGAATCCGGATCCGGAAAATCCACCACCGCCTGCGGCATCCTGCGGCTGGTCGACGTCGCCGCCGGCTCGGTGGTCCTCGACGGCGTCGACCTCACCACGCTGAACCGGTCGGAACTGCGGGATGCGCGGCGCAACATGCAGATGGTGTTCCAGGACCCGTACTCCTCGCTGGATCCGTCGCGCACGGTCGGGGACGCCATCGCCGAACCGCTCGAGGTGCACACCGACCTGGACGCCGAGGCTCGGCGTCGGAAGGTGCGCCGCCTGCTCGAACAGGTGGGGTTGCGGCCTGAGCACGCCGAGCGCTACCCCTACGAGTTCTCCGGCGGCCAGCGTCAGCGCATCGCCATCGCCCGGGCCATCGCGGTGGAGCCGAGGCTGGTGATCGCCGACGAGGCGGTGAGTGCCCTCGACGTGTCCACCCAGAACCAGGTCATCGCGCTGCTCGAGGAGTTGTCCGCCGAGCTGGGCATCGCATATCTGTTCATCGCCCACGACCTGGCCGTGGTCCGGCACATCGCCCACACCACGGCGGTGATGTACCTGGGCCGGATCGTGGAGTGGGGGCCGTCGGAACGGCTGTTCACCGAGCCCGCGCATCCGTACACGCAGGCGCTGCTGTCCGCGGTGCCCGTCCCGGACCCCGTGCGGCAACGCACCCGCGTACGGATCCGGCTCGACGGCGAGCTGCCCGACCCGGCGAATCCCCCGGCCGGATGTGCGTTCAGCTCCCGCTGCCCGCAGGTGATGCCGGTGTGCCGGGAACGCCGACCGGAGACCACCGAGGTGCCCGGCGGCGGGCAGGTGGCCTGCCACCTCGCGTGACGCGTTCGCCGGTGCGACGATCACGCGGCCGGCGAACCCCGGAACTCTCTTCCTCCACCTCGATCCAGCCGGTTCAGTGGAACGTGCCGACGTGCTCTGCCTGGTGCAGCGCCCAGGCGGCGTTGACCAGTCCGATGTGGCTGAACGCCTGGGGGAAATTGCCCAGCTGTTCCCCGGTGGCGGAGTCGATCTCCTCGGCGAGCAATCCCACGTCGTTGACGTAGCCCACCGCGCGTTCGAAGACCTCGGCACCTTCGTCGGTGCGACCGGCCAGGGCGAGGGCCTGGGCGAGCCAGAAGGTGCACAGCAGGAAGGTCCCCTCCTGGCCCTCGAGGCCGTCCACCCCCGCCGTGGTGTGGTAGCGGTGAACCAGGCCGCGGGCGTCGGTGAGCCGCTCGCGGACGGCATCGATCGTGGACAGCACCCGCGGGTCGTCCGGGGGAAGGAAACCGACGATCGGCAGCAGCAAGGCGGTGGCGTCGAGGTTCGATGCGCCGAAGGACTGCGTGAACGAACCGAGGGCCTCGTTCCACCCCTGCGTGAGCACCGCATCTCGGATCTCCTGGGCAGCGGCCGTCCATGCCTCGACATGGCCGTCGGCGTGGAGCCAGTCGGCCAGGGCGACAGCACGGTCGAGGGCCACCCAGCACATGACCTTGGAGTGCACGAAGTGCCGCGGCTCGCCGCGGACCTCCCAGATGCCGTTGTCGGGTTGGCGCCAGCGTGCCGCGGCGGCGTCGGCGAGGCCCACCAGGAAGTTTCGAGTCGGACTGTCGAGCGAGCCGACCTGGTCACGGAGCTGGGCGGCGGCGTCGAGCAATTCGCCGTAGGTGTCGAGCTGGGGCTGGGTCCAGGCACCGTTCCCCACCCGGACGGGCTTGCTGCCACGCCAGCCGGAGAGGTGCGGAAGGGTCCGCTCCGACAGGTCGTGCTCCCCGCCGATGCCGAACATGATCTGGAGGGGGCGGTTGGTGTAGGAGCAGGCAGCGGCAGTGGCCATGAAATCGAAGAACTCGTGTGCCTCGTCCGGACAGGCAGCGACCCACAAGGCCTGCATGGTCATGCTGGCGTCGCGCACCCAGGAGTAGCGATAGTCCCAGTTGCGCGCACCGCCGACCTGCTCGGGAAGCGAGGTGGTGACTGCCGCCACGATCGCGCCGGTGGGCTGGTAGCTCAAGGCCTGCAGCACCCGTCCCGAGTGGTGGACCAGGTCGCGCGCGCGGCCCTGGTAGGCCTGGTGCTGCGCCGACCAGTCCTGCCAGCCGGTCGTCGTGTCGTCGACCGCTGCCCTGACGGCGGCTCCGGGACGCACCGGCGGGACGGGTGCGCCGAGTGCCGCGTGCTGCAGCGCGAAGTACGCGCTCTCCCCGGCGTGCAGGTCGAACTGGGCCCGGGCTGCGCCGCCGCCGACCTCGAGGGGCACCGTGCTCGACAGGGTCAACCGGCTCGCCCCACCGGCGGCCGTGATCCCGCCGTCGACGGCGGTCAGTACCGGCGCGACGAGACCGTACTCCGGACGAGGCCGGAACAGCAGCTCCGCGCTGACGCTGCCGCGGGTGCAGGTGACGGTCCGGGCCAGCATGTGCGGCGCATGCTCCCCCAGGCGATGGGGGTCCTGCGCATCCCCGAGGATCAGGGCATCGCGCAGCTCGAGGATCCCCCCGCCGGTGTGGAAGAGCGTGCGAAGAACCATGCTGCCCTCGACGTACTCGCGCCGAACCCGGAATTCGCCGGCCGGCCGGATCGACCAGTGCCCGGCGTTGTCGTCGAGGATCGCGGCGAAGATCGAGGGGCTGTCGAAGCGGGGCATACACAGCCAGTCGATCGAACCGTCGGACGACACCAGTGCGGCCGAGTGCCGATCCGAGAGCAGTGCGTAGTCGCCGATGGGCAGCGAACTCATGCCGGTGCCGGCCCGGTCGTCGCCGTTGGTGCGTCGCGGGTCTCCCGGTCGGCGGGGTCACCGGCTGCGAGGGCGGTGTCCACCACGATCTCCGAGTGCAGGGTCCGGTGCACCGGACAGCGGTCGGCGATGTCGAGCAGACGCTGCCGCTGTTGCTCGTCGAGAACACCGGCGAGGTGGATCACGCGTTCGATCTTGTCGAGCCGCCCGGTCCGGGTCTCGCAGTCCTCGCAGTCCGCGGCGTGGATCCGGCTGTGACGCAGGGAAACCGTCACGTTCTCCAGGGGCCATTGCTTGCGGTCGGCGTACATGCGCAGCGTCATCGATGTGCAGGCGCCGAGGGAGGCGAGCAGCAGGTCGTACGGCGAAGGCCCGGTGTCGTCGCCCACCGGTGTGGGCTCATCGGCGGTGATCAGGTGCCGGCCGAGGGTGATGCGCTGCCCGAACCGGGTGGCTCCGTTCCCGGTGACCTCGACGACGCCTTCGGCCGAGGCCGGCGCGGTGGGCGCCTGCGCCGCAGTGTTCTCGTCGAGGTACCTGCTCGCCCATGTCGCCAGCAGCGAGGCGGCGAACCGGGCGTCGGACTGCCGGGAGAGCAGGTGGTCGGCGCCGTCGAGGGAGAGGAAGGACTTGGGGTGGCGGGCGGCCGCGAAGATCTGTCGGGCGTTGTCGATGCCGACCGTGTCGTCGGTGGGGGAGTGCATCACCAGCAGTGCGGTACCGGGCCGGTGGATCCGCTCGGTCCCGGCCGGGGCACCGATCGTGATCACGGCTCGCGTCTCGGGCACGTGCTCGCTCGCCGCGAGGACGGCCGTGCCGCCGCGGGAGTGGCCGATCAGGATGCTGGGAGCGGCATGGTGGGTACGCAGGAAATCCGCCGCACGCACGAGGTCGGCGACATCGGGACCGGAGGTGGTGCCGGCACAGTCCCCGCCGGACCCACCGCGACCGGCGAAGTCGAAGCGCAGGACGGCGATGTCGTGCTCGGTGAGGACCTCCGAGATCCGCGCCGCCGCCGGTACGTCCTCGCTGGAGGGGAAGCAGTGCGCGAACAGTGCGAACGCGCGCGGCGTGCCCTCCGGCAGGTCCAGCCGGCCCGCCAGTTCCGTAGCGCCGGAGCCGGCGAAGTGGAGTCTCTCGCTATGCATGCTGCCGCTCCCTTTCACCCTCTCGCCCGAGGCTATCTCGTCCTCGGGAAACCCGGTGAGAACCGCGGAAGATCCGCACCCGCAGGGGTGATCACGGCGTCTCGCCCGGTGCGCCGGGCCGCGGATCAGTACAGCGGGCCGCCGCCGAATGCGGCCCGATGCGAATCCGGTTGATTGCCTTCGACGTCGACGACCCCGTAGTCGAGGGCGGTCTCGGCGGTGATCAGGGTGCGCCCGCTGCGCTCGTTCACCTTCGGATCGTTCGCCAGCGCGACGATCACGCGGCCGACGAACTCCGGGGTCTCGGCGTTGGCGAGGGAGAAGCCCTCGAAGTTGTCGATGCCGCGGGCGAGCATCGCCTCGTTCTTCACCAGTCCCGGCCACAGCGACAGGGCGGTGACGCCGGTGCCGGCGAGATCGACGGCCATGTCGGCGGCCATCTTGTCGAGGCCGGCCTTCGAGATGCCGTACAGCACCGAGTGCAGGTAGCCGCGGGTGCCGAACGACGAGATGTTGACGATCATCCCGCTGCCGCGCGGCACCATCAGCTGCGCGGCGTCGACGGAGGCCACGTAGTGGGCGCGCAGTCCGACGCCGACGAGACTGTCCCAATCGCTGATCGGGCGTTTCCAGAACGGCTCGGAGAAGCCCGCGAACCCGGGCGGGCTCGCCCACACGTTGTTCACCAGCAGGTCCAGCCGGCCGCCCTGCTCGTCGGCGATGCGCCGGAACAGTGCCCGGATCTGCTCGTCGTCGGTGTGGTCGCACTGCACCGCGATGCCGAGCCCGCCGCGTTCGGTGACAGTCGCGGCGGTCCGGTCCAGGGGGCTGGCGGTGCCGACCGGGCCCCGCGCGGTGACGTAGACGGTCCAGCCGTCGGAGCCGAGGGCGCATGCGATGCCCTTGCCGACGCTGCGGCTCGCGCCGGTGACGAGGGCGACCCTGCGTTCGGTCATGTCAGAACACCACTTTCACGTCGTCGGTCAGTGCCCGTTCGATGGACCAGTGGACGCGCACGTGGCACCGGGCGATCTTCCACCTGCCGTCTTCGATCGCATAGTCGTCGTCGTAGTCGAGTGCGCTCACCCGCTCCGTGCGGGCACGCAGGTCGACCTGCCGGAACCGCAGCGTCCAGGCGCCGGTGGCGGTGCCGTCGCCGGTGAGTTCGATGCTGGGGTGCATGCCGTGGTGCATGTCGAGCACGATGTACCGGTCGTCGACGCGTTCGAGGGCGATGCGGGCGTAGACGTCGACGAGAGCGTCGGCGTCGTCGAAGCTGCCGAGGGCGGGGCCGTAATAGATGTCGGCGCCCGTCGCGACGAAACAGTCGCGCATGGCCTTCGGGTCCTTGGCGTCGCACGCGCGGAAGTACCGGTGCTTGAGCATCCGGATCTCCTCGAGCGCTTCGAGGCGGGCCAGTCGCTCTTCGACGGTCATGGCGTCGTCCTTCCGTCCTGCGGATACAGCGGCGAGCGGACCGTAGCGCCGGGGGGCTCCTCTCGGCATCGGTCGTCCCGGTGATCGGACCGTGGCGCCATCCTGTCATAGAACTTGTTGCAGAAATATCGGCGCAACACCTTCCGTGGCGATACACACGTGTGCAGAATGCTCGGCATGCCGATGCGCACCGCCCGACTGCTCACCGCGGCCCTGACGATGCTGCTCATGCCCCTCGTCGCAGGTCCCGTCGCGGCCGCCGCTCCGACGGGGTCCGTGTCAGGCACGGGCGACGACGGGTTCTACCTCCCGCCCGATCCGTTGCCCGCCGGTGCGGCCGGCGACGTCCTGCGCGCCGAACCGGCCGTCGCGCCGGCGCTCGACGCCACCGCCACCCGCGTGATGTACCGCAGCGAGAACGCCACGGGCAGCCCGACCGCCGTCACCGGCACGGTGTTCGTGCCGTCGCAACCCTGGGCCGGTGACGGCCCGCGCCCGACGATCGTCCTCGGCCCGGGCACGCAGGGCATGGGCGATCAGTGCGCGCCGTCGAAGTTGACCCATCACGCCCAGGAGTACGAATACCTGCACATCGTGCCGCTGCTAGCGCGGGGCTACGCCGTCGCGATGACCGACTACGAGGGCCTCGGCACGCCCGGTGTACATCCCTACCTGAACCGCGTCTCGCAGGGGCACGCCATGCTCGACATGGCCCGTGCCGCCCTGCGGCTGACCGACCGCGGCATCGACGAGGGCACCCGCATCGGCTTCTGGGGCTACTCACAGGGCGGCATGTCGTCGGCGGCGGCCGCGGAGCTGGCGGACACCTACGCTCCCGAGCTGCCCGTCGTCGCCGCGGTCGCGGGTTCACCGCCGGCGTCGCTCGCCGATCTCGCCGTCGCCGGCGACGGCTCGCTGCTCTCCGGCGGAATCGGCTGGGTGGTCAACGGATTCGCCGCCGCCTATCCGCAGTTGCGGGAGGAACTGCTGAGTGTGTTCAATCCCGCCGGACGCGACATCCTCGCGCGCGCCGAGACGTACTGCATCTACGACGCGCCGCGCATGAATCCGTTCTTCCCGACGACCTGGTACACGGTCGACGGCCGGCCGATCGCCGACCACCTGGCCGCCGAACCGTGGGCGTCGCTGGTGCACGAGCAGCAGCTCGGCAACATCGCCCCCGCCATCCCGACGTTCGTCGCGCAGAACACGACCGACGACTTCGTCCAGGTGAGCGGCGTCGACACCATGGTCGGGAAGTGGTGCGCGGGAGGCACATCCGTCACCTATCGCCGCTACGGCATCCCGCCGGTGCTCACCGGGACGGGTGCGGGTCACGGGATCGGCCTGATCCCGGCCGCCGTGGAAGGCCTGGACTGGATGGACCGGCGGTTCGCGGGCGCGCCCGACGAGAACACCTGCACCGGCTGACGGCCGCCGGCCGACCGCGGTGACATGATGCGGTCGACGACCGCGGTGACATGATGCGGTCGACAACCGCAGCACCGGGAGGACCTCGTGATCGACGAATCGGAGATGACGCACCTGCGGCGGTGTGTGGAACTGGCGCGGGAGGCGCTGGACGCCGGCGACGAGCCGTTCGGCTCGGTGCTGGTGTCGGCCGACGGCACGAGCCTCGCCGAGGACCGCAACCGCGTCGCGGGCGGGGACCGGACCCGGCACCCCGAGTTCGAACTGGCCCGCTGGGCCGCCGAGCACATGGGCGAAGCCGAGCGCGCCGGCGCGACGGTGTACACGTCCGGCGAGCACTGCCCGATGTGCGCGGCCGCGCACGGATGGGTGGGGCTGGGCCGCGTCGTGTACGTGGCGTCCTCGGCGCAACTGGTCGGCTGGCTGGAGGAGCTGGGCGTGCCGCCGGCGCCCGTCCGGGCCCTGCCGATCCAGAAGGTTGCGCCCGGGGTGACCGTCGAGGGGCCGGTACCGGAACTCCTCGACGAGGTGCGTGCCCTGCATCGTCGGTGTCACGGACACGCGGTGTGACTGTTCCGTGACACGCTGGGTCACGGCCGGGTGACAGCCAATCGATGTTGATCACGGGTTGTGTTCGACTGCGGCGCTTTGCAGTTCCTGTACCCGTACCTGGGTCGACCATTGAACCGGTCGGGCTGGTCAACGGTCGAAAGGAACGCCCATGAAGGGCTCGAAGCTCGGACGCGCAGCGGTCGTCCTCGCGGCGCCGCTCGCATTGATGACGGGCCTCGCGCCCACGGCATCGGCAGTGGACCCCTACCCGTACGGCAGCTGGAGCGTGAGCGTGCGGGAGCACACGGTCACGGTCAAGTTCATCTACTACCGCGCCCCCGAGGCGGACTACCCGCACTACTGCAACGCGGTGATCAACGGAATCCCCGACGTGCGAGTGGCCGAGATCTACTACGCCGACTACGAAACCGTGAACTTCGACAACGTGCCCGACGGCGACTACACGGTCGACGCGGACTGCCAGGACGACGACCACGTGTACCGGAGCGTCGGTTCGATCGACGTCTCGATCCCCGGCCCGGCGCAGACACGGTTCGTCGGCAGCCACCACTTCTCCTTCGGCTGAGCGAACCGGCACCGGGGAAGGACTTGCTCGCATCTTCGGGATTCGCACAGGCCACGGCGTGGGCAGATTCCGAAGATGCGAGCAAGTCCATGTGCCCTCGACACCCTCCGGGCCGCCGCGTGATGGTGGACACGGTACGAGCGACGTCCCTACCATGCCGTTATGGCGGGGGCAGGGGCGCTGATCGGACGCACCGAAGAATTGCGTCTGCTCGAGGAGGCGCTCAACGGCACCGACGGCTACCGCGGATGTGTGATCGCCGGCCAGGCTGGGGTGGGCAAGAGCCGACTGGCGCACGAGTTGGTGCTCCGCTCATCGTCGGCCGCCATCTCCGTGCGGTCGGCGGTGGGGACGGCATCGGCGCGGACGGTGCCGCTGGGGGCATTGGCCGGATGGTGTGACCACCCCACCTCCAACCCCCTTCAGCTGATCGACCAGCTCGTACAGTCGTCCACTTCCGAAAGCCCCGACGAGGTGTTGTCGATCGACGATGCGCATCTGCTCGACGAACTGTCGGCATTCGTGATCCACCATGTGGCGTTGCGAGGGACTGCCCGGCTGATCGTCACGGTACGGTCCGGGGAGCCGGCACCTGATGCCGTCACCGCCCTGTGGAAGGACGGCATGCTGCTGCGGCTCGATCTTCAGCCCTTGTCGCGATCCGAGTCCGACGCACTGCTCGCCAGTGTGCTCGGCAGTCCTGTAGACGAGAAGTCGGCGTCGAAGATATGGGATCTGACGCGCGGCAATGCCTTGTACCTGCGGCATCTCGTCTCACAGGAGGTAACCAGCGGCCGACTTCGAGAATGTCACGGATTGTGGTTCTGGCAGGAGGAATTCACCGTTTCCGACAGTATTGCGGACCTGCTCGGCGAACAGATCCGCCGCCTCCCGGAGGCGGTGCGCACGGTTCTGGACTTGGTTGCGGTGGCGGAACCGTTGCCCGTCGCGGTGCTGTCGGAGCTGTCCGACCTCGATGCGGTGGAAGAGGCGGAGAACCGCGGGCTGATCCGAATAGACGCAGCAAGTCGGCCGAGAGCTGCGCGAATGGCTCATCCGCTGTACGGAGAGGTGCGTCGAGCACGTGCCGGGGACACGCGACTGCGGCGCCTGCGAGGGCGTGTCGTGTCGGCGCTCGCGGCTCTCCCCCCGTCCGGACCCGAGGACGTCGTACGGCGGGCGGTCCTGCACGCTGACTCGGACCTGCCGATCGACCCCGACCTGTTCCTGCGCGCCGCTCGGGGCGCGATGGCGCTGCTGGATCTGTCCCTCTGCGAGAGGCTGGCACATGCGAGTTCCCTCGCCGGAGGCGGGGCCGAAGCCGACCTCTGTCGTGCTCACGCCCTCCTGCTGCTGAACCGGGGAACCGAGGCCGAGGATGTGCTCGCCGCCATGCCGCTCGAAAGCCTGACGGACGATCGGTTCGCGCGTCTGCTGACGCTCCGGGCCACGAACATGCTGTGGATCCTGGCGCGGCCGGAGGAGTCGAAACGGATCGTCGACAACGCGCTCGGCGACGCCCCGCCGACCGTGGCGGAGTCGTTGCGCGCCGTTCGAGCCGTACAGAGAGCTGTCGCGGGTGATCCCCTGCCCGCACTCGAACTCGGCCGGGATGTCGACACGACACGGGTGCCCGCGTCGGCGGCGATGTGCGCGATCTGGGGAACTGTCATCGCGGCAGGGGATGTGGGCGAGTCGAACCTGGTCTCGGAGACCGCATCGAAGGGCTACAGACTGGCGGAATCCTGGCAGGAAGCCTCGTACCAGCGTGTCGGCCTCGTCGAGTTCCATGTCGGTGCCTTGCTCCTCGCCGGCGAGGTGGCTGAAGCCGAAGCCGTTGCCGCTCGCACCTACCGCGAGTGTATCCGGCTCCCCGGTGTGACGAGCGCGGTGGGAACGGCGATCGCGGGCATGGCTGCCCTAGGGCAAGGGCGACTGGCACTCGCCCTCGAACGCCTCGATCGGGCCTTTGCCGAGTTCACGTCGCTCGACTACCCGGTCCTGATGTATCGGTACGGCATACTTCTCGCTCAGGCACTGGCGATGGCAGGTCGCGGTACTGCGGCGACGGCGCTGCTGTCCAGCGTCGACCAGAACCGGCACCCGGCCTTCGACTTCGTCGACTCGGAGCGGTTGCTCGCCCACGCCTGGGGCCATGCGGCGCTGGGGGCAGTCAGCACAGCGGCGGCGGTCGCGCTCCGGGCCGCGGAGTTCGCCGCCGAGCATCGGCAACATGCCCGGGAAGTGATGTGCCTACAGGTCGCAGTTCACCTGGGGGACGCGACGGGAAGAAGGCGGCTGGCGCATCTTGCGGAGAGCACGAGAAGTCGTCGCGCGTGCATCGCGGCCGCATTCGCCTCCGCTGCGTCCGACCACGACGGAAAGGCGTTATCCGAGGTTGCAACGCAATTCGAGGAAATGGGGGATACGGCTGCAGCGGCTGATGCCGCTGCGCGCGCCGCTCTCGCGTTCGCTCGCGCGAATCTGCGCGGGTCGTCGTTGACACTGGGCGCCCGCGCGCAACGCCTTGCCCGGGAATGCGGAGGGCTGACCACCCCCGCCCTCCGCGAGACGGCGGACCGCGACCTTCCCCTGACGCCCCGTGAGCGCGAGATCATTTCGATGGTGATGCGGGGACTGACGAACCGTCAGATTGCCGAAGCGCTGACGATGTCGGTACGAACGGTCGAAGGCCATCTGTATAGGGCACAGAAGAAGACCGGAACCCGCAACCGGCACGAGCTCGCGGCTCTGCTGCGCGAGCAATGCCGTTGACGCACAACCGAAACGGGAGACCGATGTCATCGATTGGGGTGGGTGCCCAGGAGTTCTCCGAGCTCGTCCCGGCTGCAGACCCCGGTTCTCCGGCAGGCGCGGTACAGATGACCTTCCACGGTGCGCACGGAAACCCCCAGTCGCTCGGCGATTTCCCGATTGGACAAGCCCCGTTGCACGAGCTCCACGATCTCTCGCTGGCGTCCGGTCAACGGAACCGGCTCCAGATAGGCCCGCAACGCGGGGGTGCTCGCTCCCTCGCACGCGTCAGCCAATCGTCGTGCGACGGCACACGCAGTCAGCGCGGGCCCGCGGCGGCCGGCCCGCCGGAAGTTCGCGGCGGCGTGGGCCGCGGCGTCCGCAGCCGCGACGAGATCTCCGAAGACCTCGTACGCACGGGACGCTTCGAGCAGTGCGTCGCCGTCCCGTCCGGCCAGCGCGGTCGCGTGGGCAGCGGCGGCAGCCACCCGTGGACCCGAGACGACGGTCGACAACTGCCGTAGCCGACGCGCCGTCGTCGCGTCGCCGAACTGGGTGGCGATTTGCAGACATTGCACTTCGCGGGCGGGTCGGCCCTGGTCTGCGGCCACGTCGGCCGCTCTGCGCACGGTGGTGATCGCCTCGCTGAGCGCGCCGGCCGCGGCCCTCACCCATCCCTCGGCGGCGGCGATATCCGGGTCCCACATCGCGAAGCCGGGCCCGATGCGGACATCGACTCCGGCGAGAATGCGTTCGGCCTCACTGGGCTTGCCGGACATCGACAGCGTGGCAACGAGCAGCGTGGCGGAGAGAAGGCCGGGCGTGGTGTTGTCGGCGGATCCGGTGGATTGCGCAACGGCCTCCCGGAGATGGCGTTGAGCCGTCGCGAGACGGCCGTGCGCGGCCTCGCACATCCCGAGCATGAAGTTGACGCCGACCGCGTGAGGCATGTCGAGGCCATGTTCGTACAGGCGGTGGGTGACGGTGTCGGCGTCGGCGAGCCGTCCTGCCAGCAGATACGCGGTCAGCTCCAGCAAACCGAGTCCGAAGCGCAGGTGCGCGGCCTCGAACGAGCCCTCGGCGAGGGCGTAGCCGGTCGCCGCGACGTCAGAAACGGCATCGACGTCGCCTACGTCGCCGAGACCGATGACGAGGCTCCAGATCGCCATCATCGTCTCGTAGTCGTCGATCCCGCCGTCGTGAAGAGCATCGCGTGCGAGGTTGACGGCGGTGCGGCAGTGCCCGCCCGCCGCGGCGGCGGCCGAGCGCAGTGCCCGGTGTGCGCTGCGCCGGTCGAGGCTCGCGGCCAGCTCCCCGGTGGCAGTCAGAATTTCTTCGGCCTTGCACGGTGCTCGCTCGACCCAGGTCGAGTTGCCCGCTCGGATGAGTGCGATTCGCAATCGAAGCGCACCGTCGGGGACCGTGCTCGCCAGTTCGGAGAGGAGATGATCGGCCTCCTGCCCCCGCTCGAGCAATCCGAGAGTGAAGGCGCGCGTCAGGTGGGCCGCGGCACCACCTCCCGCGGCTACGGCTGCGCGGGCGAACTGGTCGGAAAGGTGCGCGTCGAGCAGTTGCATCGCTGCCGATGCCGCCTCGAGGAGGGTTGCCGCTGTGGCCTGACAGTCGGAGTTCATGGTCAGGAGGGTCCGCCGCACGGTCGTCCGGGGATCGGTGTCGCCGGTGGCGGTGAGCGCGGCGGCGACGCGACCGCGGATGGTCCGAAGCCGGAGGGTGCCGGCTTCGGCACGGCGGACCTCTCCGATCAGCGGGTGAGCCAGCCGTACGGTCGGTGCGCGGCTGTCGGTCTCCACCACAACGAGCCTGCTCGCTTCGGCTGCGTCGAGTGCGGCGGGATCGACCACTGTTCGCAACACCGCGAGGTCGAGGGGTTCGCAGGTGGACAGAACGTCGAGCACCTCGCAGACCGACGCCGACTGCCGGCCGATGCTCGCTTCCACCAGACCGAGAAGGGTCGGTGACAGGCCCGACGGACCTGGCCACAGCCAGACGCCCGACGACTGCGTCAGCCGACCGCTTGCATATTCGTCTTCCAGAAGGTGGCGCAGATAGAGCACATTCCCCTGCGTGCAGGCCCAGAGTCGCTCGGCGCTGGACGCCTCCATCGGAGCTTCGAGCACCGTCTCGACGAGCGTGCGTGTGTCGTCCCGGGACAACGGACGCAGGTCGAGTCTGCGCAGCGGTCCATTCTTGCAGCACCGGACGAGCGCATCCGGCCAGCGTTCGCCGGCGCGGATGGTCAGAACCACTGTCGCCAGTCCGTGGAGCACAAGCCGGTGGACAACAAATGCCGACATGTCGTCGAGCAGGTGTGCATCGTCGACACCGACGACCAGATGCGGCCGGTCGGGTCCACCGACCAGCCCGGTGAGAACGTCATGAACTCGCATGAGCGGGTCAGCACCGAAGTCGGTGACGACGTCGGTGAACGCACCCAGCGGGACGCTTCGGGACGACTCCGTTCCTGCCGTCCAGTAGGTACGGCATCGGCGGGTGCGCGCCTGCTCCAGGGCCTCGCGCGCGAGCCGGGTCTTGCCGACGCCAGGTGCTCCGGCGATGACGATGCCGGCGCAGGAGCTGTCCCCGGCGATCACTGTGCGGACGATTCGCAGTTCGTCCCCCCGGCCGGTCAGCGGCCACGCGCTGATCACATGCGAATTCTAGGTCACCACAGCAGCGGTGCTCCACCGTCGGGCCACACCTGCAGGGCATCTGGTTCGGCCTCGGCGATGCGCGCGGATCCCTCCGGCGCGTCCGGGTCCACGTACCCGGCGAGCGGTTCGTCACCGGCAGCCCCTGCCCGCATCCGCAGCGCTGCCGCGTACGGCTTCGGCAGCTCCTTCGACATCGCGTCCCAGGTCTCGAAGCTCTCGTTCATGCATCGAGGGTTGCGCCGCGGCACGGGGACGGCACGCGTAGGGAGGTACTCCATTCGGATCCGTCCCGGCCGGACCGGTACGTCCGCCTCGTGCCCCATGCGTACCCCGGCTCGGCGCGAGGGTCGGACTGGGGTAGCGCACTACTCGCGTCCCCCGGCGGCGGGCGTCCGATGCTGAGTATGCGGTCCGGAGATTCGGCCCCGCCCGGGGGCGGTCACCACTGCGTCACACTACTGCTCGGTCCTGCCGGACCACCCGAACGACAAGGACAGCCATGTCATGCAACAGCATCCGCGGCCCAGTGGCACCGCGGCAGCCGGGCCGAACGCCCGCGCCGTGCACATTGTCACGGGAGCCACCGACCGTCCGGGGAACGTGGCTGCTGGGCTCCACGAGGGAGCTGCTTCGCGATCCCCTCGAACTCGGTCTGCGCGGGTACGCCGAGGGAGGCGACGTCGTACGCTACGCCGTCGGGCTGCCGGGCCGGCGCCGCGAGTTCTTCACAGTCAACCACCCGGACGGGGTGGGGGAACTGCTGAACGCTCCGAACCACCTCAACTACCGGAAGGACTCGGAGTTCTACCGCGCGATGCGCGACCTGTACGGGAACGGCCTGGTCACGAGTCAGGACGAGACATGGTTGCGTCAGCGTCGATTCATCCAGCCCCTGTTCACCCCGCAGAGCGTGGACGGCCACGTGACGACGATGGTCGACGGAGCCGAGCGTGTGGCCATCCGGTGGCACAACTGTCCGAGTCGCCTCGTCGACCTCGGTGCGGAGATGACGGCGCTGACGCTCGGTGTCGCCGCTCGCATCCTGTTCGGCGTGCAGGCGCCCCAGATGCTGCCGGTGCTGCGCACAACGTTGCCCGTCCTCGGACGTGCCGTCCTGCAGCGGGGTGTGTCCGCGGTTCGGTTTCCCTCTGCGTGGCCGACGCCCGGGAATCGGAGAATCGCGCGCGCGGAATCCCGTCTCGACGGGCTGTGTGACGCGATTATCGAGCGCCGCCGCGCCGCCGCTGAGCCGGGGGTCGACCTGATCGGGCGCCTGGTGGCGGCCCAGGAATGCGGTGACGCGTTGTCCACCGCTGAGATTCGCGATCAGGTCAAGGTGTTTCTGCTGGCCGGACACGACACGACGGCCACCATGTTGACGTTCGCACTCCACCTGCTCGGCAAGAACGCGGGTGTGCAGAATCGAGCTCGGGACGAAGCCGAACAGGTGCTGGTCGGCGGAACACCGACGGCCGCCGATGCCCACGCGCTGACGTATACGACGATGGTGCTCAAGGAGGCCGCGCGGATGTACCCACCCTCGCCGTACCTGACGCGGCGGGCCGTCGAGGAGAGGGAGGTGTGCGGGTATCGGATCCCTGCCGGTGCGGACGTCAACCTGGCGCCGTGGGTGGTGCACCATCGTGCCGATCTGTGGCCGGAGCCGTTCCGGTTCGACCCGGAGCGTTTCACCCCGGACAGCGAGAGGGAGCGTCACAAGTATGCGTGGTTCCCATTCGGTCACGGCCCCCGTGGCTGTATCGGTCAGCGCTTCGCGATGCTGGAGGCGGCGGTAGCCCTGGCGATCCTGGTGCGTGAGTTCGAGTTCTGTTCCCTTTCGGACTCGGTGGCGCTCACCACCGATCTGCTGCTGCACCCGGCCGGTGAGGTGCCGTGCCGCGTCCGCCGGCGCGTACCGGTGCGCCCGGCGAACCGTCACACGGACCAGTGGCCGTGAGAGGACTGTGGAAACGGGCACAGACGGTTGATTCCCCGAGGTAGTGGCGCCTACCCGCCCCATCACGGATTCGTGCGTGTTTCCGGAGGTTGCGCGGTGCACGCCGTGGGCAGATTCCGAAGGTGCGAGCGAATCCGTGCGTCCTTGACATGCGCCGGGCCACACCCCAAACTGACAACGTGCGTAGTCAAAGCGAGCTCGTCCCGCTCGGCCCCGACAGCCTGACGTGGAAGTACTTCGGCGGCTGGCGCGGAATGTTGTTCGGCCCCTGGGCCGGATCGATGCAGAACATGCACCCGGGCCTCGGCGCGGCCGTGGAGGAGCACTCGCAGTTCTTCGACGAGCGCTGGGAACGCCTGTACCGGTCGCTGTACCCCATCTACGGCGTCGTCTTCGACGGCCCGCGCGCCCCGGAAACCGCCGCCCAGGTGCGTGGCTACCACGACACGATCAAGGGGATCGACAAGAAGGGCCGGCGCTACCACGCCCTCGACCCCGACACGTTCTACTGGGCGCACGCGACGTTCTTCTACAGTCTCGTGGTCTCGATCGAGTGGTTCGACGGCCCGCTGTCCCTCGCGGACAAGCACAGGCTGTTCGACGAGCACGTCCAGTGGTACCGGCTCTACGGGGTGTCGATGCGACCCGTCCCCGAGAGCTGGGAGGACTTCCTCGCCTACTGGGACCGCATGTGCCGGGAGGTGCTCGAGGACAACAAGGCGACCCGCGACGTGCTGGACCTGTCGCACCTCGACCGGCCGCCGTTCCTGCGGTGGGTGCCCGCGAGTGTGTGGACGGTGCTGCGGCCACCGATGACCCGTGGGTTCCTCTGGCTGACGATCGGCCTGTACGACCCGCCGGTGCGCGCGCTGCTGGGCTACACCTTCTCCGAGCGGGAAGAACGGCTGCACCGCGCCATCGGCCGCTCGATCGGGCTGGGGGAGAAGCTGATTCCGCGACGCTACCGCTACCATCCGCGGGCCCGGGCCGGCTGGGACCGCGCATCGGGCCGCATCCCGGCGGACGCGCCCGTCGTGCACACGCCCGATCGCAACCTGCCGCCGGCGCATCTGCTGGACAGTCCGATGCACTACACGGGGGCACACGAGAATGTGAGCGGCGGCACGCGCTGAACCGTCGCGGGCGGTGGCGTCATGGCTGGACCGCTCGCAGGGGTGCCGGAATCCGGTCAGGGGCGCAGTAGGACCTTGGTGGCGCGCCGCTTGTCCATGGCTGCGTAGGCTTCGGCGACCTGCGCGAGGGGCAAGGTGAGGTCGAAGACCTTGCCGGGCTCGATGCGTCCGTTCCAGACCCGGTCGAGCAGGTCGGGGAGGTAGGCCCCGCACCGGGGCGGATCCGCCGCGCAGCCCGACGTTCTTCTCGAGACGGAATCACGGACTCGATAGAAGGTCTTGTTCTTGAGCATTGCGTAGAGGATGTCGCAACGTCGCCGGGCCAGGCAGATCAGGGCGACGTTGTGCTTCTTACCTTCGGCGTGTTTGCGGTCGTAGTAGGCACGGCTGGTCGGGTCGTGCAACGCCGCGAACGCGGACAGGAACAGCGCTCGTTCGAGCTTGCGGTTGCCCGACCGCGCCGGGTGTTCGCCGCGGATCGAGGAGCCGGACCGGTGGGTGACCGGGGCGATGCCGCGTAGGCGGCCGGATGGGCCGCGGAAGTGAACGCCGAACCGTCGCCGACCTCGAGCAGGATGCGAGCTGCAGTGCTGACACCGATGCCGGGCATCGACATCAGGACTCGGGAAAGAGGGTGGTCGTCGAGCATCCTTTCGACGTCTTCGGCGATGCTCTTGCGCTGTTGCAGAACCTCTTTCAGCGAGTCTGCGCGTTTCGGCAGGACGATCTCGGTGGCGTTGCTGCCTACCACCCGTCACGGTTTGGGCAGCGAAGGCGGCGAGGGACGTGGAGGGGCAGGTGAGCACGCCGCGGACGGTGATCGGTGCGGTGGCCACCTCGTACACCGCCTGCGCCGTCGCCGCCAGGCCGGCACCGGGTGGTGCCGGTATCGGGCAGGTCCACGCGCCTCGCCGCGGCGCCACCGACCTCAAGCCAACTTCTTTCCCCAACGCGACGGCGGCGCCCGACCGACCGTGCGAGGCAAAGACTTGTTCCTGAACGTGCTCGCGATCAGTTGGGTGCGGGAGGCCGCCTTGACCGATGAGACGTCCGGCGGCGCGCTCGAAGACATCATGCGGGCGGGTTGGGCCACGTGACCTCACGGTCAGCGGTCTCGACACGCTTTGTCACGTCGGTCGAGAAGCTTTCGGGTTGCGACCGACAACGCTGCCCGCGGTTCTGGGGGCGGTCTAGAGCCTCGACCGCGCCCGCGGTCCCCTCGCGTGCGGGGCGCGGCGAGATGGTGAGTGACGTGCAGGCCCCCAGCGCAACGCATACCCGCGTAAATGCAGAGCTGGACGTCCGTAGCCTCAAGTGTCATGTACCGCGCAACTCCTCCCGCGCAATGGAGTTGAGGGTGCAGTTTCCGGTGGGTGGGGATGGTGTGGTCGTGCCGACGTTGGCGGTGTGGGCCCGGTGTCCGAGGTTGTCGGGGCGGTGAGGATCGGTGCCGCTACGTCACCGCGGTGCTCGTCGCCGGCCGCCGGCGGGGGTGCGTGGTCGGGGACGGGGCGCTGGTTATGAGCGCACGTGCATGCGTTCTCCTTGGGGGCCGAAGATTGCGAGCACTTCGCAGGGGGTGGGTCCGGGGTTGCCGATCCAGTGCGGTGTGCGGGTGTCGAATTCGACCACTTCTCCGGGTTCGAGCACTATGTCGCGGCTGCCCAGGATCAGGCGCAGCCGGCCGTTGAGCACGTAGAGCCACTCGTAGCCTTCGTGGGTTTGCAGCGTCGGGTGGGCGACGTCGTCCACGGTGGGCAGCACCATTTTGAAGGACTGCAGGCCCCCGGGGCGGCGGGTCAAGGAGATGAAGGTCCGGCCGTGCCGGGTCACCGGCTTGGACCGGATTCTGGGGTCGCCGGTGTCCGGGGCGTCGACGAGTTCGTCCAGTGCGACCCGGTGGGCGCGGGCGAGGGGGAGCAGCAGCTCGAGGGTGGGCTTGCGCTGTCCGGATTCCAGTCGGGAGAGGGTGCTGAGCGAGATGCCGGTCTCCTCCGCCAGGTCGCTCAGGGTGGCTTCCCGTTCGAGTCGAAGCTGTCGCAGTCTCGGGCCCACGTTCTTCAAGACGTCCTGGTCTTCCATTTCGCTCAGTGTGCCGCAGCTTTGCCATTACGGCAAGGATGTTTGCCATATCTCGGGAGGGGTTTGCACCCTGGAGGCATGACGGAGAACGAGAGTTTCGATGTGGTGGTGGTCGGCGGCGGCGCTGCCGGTTTGAGTGGTGCGATGGTGCTGGGGCGGTCCGGTCGCCGGGTGCTGGTGCTCGACGCGGGTGAGCCTCGCAATGCTCCGGCCGAGCACGCCCACAACTATCTCGGCCGGGAAGGGGTGCCCCCGCTCGACCTGCTGGCCGACGGCCGGGCCGAGGTGGCGGCGTACGGGGTGGAGCTGGCGAGCGACCGCGTGACGGCCGTGACCCGCACCGAGCACGGTTTCGCCGTGGCCACCAACAGCGGACGCGAGGTCACCGCCCGGCGGGTGCTGGTCACCACCGGGGTGGTGGACGAACTGCCCGATGTCCCCGGCCTCGCCGAACGCTGGGGCCGCGACGTGCTGCACTGCCCCTACTGCCACGGCTGGGAGGTGCGCGGTCGAGCGATTGCGGTACTGGCGACCAGCCCGGTCGCGGGACACCAGGGTCTGCTCTGGCGCCAGCTCACCGGCGACGTCGTCCTCGTCGTCGCCGACGGGGTCGAGCTGCCGGCCGCCGACGTGGAGCGGATGGCCGCGATCGGGGTGCGGATCGAGCACGGCACTGCGCGGGAGGTCGTCACCGACGGCGACCGGCTGATCGGGGTGCGTCTGGCCGACGGCTCGCTGCTCGAGCGCGAGGCGATCGTGGTGGCCTCGCGGCCGCAGGTATGCCTCGACTTCCTGACCTCCCTCGGCCTGGAGCCGCAGCACGTCGAGTGGGGCGGGGTGCCGGTGGGGTCGGTGATTGCGGTCGACCCGGTGGGGGCGACCGCGGTGCCGGGCCTGTACGCGGCCGGCAACGCCACCGACATCGGCATGACCCTGATCGGCGCGGCCGCTCACGGCACCCGGGTGGGAGCGTTCGTCAACGCCGACCTGGCCGCCGAGGACGCCGACCGCGCGGTCGGCGAGCGCCGGGCCGAGCTGTTCGAGCAGCCCGCCTGGGAGGATCGCTACTCCGGGGAGCGGGTCTGGAGCGGACGCGTCAACCCCCAACTCGAGGCCGAGGTCTCGTCCCTGACACCCGGACGGGCCCTGGACGTGGGCTGTGGTGAGGGCGCCGACACGGTCTGGTTGGCCGGCCGCGGCTGGTCGGTCACGGCCCTGGACTTCGCGGTCGCCGCCCTGGAGAAGACGGCCGCGCACGCAGCCGAGGCCGGCGTCGGTGACCGTGTCACCACGGTTGCCGCCGACGTCCGCAGCTGGCAGCCCGGCCAGCAGCGATGGGATCTGGTGTCCTCGCAGTTCCTGCATCTTCCCGACGGCGGGATGGTCGAGCTGACCCGGCGCCTCGGCTCCGCGGTCGCCCCCGGTGGCACCTTGCTGGTGGTCGGTCACCACCCCGACGACCTGGCGACCGGGCTGCGCCACGGTCACCACTGGTTCCTCTTCACCCCCGAGTCGCTGATTCCGGCGCTCGAGGACGGTCAGTGGGAGGTCGAGCTCTGCGAGGTCCGGTCCCGGACCACGGCACACCCGCACTCCGGGGAGCAGGTCACCGTCCGCGACTCGGTGCTGCGGGCGCGACGACGCGGCTGAGCCGGAACGGTCGTGACGAGACAGGCCATCGACCGTGCGGTCGACACCCGCGCCGGCGCACCGACGGCCGCCGTTGCCGAGCCCGTGGCACCGCGCGACGGTGCCGCTCGTGTCGCGGCGGACCTCGCCCACTTCGACGAGGTGACCCCACCGCCGGTACCTCCGGCCGGCGGTGCGACCCGCACAGCAGACCATCGCGCAACTGCCGGCGTTCCTCGACAGCGCCGACCTCGCTCCGGTCGTCAAGGCGGCCGCCCAACTCGAGATCACCCACCCGGAGTGGACCTTCGCGGTCTTGGCCGATCAGACCGGGGCCAAGGCGACGAGCACAGCCTCGCACCGGTACAAGAAGGCCAGGACATCGCTCTCGCCGCCGGATTCAGCATCCCGCCGCTGCCCGACCTGGGCGAAACCCTCGCCGGCAAGGGCGTCGTCGATGTGGACGCGATACCGTTCCGGGCGTGCGCGGAGCTGGTGGTGCGCTGACGGCCGGCACAAGAATCCCTATGCCGCCTCGGTGTCTGTCCACGACGACTACCGGCGGATGCGGCTACTGGTGACCGACGACGGCAAGGCCGGCGCCGCCCTGCACGGCGACGAGATCGTCTCGGTGTCCGCGCACCGGGACTGCGCCCACCCGCGCGCGGCACGCGCGATGGTCCGGTACGCCACCGCGCTCGATGGCCGCCGTCTGGACTGTTCGACACCGTGCTGCCGGACCTGTATGCCGAGGCCGGGCTCGTGCCCGCCGCGCGAGTGCGGTGGAACGACGACTACTCCCCTGCCGGCTGGGACTACGACAACTTCCGCGCCTTCAATCATGGCCGCCGGGACGTGGTGTTCCTGGCCGACGACCCCGACCGGGTCGGCGGCGGGTATCCCCGGGGGCTATGAGCTTGCGTCTGCCGTGACGTACCCGCCCGTACCATCCCCCGTGCACTCGATAGCTGTTCTTCGCACAGGCCAGGTGCGATCGCGGTGACGGGTTCGGAGGGACGCAATCGGCGACAAGCGAGACCGGACACGGACATGCCGGAGGTGGTTCCTAAGCTGGAGTTGCCCGGTTTCCGTCGACGGGCGGAAGGACGTCCGCAGGGAGAGTGGAGTGGGTGTGGAGCCGAGGGTGAGCGAACCTGAACTCAGGGATCGCGTGCAACGCCTGCTTGCCTTTCTGGCCGAGCTCGTCAAAGCACGGAGCGCACCTGTCCGTACCCTCGACAAACACCGTGCCGTGATGTCTCTCGACGAGGGAAACCTCGACGTCGGCCTGACCGCCGATGCCGCGGCAGGCGACGTCTTCCTCCGTGCGCGGCGTCTTGTTCTCGAAGATCCACCGCGTCCTCCCGCGCTGGTCGCGAAGTATGTGCAGGGAGCAATCGACAACTCTGCCGCTGAACCCCCGCTCGACCCACAGGCCCCCGACGCCGTCGACGGCGTCGAGACCTGGTTGGCGCAATGGCGGGCATGGGCGGCTGTGGATCGGGAACGACGGCCCGCGTCGCAGCTGTACACGTTCCTGCAGCATGCGATGCTGGACCTCGACGCCCAACCGGAATCGCTCGAGCTCGTCGTCGCATCGGGGTTGCTGCACCTCTCCGACGATGTTGCAGGCGCGCGG
>NZ_JAALEG010000043.1 GCF_011058165.1 Rhodococcus aetherivorans
CGGGGCCCGGATCGTGCTGCACCTGGCGCTCGAACTGGCCCGCCGCGGCGGCGGTGTCGGGGCCGCGGCCCTGTGCGGCGGCGGCGGCCAGGGCGACGCCCTCATCGTCCGCGTCCCCAAGGCGTAGGACCCGCGACCTCGAGGATCCGTCGAGGACCGTCACGTTCGGGCGGAGGCGACACGATCGCCTCCGCCCGAACGCGTGTCCGGGGACCCTGTCGCGCGCCGGCCGGCGCGCGACGCGGTCGACCGGGTATGCGGGACAGAGCTTGAAGTGCGAATGTCCCCTCGCTCCGAGATAAGGCGGCGGCCAGCGCGTCCGGGTTGGCGAGGATGAGGGCGATCCCGTCGCTGTCGCTGTCGGATTCGACCTCGGTGTGCGCATGCCTCCAGGCCCGAATAGGAATCGAAAGATACTGTTCGGCAACGGTTCCGAACGTCATCGGTGAACCCGCTCGGGAGCCGAACCGGTCACCGCGGCACCGAGCGCGCGGGACATCCGCGCACTCTCGAACACCGTCGGTGCCCGTAGCAGAGCCAGGACGACGGAGGCGAGCGAGTACTCCGCGCCGGCGGGCAGGTGCCGCACAGCCCCCGCTGCCCCGCACACGGTGACGGTCAGCGCGGCGACCGCGACTCCGATGCCGACGCCGCGAGCGTGAGGAGATGCGCCGAGATTGCCGCGTTCACCACGACGGCCGCGACGACATCACGAGAGGCGCCCGCGGGTTCTCAGCGGTCGACGACGGTGGTGTCGAAGTGGTAGCGCGACGCGCGGTAGCAGTGACTACCGAACTCCACGGCGGTTCCCGAGTCGTCGTACGCGGTGCGGTTCATGGTGAGCAGGGGCGCGCCCGTCTTCTCGTCGAGCAGGCCGGCCTCCTCGCGGGTGGCCGCTCGCGCTCCGATGCGCTGGCGGGCCAGCCGGATGTGCACGCCGCGCGCACGAAGCGACTGATAGAGGCCGTGATCCTCGAGTTCGTCCGCATCCGGCGCGATCGCGACCGGTAGGTGGTTGTTCATGATCGCCAGCGGTTCCCCGTTGGTACACCGCAGCCGGCGGATCGACACCACCTCCGCGTCCGGCCCGAGATTGAGTTCGAGCGCGACCTCCTCGGCCGGAGGGCCCACCCGATAGTCGAGGAGCTTCGTGGTGGGGGTCTGCCCCGCGCGGGCGAGGTCGTCGAACAGGCTGGTCAGCTCCACGGGACGGTGGACGGGACTCTGGACGACCTGCGTGCCGACCCCGCGCTTGCGTACCAGCAGACCCTTGTCGACGAGTTCCTGGATGGCGCGCCGGGTGGTCGGGCGGGACAGATTGAGCCGCTGCGCCAGCGCGAGCTCGTTCTCGAACCGGTCGCCGGGGGCGAGATCCCCACCAAGGATGGCCTTTTCGATGGCCTGGGCAAGCTGGAAGTACAGCGGTACCGGGCTCGAACGGTCGAGCTCGACTGCGAGCTGTGCACTCACGGACCACTCCGATCTCCAGCGAGGCGGCCCGGCGGACCGCGGATTCAGCTGAAGTGTATGTGAACACGGACATACGCTTGATTGCAAGTCAATATGTCAGGACAAAGCATTGACACGCGCCGGTGACATGGCGCACAGTTTCTGTGGACGCCGCGATCCCCGCGGACTGCCACCATCATCTTTCGGGAGTGCAGCCTTGACCACCACGCAGACGCAGACCGAGCGCCCGCTGGACGTGCTCGCCATCGGACGCAGCGGCGTCGACATCTACCCGCTCCAGACCGGCGTCGGACTGGAGGACGTGTCGACCTTCGGCAAGTTTCTCGGCGGCAGCGCCGCGAACGTGGCCGTTGCCGCGGCCCGGCTCGGGCGCAGCAGCGCCCTGATTTCCGGGATCGGCGCCGACCCGTTCGGCCGGTTCGTCCGCGCCGAACTCGAGCGGCTCGGCGTCCGGACCCGGCACCTGATCACCGACGGCCGCTACCCCACCCCGGTCACCTTCTGTGAGATCTTCCCGCCCGACGACTTCCCGCTCTACTTCTACCGCCGTCCGTCGGCTCCCGATCTGCAGATCCAGCCCGAACACCTCGACCTCGAGGCCGTCCGCACCGCGCGGCTGTTCTGGGCGACGGTGACCGGACTGTCCGAAGAACCCAGCCGCAGTGCACATTTCGCCGCCTGGGAGGCGCGCGGCCGAATCCGGCACACGGTCCTCGACCTGGACTACCGGCCGATGTTCTGGGATTCCCCGGCGGCCGCCACCGAGCAGGTCCAGCGGGCACTGCAGCACGTCACCGTCGCCGTCGGCAATCGTGAGGAGTGCGAGATCGCCGTCGGCGAGACCAATGCGCACCGCGCGGCCGACGCCCTGCTCGACCTCGGCGTCGAGCTCGCGATCGTCAAGCAGGGCCCGAAAGGCGTGCTCGGCAAGACCCGCTCGCAGTCGGTGACCGTCGCGCCCAACCCCGTGGACGTCGTCAACGGCCTCGGTGCGGGCGACGCGTTCGGCGGCTCGCTGATCAACGGACTGCTCGCCGGGTGGCCGCTCGAGAAGACCCTGCGCTACGCCAACGCCGCAGGCGCCATCGTGGCCTCCCGCCTCGAATGCTCCACCGCCATGCCCACCGCGGACGAGGTCGCCCACCTCGCCGACGCGACCGCCACGGAGGCCGTCAATGTCTGAGAATTCCACCCTGCCGTCGACCCCGCCCCAGCGGACCTACGGCGAGATCACCGAGCTGCGCGCCGAGGATCCGGGCGCCATCGAACGGGCCTGGGCCGCGCGGGCCACCCGGCCCGCGACGCGCGGCGACGGGCGCCTGATGATCGTCGCCGCCGACCACCCCGCCCGCGGCGCCCTGGCCGTCGGCGACCGGCCCACCGCCATGAACAGCCGCACCGACCTGCTCGACCGGCTCCGCACCGCGCTGGCGGACCCGGGCGTCGACGGCGTGCTCGCCACCTCCGACATCCTCGACGACCTCGTGCTGCTCGGCGCGCTCGAGGACAAGGTGGTCTTCTCCTCGATGAACCGCGGCGGGCTCGCCGGCGCCACCTTCGAATTCGACGACCGGATGACCGGCGCGACCGCCGCGTCGACCGCCCGGTACCGCATGAACGGCGCGAAGATGCTCTGCCGGGTGGCGCTCGACGATCCCGGCACCCTGTCGATGATGACCGAGTGTGCCCGGGCCGTCGACGAACTCGCCGACCACGGCCTGATCGCTATGCTCGAGCCGTTCCTCTCCCGGCGCGTCGACGGCAAGGTCCGCAACGACCTGTCGCCCGACGCGGTCATCAAGTCGATCCACATCCTGCAGGGCATCGGATCCACCTCAGCCTACACCTGGATGAAACTGCCCGTGGTCGACGAGATGGAGCGGGTCATGGACGCCACCACGCTGCCGACCCTGCTGCTCGGCGGGGACCCCAGCGATCCCGACGCCGCCTTCGCCGCCTGGGAGAAGGCGCTGGGCCTGCCGTCCGTGCGCGGCCTCGTCGTCGGGCGCACCCTGCTGTACCCGCACGACGACGACGTCGCCGGCGCCGTCGCGACCGCCGTCTCGCTGGTGCGGTGAGCGCCGTGAACAGCAAGTACTACCTGCCCGCCCGCTCCACCGGCGAGGCCCCGTTCACCGTGGCCGTCACCCCCGGGACCGCCGGGTGGTCCGAATCCAGCCTGTGGGTCGTCGAACTCGGCCCCGGCGAGCACGTCGAGCACCGGTCCGGCGACGACGAGATCCTCGTCGTGCCGCTGTCCGGCTCCGCCGAGGTGCGCTGCGCCGACGAGACGGTGACGCTCGCCGGCCGCCGGAGCGTCTTCGACGGCCCCACCGACTTCGCCTACGTCGGCGTCGACAGCTCCTTCCGGGTCGCGAGCGCGGCCGGTGGCCGCTTCGCGCTCTGCGGTGCCCGCGCCACCCGCCGGATGCCGTTCCGGTACGTCCCGGCCGCCGACGTCCCCGTCGAACTGCGCGGCGCGGGCAACTGCAGCCGTCAGGTGCACAACTTCGGCACCGCGGATGTCTTCGACGCCGACTCGATCATCGCGTGCGAGGTCATCACCCCGGGCGGCAACTGGTCGTCCTACCCCGCCCACAAGCACGACGAGAACACCGACGCCGAGTCCGAGCTCGAGGAGATCTACTACTTCGAGATCGACGAAGGCGAGACGGGCACACCAGGATTCGGTTTCCACCGGGTCTACGGCACGCCCGAGCGGCCGATCGAGGTGCTCGAGGAGGTCCGCAGCGGCGACGTCGTGCTCGTCCCGCACGGCTACCACGGCCCGTCCATCGCGGCCCCCGGCTACCACATGTACTACCTCAACGTGATGGCCGGACCCGGCCCCGAACGGGCCTGGCGCATCTGCGACGACCCCGCCCACACCTGGCTCCGCACCAGCTGGGAACACCAGGAGATCGATCCCCGACTGCCGCTCCACACCGGCCGCCCGCCCCAGAGCTCAGGAGAGTAGACCAGTGGCGCCCATCAACTCCGACCGCGACGGCGCGGTCACCGGAATCCGCACGCCGGACACCGAGCACACCGTGCGCCTGACCGTGGCGCAGGCGACCGTGCGGTTCCTCGCCGCCCAGCACGTCGAACGCGACGGCGAGCGCACCCCGTTCTTCGCCGGCTGCTTCGGCATCTTCGGACACGGCAACGTCGCCGGCCTCGGCCAGGCTCTGCTGCAGGCCGAGACCGAGGACCTCGACGCCGGGCGCGAGCCCTCCCTGCCGTACGTGCTCGGCCGCAACGAACAGGCCATGGTGCACAGCGCCGTCGCCTACGCCCGCATGAAGGACCGCCTCCAGGCCTGGGCCGTGACCGCATCCGTCGGACCGGGCTCGACCAACATGGTCACCGGTGCCGCCCTCGCGACGATCAACCGCCTGCCCGTGCTGCTCCTGCCGGCGGACACGTTCGCCACCCGTGCCAGCGCTCCGGTCCTGCAGGAACTCGAACGTCCCGATTCCGGGGACGTCACCGTCAACGACTGCTTCCGTCCGGTGTCGCGCTTCTTCGACCGGGTCTGGCGGCCGGAGCAGCTGCCCGCGGCCCTGCTCGGCGCGATGCGGGTCCTCACCGACCCGGTCGAGACCGGCACCGCCACCGTCGCGATCCCGCAGGACGTGCAGGCGGAGGCGTTCGACTGGCCGGTGTCCCTGTTCGCCGAACGGACCTGGCACGTGGGCCGCCCGCTGCCCGAGCGCGCAGCGCTGGCCCGTGCGGCCGAGGCGATCCGGTCGGCGCGCCGGCCGTTGATCGTCGCCGGTGGCGGCGTCGTCTACAGCCGCGCGACGGACGCGCTGGCGCGGTTCTGCGAGCGCACCGGGATTCCGGTCGGGCAGAGCCAGGCCGGAAAGGGCTCGCTGCCCTACGACCACCCGCAGTCGGTGGGAGCGATCGGCTCGACCGGCACCACCGCCGCCAACGCCCTGGCCGCCGAGGCCGACCTGGTGATCGGGATCGGCACCCGCTACAGCGATTTCACCTCCGCGTCCCGCACCGCGTTCACCGACCCCGACGTGCGGTTCGTCAACATCAACGTGGCGTCGTTCGATGCGGTCAAGCAGGGCGCCGTCGGCGTGGTCGCCGACGCCCGCGAGACGATCGAGGCACTCGACGAGGCGCTGGCGGGCTACGCCGTCTCCGACGGCTACCGCGCCCTCGTCGCGCAGCTCGCCGCCGACTGGGAGGCGACCGTCGACGCCGTCTACTCCCCCGGCGTGCACGGCACGAACGTCGCGACGGGTGCCGAAGCCCTCACCCAGAACGAGGTCATCGGGCTCGTCAACGCCATCTCGGAACCGCGGGACGTCGTGGTGTGCGCCGCCGGGTCGATGCCCGGCGACCTGCACAAGCTGTGGCGCACCCGGGATCCCAAGGGCTACCACGTGGAATACGGCTACTCGTGCATGGGATACGAGGTCGCCGGCGGGCTCGGCGTGGCGATGGCATGCCCCGACCGGGACGTCTTCGTGATGGTCGGGGACGGCTCCTACCTGATGATGGCCACCGAACTCGTCACCGCCGTGCAGGAGGGCGTGAAGGTGATCGTGGTGCTGGTGCAGAACCACGGATTCGCCTCCATCGGCTCGCTGTCGGAATCGCTCGGCTCGCAGCGCTTCGGCACCTCGTACCGCTATCGCAGCGACCGGGGCCGGCTGGACGGCGGCGTGCTGCCGGTGGATCTGGCGGCCAACGCCGCCAGCCTCGGCGTGGACGTCCTGCGGGCGACGACCGCCGCGGAGTTCGCCGACGCCCTCGAGGCCGCGAAGGCGTCCGACCGCGCCACCGTCGTCCACGTGGAGACGGACCCGCTCATCGGCGCACCCGACAGCGAATCCTGGTGGGACGTACCCGTATCGGAGACCTCGACGCTCGAGTCCACACAGCAGGCCCGCGAGGTGTACGAGGCGTGGAAGAGGGTCCAGCGTCCCTACCTGCGCCCGTCCGAACCCGCGCCCGAATCGTCCTCCACCGACAACTGACCCCCACCAAGAGAAGGACACCCACCACATGAGCACCATCCGCGTCGGCTCCGCTCCCGACTCCTGGGGCGTCTGGTTCCCGGACGACCCGCAGCAGACGCCCCACACCCGTTTCCTCGACGAGGTGGCGGCGGCCGGCTACCGGTGGATCGAACTGGGCCCCTACGGCTACCTGCCCACCGACCCGCAGCAGCTCACCGACGAGCTCGCGGCCCGCGACCTGAAGCTCTCTGCCGGCACGGTGTTCGAGCACCTCCACCAGGACGACTCCTGGGGCGCGGTGTGGTCCCAGATCGAGGACGTCGCCAAGCTCACCGCCGCGGTGGGCGGCACCCACGTCGTGGTGATCCCGGAGATGTGGCGGCATCCCGCGACCGGCGAGGTGCTCGAGGACCGCAACCTGACGCCGGAGCAGTGGCGCAAGAAGGCCGGCGGGATGAACGAGCTCGGCAAGGCCATGTTCGAGAAGTACGGCGTGCGTGCCCAGTACCACCCGCACGCCGACAGCCACGTCGACACGGAAGAGAACGTCTACCGGTTCCTCGACGGCACCGATCCCGAGTTCGTCAACCTGTGCCTCGACACCGGCCACATCAGCTACTGCGGCGGCGACAACCTGGCGATCATCGCCAAGCACCCCGACCGGATCGGCTACCTGCACCTCAAGCAGGTCGATCCCGAGGTCCGCGCCAAGGTCGAGGCCGAGGACCTGCCGTTCGGCGAAGCCGTGCGCCTCGGCGCGATGACCGAACCGCCACGCGGCATCCCGGACATGCCGCCGCTGCTCGAGGCGGTCGAGCAGCTCGGGATCGACGTGTTCGCCATCGTCGAGCAGGACATGTACCCCTGCCCGGCCGACGCCCCGCTGCCGATCGCACAGCGCACCCGAACGTATCTGGGGTCCTGCGGGATTCCAGCCGTCCGCTTCGTCTGAGTACGTCAGGAGCCACCGAGAATGTCCGACAGCACCGATCTCCGCATCGCCGTGCTCGGCGTCGGCATGATGGGCGCCGACCACGTCGCCCGCATCACCGACCGCATCAGCGGCGCGCGCGTCACCGTGGTCAACGACTACCTCACCGAGAAGGCCGAGCAGGTCGCCGCCACCGTGCCCGGCGCCCGCGTCGTCGCCGATCCGCTCGACGCGATCGCCGCCGACGACGTGGATGCCGTCGTGCTCGCCACCCCGGGACCCACGCACGAGAAGCAGCTGCTCGCCTGCCTCGACGCCGGCAAGCCCGTCATGTGCGAGAAGCCCCTGACCACCGACGCCGCGACGTCCCTCGAGATCGTCAAGCGCGAGGCCCAGCTCGGCAGGAAGCTGATCCAGGTCGGGTTCATGCGCCGGTTCGACGCGGAGTACGAACAGCTCAAGGCCGCCCTCGTCGCGGGCGAGCTGGGGCAGCCGCTCGTGATGCACTGCGCGCACCGCAACCCTGGGGTCCCGTCGTACTTCGACAGCGCGATGATCGTCAAGGATTCGATCGTGCACGAGGTCGACGTCACCCGGTTCCTGTTCGCCGAGGAGATCACCTCCGTGCAGATCATCAGGCCGACGGCCAACACGCTCTCCGGCTCCGATCTGCAGGATCCCCAGATCGCCATCTTCACCACCGAGACCGGCCGCCACGTCGACGTCGAGGCGTTCGTCACCACCGGCCTGGCGTACGAGGTGCGCACCGAGGTCGTCGGCGAGCTCGGCTCCGCGATGATCGGCCTGGACGTGGGACTGGTCCGCAAGACCCGCCCCGGCGTCTGGGGCGGCACCATCACGCCGGACTTCCGGGTGCGTTTCGGTGCCGCCTACGACGCCGAGATCCAGCGCTGGGTGCACGCGGTACGGTCGGGCGCCGAGACCGGCAGCTACGTCGACGGTCCCGGCGCCTGGGACGGCTACGCCGCCGCGGCGGTGTGCGAGGCCGGCGTCCGTTCGCTCGAGACCGGTGAGCGGGTCGCCGTGGACATGGTGGACCGCGCGTCCGTCCCGGGAGCGTGACCGCCGTGAAGATCGCCCTGGATCCCACCCCGTTCCACCACTCCCACTCGCTGCTCGAACTGCCCGGGATCGTCGCCGAACTCGGCTACGACTACCTGCAACTGACCCCGCACGTGGACATGATCCCGTTCTTCAACCACCCGAAGGCGGACGACGCGCTGGTGGCCAAGTTCCGCAAGGCGTGCGCCGACGCGGGCGTCGGCATCGCCTCCGTGCTCCCCGTGCTGCGCTGGTCCGGTCCGGACGAGGATGCGCGTGAAGCCGCGGTGCGGTACTGGAAGCGCGCCATCCAGATCACGGTCGACCTGGGTGTGAACGTGATGAACACCGAATTCTCAGGCCGGCCGGAGAAGGCCGAGGAGTCCGAGCGGGCGTTCTACCGGTCGATGGAGGAACTCGTCCCGATCATCGAACGCGAGGGCATCGACGTCCGGATCGACCCGCACCCGGACGACTTCGTGGAGGACGGACTGGCCGCCATCCGGATGATCCGCGGTATCAATTCGAAGAACTTCGGACTGGTGTACGTCGCCTGCCACACCTATCACATGGGCGGCAACATGCTGGAGATCATGCGGACCGCCGGCGACATGCTCCGCCTGGTGCACGTCGCGGACACGATGGACCATCACGCCTCGCACGGCCTTCGCTACATCACCAATCCCCCCGGCAACGCGGTCCGTGTCCAGCAGCACCTGCAGATCGGCGACGGCGACGTCGACTGGGACGAGTTCTTCGGGGGCCTCGCCGAGATCGGCTTCTACGACCGCGACGACACCGTGATGGCGTCGAGCGTGTTCGCGGAGAACGAGAACGCCCACGATGTCTCCCGCTACCAGCTGAAGACCATGAGCGACTACGTCGCCAAGTACAGGAACCAGGATTCTCGATGACCGAAGCTGTTGCCACCCAGACCGTTTCCCATTGGATCAACAACAAGCCCTACCCCGGAACCGGCACCGGCACCGCCCTGGTGACCAACCCGGCGACCGGGGAGGTCACCGCGCAGGTCGCCCTCGCCGATCTCGAGGACGCTCGCGCGGTGATCGACGCCGCGGCGGCTGCGTTCCCCACGTGGCGTGACACCTCCCTCGCCAAGCGCACCCAGATCCTGTTCCGCTTCCGGGAGCTGCTCAACGAACGCAAGGGCGAGCTCGCCGCGCTCATCACCGCCGAGCACGGCAAGGTGCTCGACGACGCCCTCGGCGAGGTCACCCGCGGCCAGGAGGTCGTCGAGTTCGCCTGCGGTATCCCGCATCTGCTCAAGGGCGGCTTCACCGAGAACGCCTCCACCAAGGTCGACGTGTTCTCGATCCGCCAGCCTCTCGGCCCCGTCGCGATCATCGCCCCGTTCAACTTTCCGGCCATGGTCCCGATGTGGTTCTTCCCCCTCGCCACCGGCAACACCGTCATCCTCAAGCCCAGCGAGAAGGACCCGTCGCGGCGCGGGGGGTGCGAATCATCGTCGATTCCTGTCGTTCCTGCGGGGTGGAGCGGCACCCCGGGATGGAGGGAAGAGTCTGCAGATGTAATCCGAGCGGTTTAGCACGTGCTAATCCGTAGTGACGACCCTCACACATCGCCCCGGTATATGTCAAGACATATGCCCATATTCATCACCCGCGCGCACAGGACAGGTCGCCGGCGCGCCCCTCGTCGCGGGGATGCGTCGGCGGCCTGTCGAAGCGCGGGGACCACTCCGCCGCCCGAACGGGCGCGGAGAAGCGCCACGACGGCCGGACCGGCGGTACCGGAAGGAAACCGGCTACGAAACGAGGTTGGCTGCAGCCCATTTCATATGGGAACGCACGGCGGCGGCCGCTTCGTCGGAGTCGCCGGTTTCGATGGCGTCGACGATGGCGCTGTGCCGTCCGACGTCCATGTTGCCGACAGCCTTTTCCAGGCCGGCGAACATGATGGACATGCGGATCGACCCTTCGAGGGACTGCCACGAGTGCATCAGTGTCTCGTTGCCGGTCAGACGGCAGAGGATGCGGTGGAAGTTCAGATCCGCCTCGATGCGCGCATCGAGATCGTGCTCGGCACGCGCCATGATGTCGAGCGCCGCGCGCAGGGTCGGGACCACGGTGGAGCGGTCGGGAAGCTCGGCGAGCTCCCGGACCGCGAGGGCTTCGAGGGCCGCGCGGACGGCGAAGATGTCACGGATCTCCTTGGCGTCGAGGTGGCGCACGTAGAGCCGGCCCCGGGCGCCGGCGGAGATCAGGCCTTCCTGCTGGAGCTGGCGCATGGCCTCGCGCAAGGTGCCGCGGCTGATCTGGAGCATCTCGGACAGCTCGGTTTCGACGAGCGGGCTGCTGGGGGCGAGGGCGCCGCTGGTGATCGCGCTGCGCAGAGCCGCGACGGCCTGCTGGCGCAAACTGGTCTTCTCCAGTCCGAGCAGCGCGGCAGGTTGTGCGGCCATTGATGCCTCCAGGCGGTGTCAGCGGGCGACTGTCGACAGCAGTCTGTCGACAATGATACGGGCCCGCGCCGGCGGCGGCGCGGGCCCGTCCACACTGCGTCAGCTCAGCTCAGCTCGTCCAGGACGCGGGCGACGATGCGGTCGGTGCTCAGGCCGTAACGATCGTGCAGCGTCGGCAGGGCACCGGCGTCGAGGAAGCGGTCGGGCAGCGCGATCGGGGTGATCTTCCGGCCCAGGCCCGCCCCGGCGGCGGCAGCGGCCACCGTTTCGAACAGCCCTCCGACGACCGTGTGATTCTCGAGGGTGACCACGAGGCGGTCCGTGTCGATCTCGGCGAGCACGGTGGCGGCGTCGAACGGTTTGATCGTCGGGGTGTGGACCACGGCGACATCGACGTTGTGCCGGGACAGCTCCTGCGCCGCCTGCAGTGCCCGCATGGTCATCAGGCCGCTGGCGACGAAGACCACGTCGTTGCCGTCGCGCAGCACCTTGGCCTTGCCGAGCTCGAAGGTGTAGTCGTACTCGTCGAGGACGGTGGCGACCTTGCCGCGCAGCAATCGCAGATAGGTCGGCCCCTCGCAGGCGGCCAGTTGTGGTACCGCCTGCTCGATGTCGACCGAGTCGCACGGGTCGACGATCGTCAGGTTGGGCATGCCCCGGAAGATGGCGATGTCCTCGGTGGCCTGGTGGCTCGGGCCGTAGCCGGTGGTCAGGCCGGGCAGGCCGCCGACGATGTTGACGTTGAGGTTCGGTTCGGCGATGTCCAGGCACAGGAAGTCGTAGGCGCGACGGGCGGCGAACACCGAGTAGGTCGAGGCGAACGGCACCAGTCCGGTTTCGGCCATGCCGGCGGCGGCGCCGAGCAGCAGCTGCTCGGCCATGCCCATCTGGAAGAAGCGGTCCGGGAACGCCTCGGCGAAGATGTGCATGTCGGTGTACTTGGCCAGATCCGCGGACAGTCCGACGATCTTGTCGTTCTCCCGTGCCGCCGCGACCAGTGCGTGGCCGAACGGCGCGGCGGTCGTCTTCTGGCCGGGGTCGACGAAGGAGGCGATCATCGCCGACGTCTTGAGCTTGGGGGCGGTGGTGGTCATCGAGCATCCTCGAGGTCGTATCCGGCGGTCAACTGGTCGCGGCAGATCTGCCATTCGTGCTCGTCGATGCGCATGAAGTGGGCCTTCTCCCTGGTCTCCAGCAACGGCACGCCCTTGCCGACTCGCGTGTCGCACAGGACGACCGCCGGCGCGCCGCGCACGGCGGCACCGGCCGCGGCCTCGTCGAAGGCGCCGAGCAGGGCGCCGGTGTCGTTGCCGTCGACGCGGTAGGTGCGCCAGCCGCAGGCGGTCCACTTGTCGTGCACGGGTTCGGTGCTCAGTACCCCGGCGGTCGGGCCGTCGGCCTGCAGGGCGTTGATGTCGACCATCGCGATCAGGTTGCCGAGCTGGTGGTGGTGCGCGCTCATCGCCGCTTCCCAGGTCGAACCTTCGTCGAGCTCACCGTCGGACAGGAAGTTGAACACCCGTGCCTGCGAGTCCTGGTGGCGCAGACCCAGGGCCATTCCCACGGCGATGGGGAGACCGTGCCCGAGCGAGCCTCCGGAGATCTCCATGCCGGGGGTGTAGGTCGACATACCCGACATCGGGAGGCGGGAATCGTCCGAGCCGTACGTCAGCAGTTCGTCGCGGGGAACGATCCCGGCCTCGGCGAGCGCTGCGTACAGGCCGATGGCGTAGTGGCCGGTCGAGAGCAGGAACCGGTCGCGGCCGGCCCAGTCCGGGTCGTCGGCACGGAACCGGAGGTGCTCCGCGTAGACGGTGGCCAGGATGTCGGCCGCGCCGAGGGCCTGTCCGACGTAGCCCTGGCCCTGTTCCTGGCCCATGTCGAGCACATTGTGCCTGAGACGGTAGGCGAACTCGTCGACGGCGGCGAGGCGGCGGTCGCGATGGACGGCGCCGGCGTGCGCAGTGGTGGTCACAGCAGTTCCTTTTCCTTGGTGCTCGATGCCGTCCCGGACCGGTGGCGCAGCGTTGCGCCGCCGGGGCCGGAGGCGTGTTCTTCTGAGCGGGTGGCCTCGTCGGCGAGGCGACGTTCGGCCGCACCCCAGGTCTCCCGGGTGAGCAGGGCGGTGATCAAGCCGATCAGCCCGAAGGCACTGAACAGCAGGGCCGGGCCGACCCAGCCGAGAGAGACGTAGAGCAGGGTGGTGACGAACGGGGTGAAGCCGGAGACCATGGCCGAGATCTGGTAGGCCAGGGAGGCGCCCGACGCGCGCCGCGCCGCCTGGAACAATTCGGGGAACCAGGCACCCTGGGCGCCGGCGAGGGCGTTCTGGCACACCGCGTAGGCGATGACGATCGTGGCGACGATCAGGACGAACAGGCCGGTGTTGACCAGCAGGAACATCGGCACGCCGAACAGGGCGGCGAAGGCGCACACGCCCAGGTACACCGGGCGCCGCCCGATGCGGTCCGTCAGGGCGGCCCAGGCGAAGGTGGCGACGATGCCGATCGCGGAGGCGACGCACAGCGCCAGGAGCGTTTCGGATTTTCCGGCCAGGTCGTTGGTGTGCAGGTAGGAGATCATGTAGGTGATCGAGACGGCGTATCCGGCGGTTTCGGCGACCCGCAGCCCGATGCCGCGCAGGATGTCGCGCCAGTCCTTCCTGATCGACTCGAGCACCGGGGACGCGGCGATCTCGCCGCTGTCCTTGACGTCTTCGAAGACCGGCGACTCGGGCACCTTGGACCGGATGATCAGGCCCACGGCAACCAGGACGATGCTGGCGAGGAACGGTACGCGCCACGCCCAGTCACCGTCGAGGTGCACGCTGAAGAGAAAGACGAGATTCGCCAGCAGCAGTCCGACCGGGAAGCCGGCCTGGACGATGCCGGTGTAGCGGCCCTTGGCCTTCCAGGGGGCGTGTTCGTAGCTCATCAGGATCGCCCCGCCCCACTCGGCGCCGAAGGCCAGACCCTGGACGATCCGCACCGTCACCAGCAGGGCCGGGGCGACGAGTCCGACCTGGGTGTAGGTCGGTAGCAGGCCGATCGCGAACGTGGCCAGGCCCATGACGATGAGGGAGGCGACCAGGACGGGCTTGCGCCCGATCCTGTCCCCGAGGTGTCCGCCGAGGATGCCGCCGAGGGGCCTGGCCGCGAATCCGACACCGAGGGTGGCGAAGGCGGCGAGGGTACCGATGACCGGATCGCCGCTGGGAAAGAAGGCGGTACCGAAGTACAGGGCAGCGGCGGTGCCGAAGCCGATGAAGTCGTAGGTCTCGATGACCGCCCCTACCGAGGAGCCGATCGCGACGCGTTTCGCGTCTTTCGTGCCGTGGACGGGACCACGCATCCGGAGAGCATCGGTGCTCATGAACATCTCCTCTTCGAACCGGGAGGACCGGTGGGGATCGGGCAGTGGATGTCGACTGTCAACAGTGTGCACCGAGTGTGACCGCCGCCACCAGCCCCTGTCAACCGTCAATCTTCGACCGTTGACTGTTGACAGTGAATCGTTCTACCGTGGTCCCCATCACCCCGCTTCCTCGAAGGAGTTCTCGTGGTCCACGACCGGCTCGGCTGCTCGTCGATCAGCTTCCGTCACCTCGGGCTGAGCGACGCGCTCTCCACCATCGCCGAACTCGGGTTCGCCGAAATCGATCTCGGAGCCCTGCCGGGAGTGTGCGACCACGTCCCCTTCGGGCTCGACACCGCCGGCGTCGAACAGGTGACCAAGGAGGTGGCCGCGTCGGGCCTGCGCGTGCGCAGCGTCAACGGCGACATCGGCGACCTCAACCTGCCCCTGACCCCGGCACAGCGCGACGAGCGGAGACGTCACCTCGATCGGCTGCTCACCCTCACCGCCGGTGTCGGGGCCCGGGCGCTGGTCCTGCCGTGCGGAGCCCTCGACCACACCCCGGTCCGGTCATTGGACGAGGACCTCGATGCCGTTGCCGCCCAATTGGAGTGGGCAGCCGACACGGCCCACACGTTCGGCGTGGCCCTGTGGACCGAGTCGTTGCACGTGTACCGGTTGTGCTGCGACACCGCACGTGCCGCGCAACTGACCGCCCGACTCTCCCCCGAGATCGGGATCGTGATGGACTTCAGCCACATCGTCGCTTCCGGCGGCGACCCGGTCGGCTTCGTCGGCCTGTTCGGCCATCGCATCACCCATGTGCACCTGCGCGATGCCGTCCCGGGGAACATCAATCTCGGCATCGGCAACGGCGCCGCCGATTTCGCCGCCGGCATCGACGCCCTCACCGCCTTCGGATACGCGGGCCACTTCAGCCTCGAACTCGAAACCCGCGACATCACCGACGCGCAGCGCCCCGCCGGCACCGCGGAGGCGGCCCGCCTCATCTCCCCCCTCATTCCCTGACCCAGCCATCAACAGCCATCGAGGAGAAACCCATGTCTTCCACCCAGCGCACCGCCGTCGTCACCGGCGCCACCTCCGAGCGCGGCATCGGCATCGCCACCGCCCGCCGCTACGCCGAAGACGGCTGGGCCGTCGTCGTCCTCGACCTGGACGGTGAAAAGTCCGCCAAGGTCGCCGCGGAGATCGGCAGCGACTACTCCGTCCCGGCGTTCGGCCACGACATCGACGTCGCCGACGAGGCCTCCGTCCAGCGCGCGCACGACGCCGTCGCCGCCGAAGTCGCCGCAGGAACCCTCCCGCCCGTCGGGGCCCTCGCCAACATCGCGGGCATCACGTCACCGGTGCCGTTCCTCGACACCACCCTCGAACTGTGGAACAAGGTCATGGCCGTCAACGCCACCGGCACCTACCTGGTGACCCGCGCCTTCCTGCCGGCGATGATCGACAACGGCTGGGGCCGGATCGTCAACATGTCGTCCGTCTCCGCCCAGCGCGGCGGCGGCGTCTTCGGCAAGGTCCCCTACTCCTCCGCCAAGGCCGCCGTCCTCGGCTTCACCAAGTCCCTCGCCCGCGAACTCGGAGACACCGGAGTGACCGTCAACGCCGTCACCCCCGGAGCGGTCGACACCGGCATCCGGGTGGGCAGCACCCCCGAGCAGGAAGCCGCCATCTGCCGCGACATCCCGCTCGGCCGCACCGCCGGCACCCGCGAAGTGGCCTCGGTCATCACGTTCCTCTCCTCCGAGGACGCCGCATACCTCACCGGCACCACCGTCGACATCAACGGCGGCAGCCACATGCACTGACCGCCGGGATCCGTGCCCGGACAGGTTCACAACTACCGACAGACACGGCCCCGCACCTCCTCACCGCGCACGCGGCAGGGAGACCGTGCACTCACACGACAGTGCGGTGTCGACTCGCACCCACCGACGACCATGAGCACACCGCCCGCCCGCGCCTCCGCGGAACTCGCCGTGCCGTCCCGCGACGAGCGGGAGGACTGGACCGCCCGCGCCGACTGCCGGTTCGTCGAGCCGTCCGTGTTCTTCGGCCCGGACGACGAGCCACGCGGTGCCCGCCTACGACGGGAACGCACCGCGAAACAGATCTGCCACACCTGCCCGGTCCGAATCCCGTGCCGTGCTTATGCACTCGACAGCCGGCAGAGGTACGGCGTCTGGGGCGGCACCACCGAAGCGGAACGCCGAGCCCGGCACCCCGCCCTCCCGGCAGGCGTCCCGCCGGAACCGAGGTGACACGATCACCTCTTTCACCCGTGAACCGGTGACACCGAACCCGTGTCACCGGTTCACGAGTCCGCCACCGCCCACGAAGCACCTCGGTCGTGCGGCGGAATGCCGTGGCGGCGAGTGAAACCCGGCACGCCGCGGGCCGCGATCCCGGTCTCGGCGAGGTTCAGCTCGCCAGGAACTCCAGCAGCACCTTGTTCACGGCCTCCGGCTGCTCGAGGTAGCCGTAGTGCCCGGCGTCCGGGATCTCCTGGTAGCTCGCGCCGGGGATCGCGTCGGCGACCTCCCGCGACAGGTACGCCGGGATCATCCGGTCGTCGGCGAAACCGACGGCCAGGCACGGCACCCGCACCGCCCGGTAGGCCGCGCGACGGTCGAACTCGCGGTCCATTCCCAGCTGCGCCCGCACGCCCGGCGACGTCTTGCCGCCGGTGAACTCGAACACGTCGAGCCAGTCCCGCGCGGTGTGCGGGTCGGCCAGCGACGCCGGCGACAGGTTCATCACGGCCGTGACCGCCGCCCGGTACTTCGGGGGCAGCTCGACACGGCTGTCGTACAGCTGCCGCTCGCCCTCGGTCAGGGTGAGCTGGAACTGGTCCATGCGCGCGTGCCCGGCCAGGAACACCGCCTTGCGGACCAGGTCCGGGCGCGCCAGCGTCAGCTCCTGCGCGACACGCGCGCCCATCGAGGTGCCCACCACGTACGCGGGACCGCCGAGCAGCTCGATCAGTCCGGCGGTGTCGGCCACCAGGTCGTCGATGGTCATGCCGCCGAGGCTCTCCCCCGACGGCGCGATGCCGCGGTTGTCGAAGGTGGCGACGCGGTAGCCGGCCTGGACCAGCGCGGGGACCTGGTGCAGGTCCCAGACCCGGCCGGGGCTGCCCGTCCCCATGATCAGCACGACGAGGTCGCCGGTCCCCTTGACCTGGTAGTTCAGCGGGATGCCGTTGATTGTCGCGATGGGCATGAAAACCTTCCTGAGGTGGGTGGCACGGGTGCGGCCGTACGGCCGCACGGGCACAACGGACCGATCCACACTACCCTGCACCGCAGGTCGCGGCCCTGGCAGCACATCTCAGCCGCCGGCCTGCCAGGCCCGCCACAGCCGCGCATAGCGGCCCCCGGCGGCGACGAGCGCCGCGTGCGGTCCCTCCTCGACGACCCGGCCCGCCTCGAGCACGACGACCCGGTCCGCCGCCGCGGCCTGCGTCAGCCGATGCGCCACGACCAGGGCGGTGCGTCCCCGCGTCACGACGGCCGCGGCCGCTTCGAGGGCCCGTGCGCCCGCGCTGCCGGCCTCCGCGGTCGCCTCGTCGAGCACCACCACCGGTGGATCGGCGATCAGCACCCGCGCCAGCGCGAGCTGCTGGGCCTGGGCCGCGGTCAGGGGATGTCCGCCCTCGCCGACGACCGTGTGCAGGCCGTCGCCGAGCGCGCGGACCCACTCGCCGGCCCCGACCGCGTCGAGTGCCGCTTCCACCTCGTCCGCGGTGGCGCCGGGCCTGGCCAGCCGCACGTCGTCGAGCAATGGCCCGGCGAACACGTGCACCTCCTGGCTGACGATCACGACGCTGCGACGCAGCCGCGGTCCGAGTTCGCCGAGCGACCGGCCGTCGATACGGACCTCCCCCGAGGCGGGCGTGACGACGCCGGCCGCGGCCGCGGCGACCGTCGACTTCCCGGCGCCGGTCGACCCGACCAGGGCCACCGTCTCCCCCGGCCCGACCTTCAGGTCCACGCCGTGCAGGACCTCCGGCCCGTGCAGGTACCGGTGCCGCACCCCGGCCAGTTCCAGCGCCGGCGGACCGTCGCGTCGGACGTCGCGCGGAGCGTCGCGCTCCGGCGGCTGCGCCGGGAGCTCGGCGACGCCCACGAGGCGGGCCAGGCTGGCGCCCGCGGACTGGACGTCGTCGAAGGTGAAGAGCAGGAGCCCGAGCGGCGAGAACAGGCGGTGGAACAGCAGTGCCGCCGCGGTGGCCTCGCCGACGGTCACCGCATCCGCCCGCACCAGCACGAACCCGGCGACGAGAAGCGCCGAGAGACCGACGAATTCGGCCCGGTTGGCGCGGCCCGCGAACCGGGTGAACAGGCCGAACACGCCGACGGTGAGGTCGCGGGCGCGGCCCGACGCGGCGTCGATGCCGGACAGGTGGGCCGGGTCGAGCCCGTAGGCGCGGACGGTGCGCACACCGTGCATGCTGCTGACGAGTGCCTGCGACCGTTCTCCCATCGCCACCCGCTCCGCGGCGTACAGCGGCGCCGACCGGGGCAGGTACCAGCGCAGGGCGAGCGCATACAGCGGCAGCGCGACGAGCCCGGCGAGCCCGAGCCGCCAGTCGATCCCGACCATGGCCGCGACGCTGACCACCACCAGCATCAGCGCCGCCACCAGCTGCGGCACCACCGAGACCAGCGCCTTTGCCAGCACCGCGACGTCGTCGCCGACACGGGAGAGGACGTCGCCGTGCCCGGCACGTTCGACGGTCTCGGTGGGCAGGCGCAGCACCCGCGCCAGGACCGTCTCGCGCAGCCGGGCCAGCACCGTCTCGCCCAGTCGCGCAACGAGGTGCAGGCCGGCGCCGTCGAGCACCCCGCCGACGACCGCCGCGGCTGCGATCAGCGCGACGACCCACCCGAGCGTGGCCATCGGCGCCTGTTCGCGCACCCGGTCGACGAGGATGCCGAGGACGCGCACCGGCACCACGGAGGCCACCGCGGCCCCGACGGACACCGCCACGGTGAGCGCGACCCGGCCCGGCGCGGCGCGCAGCTGCGCCCCCAGCCAGCGCCACGACCGTCCGGCGGAGGCGATCGGCAACAGCTCGGACTCGTGCGCCGTCATCGCAGCACCGCCGCCCGGTAGGTGGGGTGTGTGGCGGCCAGTTCGGCGTGGGTGCCGGCGGCGACGATCCTGCCGTCGTCGACCACGACCACGCGGTCGGCGACGGCGAGCAGCGCCGGGCTCGAGGTGATGACGACGGTCGTGTGCTCGCCCCCGTCGTGCCGGACGCGCGCGATCCCCTCCGCGACGGCCTGCTCGGTGACGGCGTCGACGGCGGTGGTCGGCTCGTGCAGCACCAGTACCGGGGCGCGCCGCGCCAGCGCCCGCGCCAGCGCCACCCGCTGTCGCTGCCCGCCGGACAGGCTGCTGCCGCGGTCGACGATCCGCTGGTCGAGACCGTCGGGGTGGGTGTCGGCGACCTGCCCGGCGGCGGAGGCGCGGAGCACCTCCGGGGGTATGCCCCCGGACGGGTCGCACATGCCCGCGGTGATGTTGCCGGCGAGCGTGCCGGCGAACAGGTCGCTGTGGTGCGGTTCGGCGAGGACGGTCCGGCGTGCGGCGACGGGGTCGAGCGCGCCGAGCGGGACTCCCCCGACGGTCAGCTCGCCGCGGACGTCCTCCGGCGGCACCTGCCCGGACAGCACGTCGGCGAGGGCCTCCGCGTCCTGCGGCCGGTGGGCGAGGACACCGAGCAGTTCCCCCGGCGCGACGGTCAGGTCCATCCCGCGCAGCGACCGGTAGCCGAGTCCGCGCAACACGAGGCGGCCGTCCGACGGTGTCCCGGTTCCGGCCGGCAGCAGCGGCGGCGCGTGCAGCACCAGCGACAGCCGGTCGGCGGAGGCGCGGGACGCGGCCCACGACGACGGCAGGGCGGCGAGCGTCCCGAGGGGTTCGACGACGAACTGGGCCAGGCCCACGACGGTGATGAGCTCGCCGACCGAGATCCGGCCGGCGAGCGCGGCCCAGCCCGCGACGCCCGCGACCGCGACGGACAGCAGCGCGCTCACCGCCGCCGAGGTGCCGGTGTAGACGCCGGCGGCGCGGGTCGCGCGGAGCGTCGCGGCGAGCGCGTCCGCGCTGGCCTCCCGGTAGCGGCGGGCGGCGGCCGGCTCGGCACCGAGGCCCCGCAGCGGTCGGAGCCCCGTGACGAGATCGGTCGCCAGGCCCGACGCCCGCGCCACCGCCTCCTGCTGTGCGGTCATCCGCCGGGTCAGCAGCGGGGTGGCGCGGTCGAGCGCGACGAGGATCGCAGGCGTGCCCAGCAGCACCAGCAGACCGAGGGGGACGTCGACGAGCAGCAGCGCCACCGCGGCCCCGGCCACCGCGGTGATCGCCGCGGCGGTGGCGGGCACCACGTGCAGGATCTGCGCGGCCCGCCCGGCGTCGGTGGTCGCCACCGCCAGGAGTTCCCCGATGCGCAGGGAGGTGCGCACCCCGCGCGGATCGAGGATCCGGCGCGCCACCGTGACCCGCAGCCGGTGCGACTCGGCCTCGATCGCCGCGACGAGCCGGCGCGCGCCGAAACGCCACGAGTAGGTGAGCACGACGAACAACGCGGCCAGGCCCGCGAGGGCGACGACCAGCGTCGGGACGTCGCCGCTGGTGACCGGTCCGTCGATGATCGCCCCGATCGCGACGGGGACGAGGGTCTCCATGACTTGGTGCAGCGAGACCAGCGCGGTGCCGATCGCCAGCGCGACCCGCTGGTTCGCAATCGTGTGCCGCAGCAGCCGCAGACCCGGCTCCTTCCCCTGATCGATCCGGCGAGCACCGTCGCTGCTCATGCCTCCCACCACACGAAACTCTCCGTTCCCCGTCCCCGCTCCCAGAAGTGAGCCAACCCTAACTCGTGGAGCGGCTGGCGTCGGAGTCGCCGGTTCTCATAGAGTCGCACTACGAATGACCTGCTCGAACGGAGCAGCCAGCCCGGGAGGAACCACCATGGCCGCGGACGCCACCACCGAGAACGACATCCCCGACGAGGAACTCGAACCCGTCGCGGACGAGACGGCCCGTCAGGCACAGCGTGTCGTCGCTGCCTACGCGGAGGATGCGGACGAATGCCGCATGCTGCTGTCCATGCTCGGCATCGGGCCGAACCCGAAGACGGACTGAGCGGATACCGGCGAACAAGGACAGAGGAGCACCACGTGGCTGCAGGTGAGGAGTCGATGCACGTGGGTGGTTCGGACTTCGTGGTCGTCGCGAACCGCCTGCCCGTCGACCTCGAGCGTCTTCCGGACGGCTCGACCCGATGGAAGCGCAGCCCGGGTGGCCTCGTCACCGCGCTCGAGCCGATCCTGCGCAACAACCGCGGAGCGTGGGTCGGCTGGGCCGGTGTCGCCGACGCCGAGCTCGACCCGATCGTCGAGGACGGCCTCGAGCTGCATCCGGTGCCGCTGAGCGGGCAGGAGATCGCCGACTACTACGAGGGCTTCTCCAATGCGACGCTGTGGCCGCTGTACCACGACGTCATCGTCCGGCCGGAGTACCGGCGGGAGTGGTGGAACACCTACGTCGAGGTCAACCGCCGGTTCGCGGAGGCGACCGCGAAGGCGGCGGCACAGGGCGCGACGGTGTGGGTGCAGGACTACCAGCTGCAACTGGTGCCGAAGATGCTGCGGATGCTGCGGCCGGATCTGACCATCGGCTTCTTCCTGCACATTCCGTTCCCTCCGGTGGAGCTGTTCATGCAGATGCCGTGGCGGACCGAGATCGTCGAGGGCCTGCTCGGCGCCGATCTGATCGGCTTCCATCTGCCCGGCGGTGCCCAGAACTTCCTGTACCTCGCGCGCCGGCTGGCCGGTCATCAGACCTCCCGCGGCACCGTGGGTGTGCGCTCGAAGCTCGGGGTGGTGCAGGTCGGGTTCCGGGCGGTGCGCGTCGGTGCGTTCCCCATCTCCATCGACTCCGGGCAGCTCGACGAGCGGGCCCGCCGCAAGTCGATCCGCGACCGCGCGAAGCAGATCCGCAAGGAGCTCGGCAACCCGAAGCACATCATGCTCGGCGTCGACCGGCTCGACTACACCAAGGGCATCGACGTCCGGCTCGACGCGCTGCTCGAGCTGATCGCCGAGGGCCGGGTGGATCCGGCCGAGACGGTGATGGTGCAGCTGGCCACCCCCAGCCGCGAGCGCGTCGAGTCGTACGTGCAGATGCGCGGCGCCATCGAACAGACGGTCAGCCGGATCAACGGCGAGTACGCCGAGGTGGGCCGGCCCGTGGTGCACTACATCCACCGGCCCATTCCGCGCGACGAGCTGATCGCGTTCTTCGTCGCGGCCGACGTCATGCTGGTGACGCCGCTGCGCGACGGCATGAACCTCGTCGCCAAGGAGTACGTGGCCTGCCGCAGCGACCTCGGCGGCGCCCTCGTCCTGAGCGAATTCACCGGGGCGGCAGCGGAACTGCGCCAGGCATTCCTGTGCAATCCGCACGACCTCGAGGACGTCAAGGACAAGATGGAGGCCGCGCTGAACCAGTCCCGCGAGGACGGTCGGCGGCACATGCGGGCACTGCGCCGGCAGGTCCTCGCCCACGACGTGGACCGATGGGCGCGCTCCTTCCTCGACGCACTCGCGCATCAGGGCGCGGCCGGTCCGGCGCTGATCGCGCCGGCGGAGGTCGGCGAGCCCGAGTGACAAGCACACCGGACCGCGAAGCCTACGGTGTCCGGTCGTCGTCCGAGCGCAACGTCGAGGAGGCGACGACCGGGACGCCGGCACAACGCATGCCCACGCCCGCCGATTCCCTCGACGTGCTGCTCGTCGAGGACGACGCCGGGGACGAGCTGATCATCCGGGAGTCGTTCGAGGCCAACGAGATCGGCAGCACGCTGCACGTGGTGCGGGACGGCGCGGAGGCTCTCGACTTCCTGTACCGGCGCGGGGCCCACGCCGGCGCCGTGCGGCCGGCGCTGGTGCTGCTCGATCTGAACCTGCCGAAGTACGACGGGTGGCAGGTGCTCGAGGCGGTCAAGTCCGATCCCGACCTGGCGTCCATCCCCGTCGTCGTGCTGACGACGTCCACCGCCGAGGAGGACGTGGTGCGCAGTTACCGGTTGCGGGCCAACGCCTACGTCTCCAAGTCGGTGGACTTCGACCGGTTCGTCGCCACCGTGCGGCACATCGACCGGTTCTTCGTGCACATGGTGCGCCTGCCCGGCCGCTGACCGTCCGCCCGGCTCAGATCGGGGTCAGTCGGCTCACCAGCCAACGGCCGTCGTGCTTCTCGAGTTCGACGCGGACGCGGCTGCCGCTGCTGACCGCCTCGGGATTGACGGAACTGGTGGTGATCTGGTTGAGGAACAGCAGGGTCACCGCCCGGTCGGCCTCGGCCGACACGACCGACGACGCCTGCACACTCACCTGCACGGTGATCGCCTTCTCCTTGGCGCCGGGCGCGATGACGTTCTTCATCAGGTTCGTGTACTCGTCCCGGAAGTCGCCGGTGAGCCCGTCGGAGGCGGCGGCGACCTGCTCGTCGACCGTGGCGTGGTCGTACGCGAGCATCGCGACGGCCTGCTCCTCGGCGGCCTGCAGGGCCTCGGTCCGGGCGGCCTCGGCGCCGTCGCGCTCGACCTTGTCGTACACGCCCACGCCGACGAGGCCGGCGAGCACGATCGCCGCGGCGGTGAGGGCCGCGAGCAGCATCCGGCGCGCACCTCCCCCGGAGCCGGGCTGCGCCGTAGCGCTTTCCGCGCCCTCCACGCCCGCGGCGTCGTCGGTCTTCTCGAGGGTCACGGCCTCGTCCTTCGAATGCTCGGTCATGGTACGAAATCCACCTTCGAGGCCAGCAGCCGACCGTTCTCGTCGCAGATCGTCACCCGCAGCCGGAAGTCGCGGGGCTCGGGTTCGGGCTGTTCCGCGTTGCTGACCATCGACCGCGCGGCCACGAGCGAGGACATGCAGGCGCCGTCCTCGGCCTGGATTCCGGCCTCGATCACCTCACCGGTGGTGTCCACGTTCGCCTTGGTCACCACATCGACGAAAGGCCCTTCGCGTCCTTCGAATTCGGCCTTGAAGTCACCGGTCGCCCCGTCGAGCAGACGCTGTACGTCCTCGGCCGCGCTCTGCGGGTGGATGGTGGTCAGATTCAGCACGGTCTGCCGCGCGGCCTGCAGGTACGCCGCCTGCCGGGCGTCGTGGTCGCGGTCGGCCGTCGCGCCGAGCCACAGCCACACTCCGGCGCCCACCAGGGCGAGGACGATCAGGGCTGCGACCGCGGGGAGCACCCGGCTCTGCCGGGCGGGTCCGGTCTCCGGCGTCGATGTCGTGGGGGTCTCTTCGTCCGCCATCAGCCTTGCTGCGCCTTCATGTACGTCTCCAAACTGGTCTCGGGGCCGGTGTCGACGTTGCGGTACACCGTACCGTCGGGACCGATGTACGTTCCCGTCGCCGGGTCGATGCCGCGCGCCGTCACCCCGGCGGGCGCGGCCGCACCCGTCCCGGTCGCGTGCGAGGCGGGCACCGGCATGTCGCCTTCCGACTGCACGGGCGTCGGGGCGCCCCGCCACGGGTTGTCGAGGTATTCGGGCTGGTACCCGTTGCGGCACGCCTCCGGCGTGGGGGCGCGCCGGCCCGGGAACTCCATGCACGGCAGGTTCCGCGCGCCTCGCACGGCGTTCGGATCCGACTGCGGGAGCTTGCAGTACACCTCGCCGGGGGTGTCCACCATCGTGGTGTCCGCAGGGCTGCGCCACTGTTCGGGCGGCAGGAAGCCGGACAGGCACGGCGGCGGATCGTGCAGCTGCAGGTGGAAGTCGACGACCGCGCCGTCCTCGGCCGGTCCGCTGCCGGCCGCGGTGATCAGCGCCGTGGTCATCGGCGGGTACAGCACCAGGATCTGTTCGATGCCGGCGTTGTAGAGCACGCCCACCTCCCCGACGCCGACCATGTTGGCCAGCAGCAGCGGCAGCGTCGGCCGCAGGTCCTGCAGCAGCTGTTCGGCCTCGGCCGCGGCGCCCGGCCCCTTCGCGAGCACCGCCCGCAGGTCGGTGTCGGCGGCCCGCAGCCCGTCGGTGAACGTCAGCATGTCCCGCGTCCAGGAGCGGATCGCGTCGCTGGTGACGACCTGGGTGTCGAGCAGCGGACCGAGCTGATCGAGCAATGCCTTCGTCTGCTCGCTGCCGGCGCTCGCCTCCTGCACGAACAGGCGGGTCGAGTCGATCAGCCGCTGCAGGTCGGGCCCCGACCCGTTGAACGCGTCGAACGACTCGTCGACGACGGTGCGCAGCCGTGTGTCGCTGATGCTGGCGAGCAGGACGTCGGCCTGGTCGAGCAGCTCGCCCACCTCCTGCGGCACCGACGTCCGGTCGGCCGGGATCACGTCGCCGTCCGACAGATACTCCCCGTTCGAACCATCTTGCGGGGGAACGAAGTCCACGTACTGCTCGCCGACGGCGGACACGCTGCGGACCGCTGCGTCGACGTCGGCGGGGATCGAGCGGTCGCTGTCGATCGACAGGATCGCCTCCACCCCGGCCGGCGACAGCTGCACCTTGTCGACCACCCCGACGGTGTTGCCGCGGTAGGTGACATTGGCGTGCGGGTAGAGCCCGCCGGTGGAGGGCAGTTCCACGATCACCGTGTACCGGCCGACGCCGAGCAGCTGCGGGAGCCGCACGTACTGCAGCGACATCACCAGCAACCCGACCACCGTGAGCACCGAGAAGATGGCGAGCTGGATCCGGACGAACTTCGACAGCATCATGGCGCGGGCACCCCCAGCGGGGGCAGCCCCGGAACGGTGATCTCCCCCAGACCGGGGACCGACAGCGTTGCGGCCGGGCCGGGCGCGGGTTGCGCGGCCGGCTGCTGGAGCGGGGCCTGGAAGGGGTCCGCGGACTGGGCCGCCAGCCCGGCGTCCCGGCCGAGGATGCCTTCCGGGCCGGCGAGGCGCCCGGCGAGCGGGGTGCCGGTGAGGAAGTTCAGGTCCAGCCGTTCGAGGGTGAGGTCGATGGTCATGGCGAGGTTCGCGTAGTCGCCCCGGATCACCTGGTCGATGCCGGCCTGCGGGAACGGATAGGTCAGCAGCACGCCGAGCACCTCGGTCAGCGCGTTGCCCGAGTCGGCGAGCGCACGCAGTGTCGGAGCCAGCGCCTGCAGGTTGGTCTGCAGGTCGTCGCCGCTGTTCTCGACGAGCCGGCTGGCGACGGTGCTCATCTCGCCGAGCGAGGTGAGCGCGGTGGTCAGGTCCTGCCGCTGTTCCACCAGCACGTTCAGCGCGGCCGGCATCTCGTCGAGCGCACGGACGAGGGTGGCGTTCTGCGCGTCGACCGTCCACGCGAGCCGATCGATGCCCTCCATCGCGGCGATGATGTCGCCACGCTGCCGGTCGAGGGTGCCGACGAGTTCGTCGAGCCGCGGCAGCAGGTTCCGGATCGAGTCCTCCCGCCCGTTCAGCGCCGCGTTCAGCTCGGTGGTGATGTCGTTGATCTGCGCGAGTCCACCGCCGTTGAGGACCACCGACAGCGACGACAGCGTCTGCTCGGTGGTCGGGTACACCCCGGCCCGCTCGAGCGGGATCAGGTCGCCGTCCTCGAGCCGACCCTGCGGCGGCTCGTCCGCCGGCGACGCCAGTTCGAGGTGCTGCGAGCCGAGCAGGCTGGTCTGCCCGATCTTGGCGGTGGCGTTCGCCGGGAGTTCGACGTCGCCGTCGAGGGCCACCGTCACGAGCGCGTGCCAGTCCTCGACCTCGATCTTCGTGACGCTGCCGACCTGGACGTCGTCGACCCGCACCGGCGAGTTCTGCGTCAGGGTGGTCACATTCGGCATCTGGATCCGTACCTGGTAGGCGTCCTCGCCGTGCCCGGCGGTGCCGGGCAGGGCGAGGGAGTTGAGCCCCTCCCATTCGCATCCGGTCAACGTCAGGGACGCCGCGACCGCCATCGCGGCGGCGGCGTACCGCCGTGCCGGGCGGGTGTGCCGGGTTCGGGTGCTCATCGTCCTCCTCCCGGCTGCAACAGCGCACCGAGGTCGGGGGGAACCGTCACGGTGGGCAGATCCGAGAGCGGCCCGGCCGGCGGCGGAGTGGCGTCCGCGGGTGCGATGCCCCGGCCCGCCGCCTCGGCTTCCGCCTCGAGACCCGGTTCGGTGTACACGATCTGGTCGGGGAACGCCTCCACCGCGGCGATGGGGTTGGTCATGATCGGCAGGTAGTTCATCGCCAGCGACTGGAGGACCGGCCCGAGCTGCTGGCGGCACAGCTCCGCGCTGCGGTCGGAGGTGGCGTTCGCCGCGGCGGCCACGGACCCGCACATGAACTCGACGGGGTTGGCGAGGTTGCTGATCGCCAGCGCACCGGTGAGCGAGCCCTGGGCGGGCTTGTAGATGTCGTAGAAGTTCGCCAGCGCCGTCGGGCCGGAGTGCAGGACCCGCTCGATCTCGGGCCGCTTGCGTGCGAGCACCTCGGTGGCGTCGGCGAGGCGCTGCACCGACTCGGTCAGCGCTGCCCGGTTGTCCTGCACGAACCGCTGCACGTCGCCGACCGCGAGGTCGAGGTCCGCGAGCGAGGTGCCGAGCTGGCCCGAGCTCTGGGCGAGGACGTCCGAGACCGACGCCAGCCGGCCACCGAGCTGGACGATCTGCTCGTTGCTGGTCGAGAGCACCGACACGAACGCCTGCAGGTTCCGGACGGTGCCGAACAGGTCGGTGCGCCCCTCCGACAGGGTGTGCATGGTGTCGGACAGTTCGCGCAGCGTGGCACGGACGGTCAGGCCGTTGCCGTCGAGGTTCTCGGCGGCGGTATCGATGAAGCGGCCGAGCGAGCCCTGGGGGTCGAGGCCCTGGGGGCCCAGCGCCTCCGACAGGCGCATCAGTTCCGTCTTGATCTGGTCCCATTCGACCGGCGAGGCGGTGCGCTCGACCGGGATCGTCGCGTCGTCGGCGAACTGCGGGCCGCCCGAGTACGCCGGGGTCAGCTGGATGAAGCGCGCGGACACGAGGCTCTGCGCGATGATCACGGCCTTGGCATCGGCCGGGATGTCGACGGAGTCGTCGACCTGCATCTGCACGCGCACCAGGTCGTCGCCCGGCTCGATGCGGGTGATCGTGCCGACGCTCACGCCCAGCACGCGCACGTCGTCGCCCTCGTACAGGCCGCTCGTGGAGACGAATTCGGCGTTGATCGTGCGCTTCCCCCAGCCGGGCAGCACCACGGCGAATGCGACGAGGGCCAGGGCCACCACCGCGACACCGGCGATCACCGGTATCAGCAGGCGGCGGCGCTTTCCGGGCCGCCCCCCGGGGGCCTCGAGGGTGTGGGTGCTCATTCGCCATCCTTCGTGATCGACGGCGGGTTCTTCGGAATGATGTCCTGCAGGTCCTGCTGCAGCAGCTCGGGGGCGACCGTGCTGTCGACCAAGGCCTTCCACCACGGCGCGGGCAGGACGTTCGACACGTACGCGTTGAAGAACGGACCGCTCGCCACGGACTCGCCGAGCGCGCTGATGTACGGGCCGAGACCGTCGAGGGCGCCGGCGATGTTCTCCTTGTTCGCCTGCAGGTTGGCGGTCACCGCGTTGAGCTTCTCCAGGGTGGGAGCCATCTGCGCCTGGTTCTCCTGCACCAGCGCCGACAGCTGCCGTGAGACCGCGGAGATGTTCGCGATCAGCTCGGTGATCGCGTCGCGGCGCACGCTCAGCTCCCCGAAGAGGGCGTTGGCGTCCACCACGAGGGCGTTGATCCGGTCGCTGCGCTCGGCGAGGATGCCGGTCACCGATTCGGCGCGGGCCAGCAGGTCCTCGAGCGACTCGTCGCGCGCGTTGATGGACCGGGACAGCCTGGTCATTCCCTCGAGCGCCCCGCGCAACTCGGGTGGGGTGTCCTGCAGCGAATCCGACAGCGCGTTGAGCGAGTCGTTGATCTGCTCCGTGTCGAGATCCGACACCGATGTCGTGAGGTCGCCGAGAGCGTCGGTGAGCGAGTACGGGGAGTCGGTGCGCGCCAGCGGGATCGGCTCGCGCGGGTCGAGCGTCCCCGAACCGTAGGGCTGCACCGCGAGGGACTTGCGGCCGAGCACCGTGTTCGTCTTGATGTCGGCCCCGGTGTCCTCGCCGAGCGCGATGCCGTCGCGGACGGTGAAGGCGACGAGAACCTGCTGGTCGTCGAGGCGGACGTCGGTGACCTCGCCGACGTCGACGCCGGCGAGGGTGACGGTGTCGCCGGGCACGAGACCGCCGGCGTCGGCGAAGTACGCCGAGTAGGTCAGGCCGCCGGAGAGGAACTGCAGCTGGTCGTACTGCAGGCCGGCGAGCACCGTCGCGGCCGCGACGGACAGGCCGACGATGCCGACCTGCACGGGATTGCGTTCACGGATCGGACTCATTCGATCTTCGCGCACCTTCCGGTCGTCTGCTCGGCCGACGTGAAACGGATGGTGGTCCCGTCCGGTCCCGAGAACTTGAACGTGTTGGCACACAGGAAGAATTGGAAGAAGTTGCCGTACACCCCCACCCGGATGAGCTTCTTGTAGTCGTTCGGCAGCCGCTCGAGCGTCCGGTTGATGTCGTCGCGCCCGAGGTCGAGCTGCGTCATGGTGCGGTTGGTCTCGGCGATCACCGACTGCAGGTCCGGCCGGTTGTTCTGCAGCAGCGAGGCGAGATCCCCGGTGCCGGCCGCGATCCGCGGGATGGCGGTGCCGATCGGGTCGCGGTCCTGCGCGAGCCCGCTCACCAGGGTCTGCAACCGGTCGACGGTCTCGGTGAACTGCTGGTCGTTCTCGTCGATGGTGGCGAGGACGGCGTTGAGGTTGTCGATGACGTCGCCGATCAGCCGGTCCCGGTCGGCGAGGGAGTTCGTGAACGAGTTGGTGTTGCCCAGCAGCGACACCAGGGTGCCGCCCTGCCCCTGGAAGACCTGGAGCAGCGCGCCGGACAGGTCGTTGACCTGCTGCGGGTCGAGGCCCTGCAACAGCGGCTTGAATCCGCCGAGCAGCAGGTCGAGGTCGAGCGCGGGTTCCGTCTGCGCCACCGGGATCGTGCCGCCGGCCGGCAGCGTCTCGCCGGTACCCGGTCCCTCGAGCAGCTCGAGGTAGCGGTCGCCCACCAGGTTCTCGTACCGCACCGTGGCCTTGGTGCTCGCCAGCAGCGTGTGCTCGGCGTCGACGTCGAAGGACACCTCGGCCTGGTTGCCGCGACCGATGTCGACGCTGTCGACCGACCCGACGGGTACCCCGGCGATGCGGACCTTGTCGCCGGCCTGCAGCCCGGACACGTCGGTGAACGTCGCGTGATAGGTCTGCGTGCCGGTGAACCGCACCTGGCTGAACACGATCGCGAGTGCCGCGAAGATCAGCACCATCACGACGGTGAACGCGAGGAACTTGACCGTGGTGGCCCTCACCGGATCACCCCGCTTCCCCGCGGCGCCCGGCCCACCGGGCGCGTCCACGTCCGCCTCTGCGACTCCGGCATCTCACTCGCCTCCCGGGAGCATGTCGCCGAACAGGAAACCGAAGATCGTCGGGTACCGCACCCACGTCTCGGTGTTCGGGTGGAACGGCACGGGATGGGTGTCGGCGACGACGAAGGGGGCGTGGCCGTCGCGCTTGGGATCGAAGGCCGGCAGCCCGTGGCAGTTCGGCCCACCCGTCGCGCCCACCACCGGCAGGTCCTTCTCGTGGTCGTACATGGTGGCGCCGCCCAGGAAGTTCGTGCTCAGCATCAGGGCCGGGTACTTGCCGGTTCCGGCCATGGGCTCGAAGGCGATTCGCGCGTCGTTGAGCCCGATGATGAAGCACGTCAGCTCCGGCGAGTACTCGCCGAGCAGCGTCGTGGTCTCCGTCAGCAGGTCCAGCGCCGAGGTCAGCTGCGCCTCGTTCTCGCCGAGGACGTCGCGACCGGTGTTCGCCAGGCCGGTGACGTTCATCAGCATCAGGTCCAGGTTGGCCTGCTCGTCGACGACGGTGTTGCCGATCGAGGTGGCGTTGTCGAGCAGGTTCATCACGTCGGGCGCGACGTCGGCGTACAGGTTGGTGACGTCGGCGGCCACGGCGAGGTCGTACTGCAGTTGCGGCAGCGAGGGATTCATCGTCGCGAGATAGTCGTCGGCCTCGACGAGGGTGGCGCCGAGGGTGTCGCCGCGACCGTTGAGGGCCTCGGAGATCGCCCCGAGGGTGGCGTTGAGCTTCTCCGGCTGGACCTGCGCGAGCACGTCGGACAGGTGCTGGAAGACCGTGTTGAACTCGACGGTGACGTTCTCGGCCGCGATGATCGCGCCCTCCTGGAGCGGCACCGGCGACGGATCGTCCGGCATGAGCAGATTGACGAACTTCGCGCCGAACACGGTGGTGGACTCGATGGCCACGCGCACGTTGGACGGCACCAGGTGCAGCTGGCCGGGATCCATCGCGAGCTGCAGCAGCGCGCCGTCGGGGGTGTGCTCGACGGACCGGACCCGGCCCACCTCGACACCGCGGAGCTTGACCTTCGCGTCGGGCTCCAGCACCAGGCCGGACCGCGCCGAGGTGACCGTGACCGGGGTGGTGGCGGTGAAGGCACCGGCGAACATCAGCAGCGCCAGCGCGACGGCGACGGTGAGTCCCCCGACGAGACCGAGGGCCGCGAGTTTCTTCTTCCAGGAAGGTGTGTCCATGCGCCTATCCCGACAGGTTGAAGTTGCCGGTCGCCCCGTACACCGCGAGCGAGATGAGCAGGGTCACGGTCACCACGGCGATCAGGGATGCGCGCACGGCGTTGCCGACGGCGACGCCGACACCGACCGGGCCGCCACCGGCGTTGAAGCCGTAGTAGGTGTGGATCAGCATGACGGCGACCGCCATGACGATGGCCTGCACGAACGACCACAGGATGTCGGTGGGGATGAGGAACGTGTCGAAGTAGTGGTCGTACACGCCCGCGGACTGGCCGTAGAGCACGACGGTCGCGAAGCGGCTGGCGATGAACGAGGCGATCACCGCCAGCGAATACAGCGGGACGATCGCGATCATCCCCGCCATCACGCGGGTGCTCACGAGATACGGGATCGACGGGATCGCCATGACCTCGAGCGCGTCGATCTCCTCCGAGACCCGCATGGCGCCGAGCTGGGCGGTCGAGCCGGCGCCGATGGTGGCGGCCAGGCCGATGCCCGCGATGGTGGGCGCCGCGATGCGGACGTTGATGAAGGCGGCGAAGAAGCCCGTGAGCGCCTCGACGCCGATGTTGCCGAGGGAACTGAAGCCCTGCACGGCGATGATCCCGCCGGTGAACAGGGTCAGGAAGCCGACGATGACGACCGTTCCGCCGATCACGGCGAGCGCACCGGTGCCCATGCTGATCTCGGCGATCAGCCGGACCGTCTCCTTCGGGTAGTGCGTGATCGCGCGCGGGGCGTATCCGAGCGCCTTGCCGAAGAAGAGCGCCTGCTCGCCGAGCCGGTCCACGGAGTCGGAGGCGCGGGCGACACGGCGCCGCACGCGGGGGAAGCGCCAGGAGATCACTGCCATCTACATCACCGCCGTGCCGGTCACCCGCCCGTCAGCTTGATGCCGACGGCGGTGACGAGAAGGTTGACCACGAACAATGCCATGAAGGCGAACACGACCGTCTGGTTGACGGCGTCGCCGACGCTCTTGGCGCCACCCTTGACGTTGAGGCCGAGGTAGGCGGCGACGAGGCCGGCGATCATGCCGAACAGGCCGGCCTTGACCTGGGAGATCACGAGTTCGCCGAAGCCGGTGAGCAGGGTGATGCCGTTGACGAAGGCGCCGGGGTTCACGTCCTGGAGGAAGACGGAGAACGCGAAGCCGCCCAGGATGCCGATGGTGCACACCAGCCCGTTGAGCAGCAGCGCCACGACGGTGGACGCGAGGACCCGGGGCACGACGAGGCGGTGGATCGGGTTGATGCCGAGCACGCGCATCGCATCGATCTCCTCTCGGATGGTGCGGGCGGCGAGGTCCGCGCAAATGGCGGTGGCGCCGGCACCGGCGACGATGAGCACGGTGACCATCGGGCCGACCTGGGTGACCGCGCCGAGTGCGGCGCCGGCGCCGCTGAGGTCGGCGGCACCGATCTCGCGCAGCAGGATGTTGAGGGTGAAGCTGACCAGGACGGTGAACGGCACCGCGACGAGGACCGTCGGCACGAGGGAGACCCGCGCGACGAACCATGCCTGATCGACGAACTCGCGTCGCTGGAAGGGCCGGGAGAACACGGCCCGGGCGGTCTCGCCCGTCATCGCGAAGAATCCACCGACCGCGCGGAGCGGTACCTCGAGGAGGTCTACCACCGTCTCCTCCTCCGTTGGTTCGCTCGCCGGCCGAGGCCGGCGAGGGGTCAGCTTGTGACCCGCGTCATACTAACTAGAACGTGTTCACGTGTCAAAGACCACTGCGGCGCGGCGTGACACGGCTACCTCTGCGGGCGGGAGCCCCGCCGCACCGACCGAACCGGCGGCGCTCGCGTCGAGCGGAAAATCGGGGTTCGAACTGGGAATTCAGTGGACCGCGAGATCGGATCCGCCGCCCGTCCACGGGACCGAACTCGGTCGGGAACCGCGCCGGCCGCCCCTTCGCGAACCGCGTCGCGGGACGCAAAACTAGAACAGGTACTACACGATCTCCGAGCGGCCTCCGACCGCGCGTTCACGCGCCCGCATCGCCGGACGACACGCGAGCCCGGGGTCGGGCCGACACTAGCCGGATCGGCCCCGGACGGCGCGATATTACCGAAGGACAACGTTGCATGTCACTTCGGGTACCGCCTAGTGGGACGTCAGAGGGCGAGCGCCTGCGCGGCCGAGAAGTTACGGGCGGGGTCCCGGTCGCCGAAGTAGCCGCCGACCCGTTCGGCGAGGCTCTCCGGGGTCCACCGGACGTCCGCGTCGAAGCGCTGCTCGACGACGGGCGCGGCCATGAGCGCGACCATCGGGCCGTAGACGACGAAGACCTGGCCGTTGATCCGGTCCGCCGCGGGCGACGCCAGGTAGGCGACCAGTGCCGAGACGTGCTCGGGCGACAGTGGATCCACCTCCCCCTCGGGCGCGGCACCGAAGACGCCCTCCGTCATCGCGGTGCGGGCCCGCGGGCAGATGGCGTTGGCGCGCACCCCGTACCGGGACAGGCCCCGCGCGGCGGAGAGGGTGAGTGCCGTGATTCCCGCCTTGGCGGCGCCGTAGTTGGCCTGCCCCTCGGGGCCGAGCAGGCCGGCCTCGGAGGACGTGTTGACGATCCGGCCGTAGACGGGACCGCCGGCCTTCTTGGACTCGCCACGCCAGTACGCCGCCGCGTTGCGGCACAGCAGGAAATGGCCGCGCAGGTGCACGGCGATCACCGCATCCCAGTCCTCGTCGGACATGTTGAACAGCATGCGGTCCCGCACGATTCCGGCGTTGTTGACGACGATGTCGAGGCCGCCGAAGCGTTCCTGTGCCGTCGCGAGCAGCGCGTCGGCCGTGGCACGTTCCGCGACGCTGCCGGCGACGAACGCCGCATCGGCGCCGAGGTCGCGGATCTCGGCGAGAGTGTCCTCGACGGCATCGGTCGCCGCGAGATCGTTGACGACCACCGCGGCGCCGGCCCGGGCCAGCGCGACGGCCTCCGCCCGGCCGAGCCCGGCACCGGCGCCGGTGACGACGGCGACCTTGCCGTCGAGACCCAGGCCCCCCTCGTCCGTCGCACCGTTTCCTGCGGGGCCGAGACCGTTGCCGGTTGCACTCATGGACGCGCTCTCCCTAGCGATGTCGGGCGGCCCACCCGGGGCCGCCGCGCTCCTGGTCGCCGCGGATTCCGGCGACCCCCGGAAATGTAGAACGTGTTCTCGTTTCTGACAAGGGGCGCCGTCAGGCCTCGCTCAGCGCCGCACGCGGGCACTGGGCGATTGCCGTGCGCACGTCCTCCTCCCGCTCCGGCGAGATGGGGTGCGTGACGACCAGCTCGTCGTCGTCGTTCAGATCGAACACCTCGGGCGCGATTCCCACACACACGCCGTTCGCCTCGCAACGATCGAAGTCGACCTTGACCTCCATGAACAGACCTCGCTTCTCGCTTGCTCGACCGATCGGGCGCCGGACGCGCGGGCTGGCGCGACGGCTCGAAAACCAGGCTAGAACGCGTTTCAGTTCTGTGCAATGATTCGGGAACATCGCCGAGCCGGTCCCGGTCCTCGGCCGTCGACCAGCTGCCTACCCGACGAACGGAGCGGTTCGTGGACATCGCGTACACCCCGCAGCAAGAGGAACTCCGCGCGCAGTTGCGCGCCTACTTCGCCGACCTGATGACCCCCGAACGACGGGAGGCGCTCGCCGCGACCACGGGCGAGTACGGCGCCGGCAACGTGTACCGGGAGGTCGTCCAGCAGATGGGCAAGGACGGCTGGCTCACGCTCGGCTGGCCCGAGGAGTACGGCGGGCAGAACCGTTCGGCCATGGACCAGCTCATCTTCACCGACGAGGCCGCGATCGCCGGCGCGCCGGTCCCGTTCCTCACCGTCAACTCGGTGGCGCCCACGATCATGCACTTCGGCACGCCCGAGCAGAAGGAGTTCTTCCTGCCGAGGATCTCCGCCGGCGAGCTGCACTTCTCCATCGGCTACTCCGAGCCCGAGGCGGGCACGGATCTCGCGTCGCTGCGCACCACCGCCGTGCGCGACGGCGACGAGTGGGTGATCAACGGCCAGAAGATGTGGACGAGCCTGATCGCCTACGCCGACTACGTGTGGCTCGCGTGCCGCACCGATCCGAATGCCCGGAAGCACAAGGGCATCAGCGTCCTCATCGTGCCCACCACCGCCGAGGGGTTCTCGTACACGCCCGTGCACACCATGGCCGGCCCCGACACCAGCGCCACCTATTACCAGGACGTGCGCGTCCCGGCGTCCGCGCTCGTCGGCGCGGAGAACGGCGGCTGGGCGCTGATCACCAACCAGCTCAACCACGAACGCGTCGCGCTCACCTCCGCGGGCCCGATCCTCACCGCGCTGCAGGAAGTGCGCGCGTGGGCGCAGCACACCCGCCTGCCCGACGGCCGCCGCGTCCTCGATCAGGAATGGGTGCAGATCAACCTGGCCCGGGTCCACGCCAAGGCCGAGTACCTGAAGCTGATGAACTGGGAGATCGCTTCCAGCACTGCGCCGCTCGGACCCGCACCGGCGTCGGCGAACAAGGTGTTCGGCACCGAGTTCGCCACCGAGGCCTACCGCCTGCTGATGGAGATCCTCGGCCCGTCGGCCACGCTGCGGCAGAACTCCCCGGGCGTGCTGCTGCGGGGCCGGCTCGAACGGATGCATCGCAGCTCCCTGATCCTCACCTTCGGCGGCGGCACCAACGAGGTCCAGCGCGACATCATCGCGATGACCGCCCTCGGACAGCCACCCGCCAAGCGCTGACACTCCACCGGAAGGGACAAACCGTGGACTTCACCCTCACCGAGGCGCAGCAGGACCTCGCCGGCCTCACCCGCCGCATCGTCACCGAGATCGTCACCAACGACCACCTGCGCCGGCTCGACGCCGCCGACGACCGCATCGACCACACCCTGTGGGACGCGCTCGCCTCCTCGGGCATCCTCGGCGCGGCACTGCCCGAGTCCGTCGGCGGCGACGGCTTCGGACCGCTCGAACAGACGAGCATCCTCACCGAACTCGGCCGCGGCGTCGCCGCCGTCCCCTACCTGTCCTCGATCGTCGTGTCCGCCGCCGCTGTCGCCGAGTTCGGCAGCGACGCGCAGCGTCGCGACTGGGGCGAACCCGCCGCCACCGGCGAGAAGATCCTCACCACCGCCCTCGAGGAGGAACTGAACGACGACCCCACGTCGCCGACCACCATGGCACGTCGCGCCGACGGCGGATGGATCGTCGACGGCACCAAGATCCTCGTCGACGCCGCGCCCGCCGCGGACCTGTTCCTCGTGCCGGCCTCGACCCCCGACGGCGTCACCGTGCTCCTCGTCCGTCCCGGCGATCCCGGCGTGACCGTGACCCGCCAGTACGACACCGGCCTCGGCTGCCTCGGGACGCTCACCCTCGCCGCGGCCTCCGTGCCCGGGGACCGCGCGCTCGGCACCGACGGCCACGCGGTCACCGTGTGGCTGCGCGACCGCGGGCTGCTCGGCTCGGCCGCATACCAGTACGGGGTGCTCGACCGGGCGCTCGAACTCACCGCCGGGTACGCCCGCGAGCGGGTGCAGTTCGATCGGCCCATCGGCAGCTTCCAGGCGGTGGCCCAGCGGCTCGCCGACGCCTACATCGACGTCAAGGGCGCCCGGCTCACCCTGTGGCAGGCGGCCTTCCGCGCGGAGGCCGGGCTGCCCGACACCGGGGAGCTGCGCACGGCCGCGTTCTGGGCCGCCGACGCCGGGCACCGCGTTGCGCACACACTCGTACACGTCCACGGCGGAGTCGGCCTGGACGAGGACCACCCCGTGCACCGGTACTTCCTGGCCGCCAAACACCACGAGTTCCACCTCGGGTCGGCCACCGCGCAGCTGCGGCACCTCGGCGCGTCCCTCGCGGAGGCGCCGGCGTGAGCGTCCCGATCAGCGGAACCGGCACCCCACCCGCCGCGGCGATGCCCCAGGATGCCGGCATGACCGACGTCCCCACCGTGACCGCGCTCCTCGAACGGCTCGCCACCGTCGACGATCGTGGCCTGCAGTTCGAGAACATGTCGCTGTCGTGGCGCGAGCACGTGCAGGCCGGCCGGGACCGGGCCGCCCTGTTGCACGAACTGCTCGACCCACGCAGACCCCGGCACTTCGGGATCCTCATGGACAACGTGCCGGAGTTCTCGATGCTGCTCGGCGCCGCGGCGCTGTCCGGCTCGGTGGTGGTCGGGCTGAACACCACCCGTCGCGGGCAGGCCCTCGCCCGCGACATCGCGCTCGCGGACTGCCAGGTGGTGTTCACCGAGGCCGCGAACGCGCGGCTGCTGGACGGACTCGACCTCGGCGGCGTCCGGGTGATCGACGTCGACTCCGCCGAGTGGGCCGATCTGCTCGCTCCCCACACCGGTTCCACCGCCGCGCCGGCGCCCGTCGCCGCGACCGATCTGTTCATGCTGATCTTCACGTCCGGCACCAGCGGCGACCCGAAGGCCGTGTGCTGCACCCACGAGAAGATCACCGGCCCCGGAGTGATGCTCGCGGAACGGTTCGGTCTCGGCGCCGACGACGTCGTGTACGTGTCGATGCCGATGTTCCACTCCAACGCGATGATGGCCGGCTGGGCGGTGGCGCTGGCGGCCGGGGCCGGGATCGCCCTGCGGCGCAGGTTCTCCGCCTCCGGCTTCCTGCCGGACGTGCGCCGCTTCGGCGTCACCTACGCCAACTACGTGGGAAAGCCGTTGTCCTACATCGTCGCCACCCCGGAGGAGCCCGGCGAGGCGGACAATCCCCTGCGCATCATGTACGGCAACGAGGGCACGGCGCCCGCGATCGCCGAGTTCCGCCGGCGGTTCGGCGCGACGGTCGTCGACGGGTTCGGCTCCACCGAGGGCGGCATCTCGATCTCCGCGGCGCCCGATGCGCCGCCCGGGGCGCTGGGACGGCTGCCCGAGGGCGTGCGGATCCTCGAACCGGACACCGGATCGCCCTGTCCGGTCGCCGAGTTCGATGCCGACGGCCGCATCCTCAACGCCGACGTCGCGACCGGTGAGCTCGTCAACGTCGCCGGGGCCGGACTGTTCGCCGGCTACTACAAGAACCCGGAGGCCGACGCCGAGCGGGTGCGCGACGGCCGGTACCACAGCGGCGATCTCGGCTACGCCGACGCCGACGGGTTCGTCTACTTCGCCGGCCGCAGTTCCGGCTGGATGCGCGTCGACGGCGAGAACATCGCGGCCGCTCCGATCGAGCGGGCCCTGCTCCGCTACCCGGGCTTCGCGCAGGTCTCGGTCTACGCGGTCCCGGATCCGCAGGTCGGCGACCGGGTGATGGCCGCGGTCATCCCGACCGCGGATTCCGCGTTCGACCCCGTCGCACTCGCCGGGTTCCTCGACGCGCAGGGCGATCTCGGCCCCAAGCAGCTGCCGACGCTGATCCGGGTGTGCCGGGACTTCCCGCGCACCGCCACGTTCAAGATCCTCACCCGCACACTCAGCGCCGAGCGGTGGCACTGCGCCGACCCGGTATGGGTCCGCCGCCGCGGCGAGCGCGAGTTCACGCCGCTGACCGACGACCTGGCGGCCGAGTTGCAGCCGCAGGTCACCGGATCGGGCCGATAGGCGATCCGGCACGAGGACTTGAACCTGACGTTGCGTCAGGTCGTAGCGTCCGCCCCATGACGACGAACGAACCCCGATCCCTCACGGTGGACGACATCATCGACGTCGCGGCGGCCCTGCCCGGGGTGGTGGCGACGACGGCCGGGGAGGACAACGGCGCGCCCCGGCAGGCGTGGGGCGACACCTTCCTGTTCTTCGATCCGGACGGCACCACCCCCGCCGACCGCAGGTTCCCGTTCGCCACGGTCGTCGTCCACGACTACGACGGCTTCGACACCGCGTCCCACCTCTACCGGACGGGGGTGTTCCGGCTCAACGTCGCGGTCGGCCGCGACGAGTTCCGCGACCTGCTGGGTTACCCGCCGGCCGGGCACGCGCGGCACGGCGCCGCCGTGGACTACACCGCCCTCGATCTCCTGCTTCCCCATCCCGTGTACGCGCCGCAGGGGTGGGTGTCGATCCTGAACCCGGGCGTGCGCACCGCCGCACAGGTCCCCGGCCTGCTCGCCGTCGCCCACGCCCGGGCGGCGCGACGACACCGGCCGTGACGGCGCATCATCGACGTGTGGACGGCGAGTACACGGTCGGGGACGTCGCGCGGATGGCCGGCGTCTCGGTGCGCACGCTCCACCACTACGACCGGATCGGCCTGCTCGTGCCCCATGGACGCAGCGCCGGCAACCACCGCCTCTACTCGGCCGCCGACGTCGAGCGGCTGCGACGCATCCTGTTCTATCGCGCGCTCGACTTCGGCCTCGATGCCATTGCCGACATGCTCGCCGATCCGGGCGCGACCGTCGACGATCACCTCCGCCGCCAGCGGCGGCTTCTCGAACAGCGCCGGGACCACCTCATCGGTCTGCTCGCGGCGCTCGATCGCGAGCTCGAGGCGCGGCGCACGGGTGTATCGCTCACCCCTGAGGAGCAACTGGAGATCTTCGGAACCGACCGGTTCGCCGAACGATTCGCGGCCACCGAGCCGGACTGGCCGAATCACGACCAGTGGGAGCGGGCGGCGCACCGCGCCGCGGGGCACACCAGGGAGGACTGGGAGACGATCAAGGCCGAGGCCGCCGCCGACATCCGAGCGTTCGTCGAGGCGATCGCGGCGGGCGAGCCGGCGGACGGACCGGTAGCGATGGATGCCGCCGAGCAGCACCGCCGCCACCTCGAACGCTGGTTCGGCCCGTGCAGTCCGCAGCAGCACTGCGAGATCGCGGCCCTGTATATCTCCGGCGACGCCGCCACCGCCGAGTGGGAGGAGCTGGCGCCCGGGCTGCCGCGGTTCGTCCACAACGCGATCGTCGCGAACGCGCGGCGTGTCCGTGGGTCGTGACACGGAGGTTCTCGTTCCGAGCGGGAGGATCCTGGTCGACGCACCCGCACGATGCCGCGACATACTCCCGCTCACCGCCACAACCTCACGCTCGGCTGACGCAGGAGGGCGGGCAGGCTCACCCAGCCGCGGGTGAACGACGACTGCAGACGCACCCCCGATGCCGGATCGACCGACACGTGGGGATACCGGGCCAGCAACTCCTCGAGCGCAACCCGGGACTGCAGCTTCGCCAGGTGCGAGCCGATGCAGAAGTGGGGACCGCTGGAGAATCCGAGGTGCCGCGGAATCGGCCGGGTGACGTCGAACTTCTCTGCGGTGTAGCCGAATTCGCGTTCGTCGCGATTGGCGGCGCCGTAGAGCATCATCACCTTCTCCCCGGCCGGAATCGTCACCCCGTGCAACTCGACGTCACGGGTGGTGGTGCGCGCGAGTCCCTGCACCGATCCCTCCAGCCGCAGCGTCTCCGTCAACGCGCCCGGGATCCGGGAAGGCTCGTCGACGAGCAGGTCGCGCTGGCGGTGATCGGTGTCGAGCAGCATTACGGCGTGCGAGATCAGGTTTCCGGTGGTGTCGTTGCCGCCGGCCACCATGACGAAGCAGAACCCGAGGATCTCCCAGTCGGTGAGCAGTTCGCCGTCGGACTCGACGGTGGTCAGGGCGCTGATCAGGTCGTCGCCGGGTTCGCGGCGGCGCTCGCCGATCAGGCGCGAGAAGTACTCGAACATCTCGGCGACGGCGTCGGGTGCGCTCATGGCGGCCACGTCGAATCCGCTGTCCTGCAACGCCGTCAGCGCGGCGACCCACGGATCGAACCGGGCCCGGTCGGCCGCCGGCACGCCGAGCATCTCCGCCAGGACGAACGTCGGTACGGTCGAGGAGAATTCGCGGTGCAGATCGACCTCGCGCCGCCCGGCGAACGAATCGAGCCGGCCGCGGACGAACCCGCGCACGGCGTCCTCGTGCGCCGCGACGCGCCGGGGCGTGAACCCCTTCGCGATCAGGCTGCGCAGCTGCCCGTGCCGCGGGGGGTCGAGCATGACGATCGTCGGGGCGAGACCCAGTGTGCCGATCTCGTCGGGAACGAACGTCAATCCCCCAGCGGACGAGTAGGTCTCGGTGTCGCGCACCGCGTTCCACACGTCCTCGAAACGGGACAGCACCCGGAACGGCGGAATGCCGTTCCGGGTGCTGACGTGGCGGTGCACCGGGTCCTCGTCCCGCAGCATCCGGTAGGCCGGGTAGGGGTCGGCCAGGAACTGCGGATCGAAGGGATCGTAGACGGTCACCACCGGTCCGTCACCGTGCTGCGTTCAACCGGTCCACGGCCCGCTCGTACCCCTCGACGAGCTCGGCCATGATCTCCGCGACCGGCCGGATCTCGTTCATCCGGCCGACGATCTGCCCGACGGGCATCGCGACGACCTCGGGATCGTCCGCGGCGGCGATCCGCTGGTGGGCTTCGCTCACGAGCAGGTTCTGCAACGGCATCGGCAGCGGCGACGGGGCATCGGGCTTCGACCATGCCTCGGTCCACTTCGTCTTGAGCAGGCGGGCGGGCTTGCCGGAGTAGATCCGCGAGCGGACGGTGTCCGACGATGTCGCGCCCAGCAGGGCCCGCTGGACCGACGACGGGCCGTCGGCGGCAGCGCCGAGCTTGTATTCGGAGGTGGTGAGCCAGTAGGAACCCATCCACACCCCGGACGCGCCGAGCGCGAGCGCGGCCGCGACCTGCCGCCCGGAGCCGATACCGCCGGCGGCAAGCACCGCCGCCGAATCGCCGAGGGCGTCCACGATTTCGGGCCAGAGCACCATCGAGGCCACCTCGCCGGTGTGCCCGCCCGCCTCGTACCCCTGGGCGATGACGATGTCGACGCCGTTCTCGACGTGCCGCCGGGCATGCTCGACCGCCCCGGCGAGCGCCGCGACGGGCACCCCCTTCTCGTGGGCGAGGTCGATCACGTCCTTCGGCGGGGAGCCGAGCGCGTTGGCGATGAGCGCAGGCCGGTGCTCGAGGGCGACGTCCACATGTGCGCGGGCGACCGAGTGCAGCCAGCCGAGGACGCCGGCCGCGTGTTCGGCGGACTCGTCGAGCGGCGGCACGCCGAGCTCGGCGAGGGTGCGCTCGACGAAGGCACGGTGCTCGGCGGGGATGAGCTTGTCGAGGTCGACGGCGGTGCCCTCGGTGGGAACCTTTGCGGGCATCACGACGTCGACCCCGTAGGGCTTGCCGTCGGTGTTCTCGTCCATCCAGGTGAGCACGGCGTCGAGCTCGTCCGGGTCGTTGAACCGGACACAGCCGAGGACGCCGAGACCACCGGCCCGGCTGATCGCGGCGGCGACGTGCTCGGACGGGGTGAACCCGAAGATCGGGTACTGGATGCCGAATTTCCTGCTGAGATCGGTGTGCATCCCGGTCCCTTCTAGCTCGCCGCGGCGGAGCCGTTGGTGTGGTGGTCGTCCGCTGGGCGCTGCTCGGTCTGTTCCTTGGCCCAGCGGTAGTCGGGCTTGCCGGCCGGCGAACGCTTGATGGCGTCGACGTACCAGACACTGCGCGGAATCTTGTAGCTGGCGATCTGCGTGCGGGCCACCTCGACGAGGTCGGCCAGCGCCGGGCGGGTACCGGCGCGGGGCGCGATCACGGCGGACACCCGCTGCCCCCAGCGCTCGTCGGGCACGCCGACGACGAGGACGTCGAACACGTCCGGGTGGGCCTTGAGGGCGCCCTCGACCTCCTCGGGGAACACCTTCTCGCCACCGGTGTTGATGCAGACGGACCCGCGGCCGAGCATGGTGACGGTGCCGTCGGCCTCGACCCGCGCATGGTCGCCCGGGATCGAGTAGCGGACGCCGTGGTACTCGCGGAAGGTCGCCTTGGTCTTGACCTCGTCCTTGTAGTAGCCGATGGGGATGTGGCCCTTGCGGGCGAGCACGCCCACCTGCCCGGAGCCGGCCTCGACCGGATTTCCGTCGTCGTCGATCACGGCCGTGGAGGCGTCGATCTTGACGGTGGGGCCACCCGAGTGGGCCTGGCCCTTGGCGACGATGCCGAGTCCGCCGAAGCCGGTCTCGGACGAGCCGATCGAGTCGGTGATCACCGTGTTGGGCATCAGGTCCAGGAAGCGTTCCTTCAGCGCCGGGGAGAACAGCGCGGCGCTCGACGCCATCGCGAACAGGGACGAAAGATCGTACTTCTCACCGGTTCCCGGACGTCCGCTCTCGAGCGCGTCGAGCATCGGGCGGCCCATCGCGTCGCCGGTGATGAAGATGACGTTGACCTTGTGCTCCTCGATGACGCGCCACACCTCGTGGCCGTCGAACTCGGGATGCATGATCACCTTGCCGCCGCTGAACAGCGACTGCAGCACCGCCCACTGGGCACCGCCGTGGATGAGCGGGGGGATCGGGAAACGGACCAGCGGCGGGCTCGCGGCACCGGTCTTTGCGAGTTCCCATTCGTCGGCGACGTATTCGCCCGTCATGAAGTTGATGCCGCCGCCGAGTACGCGCCACACGTCCTCCTGCCGCCACATCACGCCCTTGGGGCTGCCGGTGGTGCCGCCGGTGTAGAGGATGTAGAGGTCGTCGGCGCTGCGTTCGCCGAAGTCGCGCTCGGGTGAGCCCTGAGCCAGCGCGGACTCGTAGTCGACGCCCCCGTAGCTCGCGTAGTCGAGATCGGTGCCGTCGTCGACCACGACGACGGTGCGGATCTGCGGGCAGTGCGGCAGCACGGCGGCGACCTTGTCGGAGTAACGGCGCTCGTGGACGAGCGCGACCATGTCCGAGTTGTCGAAGATGTACTGCAACTCGTTCTCGACGTACCGGTAGTTGACGTTCACCATCACGGCACGAATCTTGAACACCGCGACCATCGCCTCGATCGCTTCGATGGTGTTGCGGGAGTAGATACCCACCTTGTCACCGGGCTTCACGCCCCGTTCCTGCAGATAGTGGGCGAGCCGGTTGGCGCGCTCCTCCACCTGCGCGTAGGTGACCTCACGTCCGTCCGACGCGAGCGCGACGCGGTCGGGAACGAGGTCGATTGCGTGCTCTACGAGGTCTGCGATGTTAAGGGCCACGTCACAAAAGTAGAACGTGTTACCGTTTCTGACAAGACCCGGATGAGATCCAGTTCACAACCCCTCAGGAGTCCTCAGTGTCCACCACCGCATCGGAAGTTTCCGGCATTTCGGCAGACGCCCCGCACTGCCTCGTCGAGCAGCGCGGCTCGGTCCTGATCGTGACCATGAACCGGCCCGAGGCCCGCAACGCCCTGTCCGGCGAGATGATGGCGATCATGGCCGAGGCGTGGGACCGCGTCGACAACGATCCGGAGATCCGGGTGGCCATCCTGACCGGCGCCGGCGGCGCGTTCTGCGCGGGCGCCGACCTCAAGGCGATGAATCGGTCGGCCCCGGGCGACAAGTTCGAGCAGGGCGAGCGAAGCGACGGGAAGGGCAAAGGCGGTGGCTGGGATCTGTCCAGGCTGCCCGCACTGCTGAAGGGCCGTCGCCTCACCAAGCCGCTGATCGCCGCGGTCGAGGGCCCGGCCATCGCCGGCGGCACCGAGATCCTCCAGGGCACCGACATCCGCGTCGCCGGGGAGAGCGCGAAGTTCGGTGTCTCCGAGGCCAAGTGGGGCCTGTTCCCCCTCGGCGGCTCGGCGGTGCGGCTCGTCCGCCAGATCCCCTACACGATCGCCGCCGACATCCTGCTCACCGGCCGCCACATCAAGGCCGCCGAGGCCAAGGAGATCGGCCTGATCGGCCACGTCGTCCCCGACGGCCAGGCTCTCGACAAGGCCCTCGAAATCGCCGGGACCATCGCCGCCAACGGCCCCCTCGCCGTCCAGGCCATCCTGAAGACCATCCGCGACACCGAGGGCATGCACGAGGAGGAAGCCTTCGAGATCGACGCGAAACTCGGCGCCGAGGTCTTCAAGAGCGCCGACGCCAAGGAAGGCCCCCGCGCGTTCACCGAGAAGCGCACCCCGAAGTTCACCGGCGCCTGACGGGCCGGAGGCCCGGGCCGAGCGAATGTATCGCTCACCTCCGTAGTCCGACGGTATGGTCCATTCGCTCAGCCCGGTGCCACCGTCCGTAGTCGCACGTCGGGCCGCGGCCGAGAGGCCGCGAGCTCGTAGTGCCGGCGCAGGTCGTCGACGACACGCCTCGGTGACCGCTCCACCGCACTCGGGATCGTCGGCAGCACGATGATGCCCGCGTTCTGCATGCGGGTCCGGCGCTCGATCGTGTCCTTGTACGCCTTGGGCGACAGGTGCCACGCGAGGGAGTCGATGTCCCAGGCCATCGCGACGTCGTCGATCCAGCCGTCAGGTCGTGCGATGAACCCGCCCCGGGAGTCGAGAACATCGCGGTTGAACACCATCTCGGGCAGACCGCTGCGTTCCCACAGCTCCCGGGCCTTCGCCTCCGCCACCGAGTGGACGTTGGCATCCACCTCCCGGAGCACCCGCCGCGGCAGAGCCGAACCCCGCCCGCTCCCCTCCGCCAGTTCCTCCTGCAGCGCTGCCACCGACACCGCTCCACGCTGGACGGCCGAGGCGATCAACGACCGCGTCGCATCGAGAGTGGTGCACCGGCGCGCGGCGTCGAGCAGGGCACGTTCGATGGGAGCACACCGGATGCCATTACGTATCAAAGGGTCCGGAATTCGGGTTGTCCGCTCGACGAGGACGAATCCGGCCGACTGCACGCGACGATTCGCCGGGAGCAGCACGTGGACGTCGTATTGTTCTCCCGCCAGTCCATGTTCTCCGAGCGCCGATCGTCCGGTGAGTACGGCGTCGTCGCCGACGTACTTCATGGCCGCGATCGTGCGTTGCCGAGCCGACGCCGGTCCGTTTCCGAGCATCACGATGCCCGGCAGCAGCCGTTGCCAGGGACCACCCGGACGGCACCGCTCGTGAATTGCCGACCCCGACACTCCGACACGACGAAGCACGGCGTCGCGAACCACACCGCTGTCGCCCAGCCGGCCCAGTGCCTCCGGATCCCCCGCCCACTCACCCCTTCTCATGGACCTACAGTGCGCCGCTCGATCGGATTCGTGTGGCCGCGGAGCGTGCATTCGTCGAATCTGTGGAGCAACTCGCCGACTGTGGACAACCTCCCCACCGAGCGAATGTGGCATCCCGTCGATCTGAGGAGGTGAACGATACATTCGCTCGGGGGAAGCGGGCGCCTACCGCAGCACGACGTCCGCCAGGGAGCGCACGTGCTCGGCGTCGCGGCAGCTGACGAGCAGCATCGTCACGCCGGCGTCGGACCAGCGCTTCACGCCGGCGCGCACCTCGTCGCGGTCGCCGATGATCATCGTCTCGGTGACCATCTCGTCGGGAATCGCGGCGGCGGCCTCGTCCTTGCGGCCCGCGCGGAACAGGGCGGTCACCTCGTCGACCACGTCCCCGTAGCCCATGCGCCGGTACACCTGGGCGTGGAAGTTGAGTTCGGGGGTGCCCATGCCTCCGACGTACAGGGCGGTGACGGGCTTGAGGCCGGCGATGGTCCCCGTGCGGTCGTCGGTGACGACGACCTGGCAGGTCGCGGCGATCTCGAAGTCGTCGCGGGTGCGCCGGGCGCCGGGCCGGGCAAAGCCCTCGTCGAGCCACTCGTCGTACATCGGGGCCAGGCGCGGGGAGTAGTAGATGGCGAGCCAGCCGTCGGCGATCTCGGCGGTCAGCGCGACGTTCTTGGGTCCCTCGGCGCCGATCCAGATGGGGATGTCGGCACGCAGCGGGTGCGTGATCGGCTTGAGCGGCTTGCCGAGCCCGGTGGCGCCGGGTCCGTCGTACGGCAGCGGGTAGTGCGGGCCCGGGTTGGTCACCGGCTCCCGGCGGGCCAGCACCTTGCGCACGATCGAGACGTACTCGCGGGTGCGGGCGAGCGGCTTGGCGAACGGTTCGCCGTACCACCCCTCGACGACCTGCGGCCCGGACACGCCGAGCCCCAGGATGTGCCGCCCGCCGCTGAGGTGGTCGAGGGTGATCGCGTGCATGGCACAACTGGTGGGGGTGCGGCCGGAGATCTGCACGACGGACGTGCCGAGCCGCACCCGCCGCGTGCCCGAGCCCCACCACGCGAGCGGCGTGAACGCGTCCGAGCCCCACGACTCCGCGGCGAAGACCGCATCGAAACCCTCCGCCTCGGCGGCGGCGACGAGCTCGCCGGCGTTCGCGGGCGGCTGCGCCCCCCAGTAGCCGAGTTGCAGACCCAGTTTCATTGCACACCATTCCTTTCGGGGCGGACCGGGGACACCGCTGCTCGGACGGTACCCTTGCCACCATCTCTAGAACCTGTTCTACTCGAAGTTGTGAGCCTGGGAAAGAGCGCGATCGCGGAGAAGCCGCTGAGCGCACCACTGAACCTGAAGTTCGACTACACCCGATCCACGGGGCCGACCGTCGGCGCGTTCGTCACGGGCCTGCGCGACGGGCGCATCCTCGGCGCCCGCGGCTCGGACGGGCGCGTCCTCGTGCCGCCCCCGGAGTTCGACGCGGTCACCCACGAACCCCTCACCGACTTCGTCGAGGTGGGGCAGTCCGGCACGGTGCGCAGCTGGACGTGGAACCCCGAGCCGCTGCCGGGCCAGCCGTTCGACCGGCCGTTCGCGTGGGCGCTGATCCAGCTGGACGGGGCCGACACGACGCTGCTGCACGCGGTCGACGTCCCCGGTCCCGAGGACATGAGCACCGGGATGCGGGTACGCGTGCGGTGGGCCGACGACCGCGCCGGTCACATTCGTGACATCGCAGCCTTCGAACCGGGCGAGGCCGAGACCGTCACGGTCCGGACGGACGCCTCCGGCGAGCCGGTGACGATGATGATCACGCCGCTGGATCTGCACTACACGCACAGCGCGTCCTACGAGGAGTCCTACTACCTGCGCGCGCTGGCCGAGGGCAAGCTGATCGGCGGCCGCACCGGACCGGGCGGCAAGGTCTACATCCCGCCGCGCGGCGCGAACCCCACCGACGGCATCCCCACCCGGGAGCAGGTCGAGGTGTCCGACAAGGGCATCGTCACCACGTTCTGCATCGTCAACGTGCCGTTCCTCGGCCAGCAGATCACGCCGCCGTACGTCGCGGCCTACGTGCTGCTCGACGGTGCGGACATCCCGTTCCTGCACCTGATCCTCGAGTGCGACGCCGCCGACGTCCGGATGGGCATGCGGGTGGAGGCGAAGTGGCGCCCGCGCGAGGAGTGGGACTACACGCTGCGCAACATCGAGTACTTCCGGCCGACCGGCGAACCGGACGCCGACTACGAGACCTTCAAACACCACCTGTAAGGGAGCCGCGCCCACCATGACAGACATCGCAGTCGTCGGCTTCGCGCAGGCACCCCACGTGCGCGAGACCACCGGCACCACCAACGGCGTCGAAATGCTCGTCCCCTGCTTCCGGGAGCTGTACTCGAAGCTGGGAATCACCAAGTCGGACATCGGTTTCTGGTGCTCCGGTTCGTCCGATTATCTCGCGGGCCGGGCGTTCTCGTTCATCTCGGCCGTGGACGCGATCGGCGCGGTGCCGCCGATCAACGAATCCCACGTCGAGATGGACGCCGCCTGGGCGCTGTACGAGGCCTGGGTCAAGCTGATCACCGGGGAGGTCGACACCGCCCTGGTGTACGGCTTCGGCAAGTCGTCGGCCGGCACCCTGCGTCAGGTCCTCGGCCTGCAGCTCGACCCGTACCTCGTCGCCCCGCTCGGCCTCGATTCCGTGTCCCTCGCCGGGCTGCAGGCCCGGTTCGGGCTCGACGCCGGCAAGTGGACGGCGGAGGACATGGCACAGGTCGCGGTGCGCGCGCGGGCCGCCGCCAAGGACAACCCGAACGCCCAGATCAGCGGCGACTTCGACGTCGAGGAGCTGCTGGCCCGCCCCTACGTCGCCGATCCGCTGCGGGGGCACGACTGCGCGCCGGTCACCGACGGCGCCGCCGCGATCGTGCTCGCCGCCGGCGACCGGGCCCGTGAACTGTGCGAGAACCCCGCCTGGATCACGGGCATCGAGCATCGCATCGACTCGCCGAACCTCGGCGGCCGCGACCTGACGACCGCGCCGTCCGCGTCGGCCGCCGCGCGGGCCGTCACCGGCGGTGACACCGCGTTCGACGTCGCCGAACTGCACGCGCCGTTCACCCATCAGGAGCTGATCCTGCGCGAGGCCCTCGGCCTCTCCGACGCGACGGCGGTCAACCCGACCGGCGGCCCGCTCACGGGTAACCCCATGTTCTCCGGCGGCCTCGAGCGCATCGGCTGCGCCGCGCAGGCGATCATGGCCGGGCGGGCCGGGCG
>NZ_JAALEG010000044.1 GCF_011058165.1 Rhodococcus aetherivorans
AGGCGCAGCGCGACGACGCCGCCGACAAGGGCCAACTCGGCCGGCAGAAGATCTTCGACGGACTGCTCACCCGACTCGACCAGTCTGCCTCCTGACACGAAACCTTGACAGGATCACCCGCATAATGCTCACCGGTGTGGGAAGCGAAGTACTCCTCCAGGGCGTGCCGGTGCTCGTCTGCTTCGGCGGTGTCGGCTTCGACGAGTTCGCGGTCGACGAGCTGCTGGGCTTCGACGTGGACGCCGAGATGGCGGAACGACCAGTCCCGGGCCATGACCGCGACCGGACGACGCTCGGTTTCGTAGCTGTCGAGAAGATCGTTGCCGCCGTATCCCTGGATGACTGCGGCGAGCTTCCATCCGAGGTTGACGGCATCGGCGATGCCGGTGTTCAGTCCGTATCCGCCGGTCGGGATGACCTCGTGGGCGGCGTCGCCTGCGACGAACAGCCGACCGAGGCGGTACCGGTCGGCGACGAGTACGTTCGCGTGCCACACACTGCTCTGCAGGACCTCGTCGACGTCGAGGTGCCGGCCGCAGACCGCGTCCAGCAGTTCCTGCTTGTCGATGTCTTCGGTCCGCACACCGTCGGTGATGGCGCTGGTCTGCAGCGTCCACGTGTCGCGTTCGTCCTGGGCGATGATCGCGCCGACGCCGCCGCCGACGAAGAAGGTGTGCCAGAACTGGCCGTGCGCGTGCAGGGTCTCGAGATCCCGGGACTTGAAATGCACCTGGCAGAACGTGATGACGCCGCGCTCGCCCTCCATGGTCAGATCCATGGCGCGGCGCACGACCGAGGCGGCGCCGTCACATCCGACGACGTAGTCCGCCGCGAGTGTGTGGACGGTGCCGTCGACCGGGGAGGTGATCTCGACCCGGGCACCGCTGTCGTCCTGGGTGACGGCGGTGACGCGCCAGGGTCGGAGAACCTCGATGTTCTCGTCTGCGAGACAGCGACGCATGAGCAGCTTTTCGACCTCGATCTGGGTGACCCGCTGCCAGGCGTGCGCCGGTGTGGTGCCGTCGTTCCTGGACGCGATCCACTCGGACATCTCGTCGACGCTGGGGTACTTCCAGCGGCCTACCTGCCGGCCTGCCATCGAGGTGCAGAAGACGACATCGTGCGAGTGCTCCGGGGCGACGCCGACCGACCGGATGTCGTCGACGAGACCGAGCCGGTCGAGAAGCTCCATGCTGCGCGCATTCGTCAGGTCCATCTTCGGAAAGCGGGTCGTCTGCGGAGCCTGTTCGACGAGGGTGCTGCGGATCCCGTGCAGGCTGAGTTCGAGCGCGAGAATCATCCCTACCGGGCCCGCGCCGGAAATCACCACCGGTCGCCGCGACGACACATCGATCGCCGTGGCGGCGTTCGTCGACGACGGCCCGGGGCCGACCGAGTCCTGTTCCGGCTCCCGACTGGTGGGATGGTTCATGGTGGTTCCTTTCGAGGTGTTCCACCCCGTACGCGATCGTGGAGTACGACTGGGCGTGGGGGATGCGCAGGGTGGGGCGATGTGGCGTCACCGAGTCGGGTGGCTGCCACCGGTAGGTCTGCGGCAGCAGCCGCCTCTCGGTGTCAGCGCGCGGCGACGACCGGGCTGGGATCCATGAAGATCAGATACTCGGTCACTTTCCCGTCCTCGATGCGGGTGCGGGTGACCGCGGGAAGGGTGAACGTGGTGCCGTCGTTCATCGTGTACGTGACGTTCACATGCAAGGCGGTGACGTTCCCGTCGAACCATTCTTCGAGGATGACGTGCCGCATTCCGGCGACCGATCCCAGGTAGGACGCCACCCACTCCTGGATCGCCTCGCTTCCTTCGACCGGGTCGTTGTTCCCCATGCGGAAGATGCAGTCCGTGGAGAAGTACCCGAAGAATCGGGCGATATCGGTGTCCGCAGCATGAAGAAGGTTGCGGGTGATCTCGAGGGCGGTGAGATCGTGGGAGGTCGTATCCGATGTCATGGCGTTCACTTCCGTTGCGGTGAAGGTGCTCGTACGTCGCGCACCTGGAGGCGTGTGGGTGGACCGATTCGGGGTGTGTCAGAGCAGCGGGTCGGCGACGGGGAGGTCGAGGGTGAAGCGACCCATCGTTTCCGATGCGGTGTCGATGTCGAGGAAGGCGTGTACCGCCAGGACATTGAGGTCGCGATGGAAGCGCTGGATCGGCGAGGCGGTGCGGAATCCGTCGCCGCCGATGCCGCGCACCATGTCGTTGAGTGCATTGCGGCACAGGTCGGTCATGTACGCCGCCTTCAGTTTCATTTCGGCCCGGTCCTGCGGATCCGACTGCTCGGGACGCTGTGCGGTGAGGCGTTCGAAGAAGGCGTGCAGGAGAGTCTCTGCGGCGTCCGCCGCGGCAAGGGCACGGCCGAGCCGCATCTGGGCGGCCTGCTTGCCGGCGGCCTTCTCCTGGCTCAAGGTTCCCTGCCGTTGACGGGTGCGGTCGACGAAGGCGTTCGTCGCCCCCCGCATGGCGCCGACGACGACGGGGGTCACCTCCGCCATCGCGAAGGGCAGGAACGGCAGGTGGTACATCGGGTTCTCGTGGATCAGCATGCCGGGGGCCGTGCCGGCGAGGGCGAGGTCGAACGGGCCGGTCCGGTAGTCGGGGACGAACACGTCCTCGACGGAGACGTCGTTGCTGGCGGTCCCGGCCATGCCGGAGATGTACCAGGTGTCGTGGATCTTGACCTCACTGCGAGGAACGAGGAACCACAAAGGCGCCGGCGGGCGCCCCTCCTCGATGGAAACTCCTGCGAAGGTGAACCATTCGGCGTGGGCGGAACCGGAGTTCCAGGCGGTCTGGCCGGTGATCCGGTAGCCGCCCTCGACCTTCTGCACTCCGCGCAGCGGGGCGGCAGTGCCGGCGGTGAGGGTGTAGGGCTTGTCCGCGAACATCTCCCGCTGTGCCTGCTCGGGGAAGATGTTCACGCGCCATGCCGCGCCGATGTAGAAGGAGGTGACCCACCCCGTCGACGGGCACACAGCGCTGATGGCACGAACGATGTCCGCTGCGACATCGAGACCGAGTTCGAGCCCGCCGTACGCTTTCGGTGTCAGCGTCGCCAGGATCCCCGAGTCGATCAGGTCGGTGATCGTCTCGTCGAGCGGCGCTCGGTTCTCCTCGGTTTTCTGGGCGCGTTCGGCCAAGACCGGCACCAGGTCGTTGACGCGGCTCATCAGTTGATCGGCGGTGATGTCCATGGTTTCCTCGCTTCGGGATGGGGGGGTCGAACTGATCGCAGAGAGCTGACCCACGCCGGCACCGCACACCTCGGGTGCGCGACATCGGCTGGATCGGAAGAGATTCGGAAAAGGGTGGCGGTCAGCGGGAGCGTTCGTGATGCTCGTCGGGTGCTACGAGGGTGAGGTCGTAGCTGTCGGCCAGTGCCTCGGCGTCGTGGGGGCCGGCGGTGTTCACCGGGTCGCTGATGCCGTCGAGTTCGGCGAAGACCGCACCGGAGTATTCCGGCCGTGCCAGATCGGTCAGCGCGAGCGCGCAGGCGGCGACTGTCTGTCGTTCGCACAGGACTCGCGGATCGACCCGCACGGGGACGAGGTGCCCGGGCCTGCTGAGGTCGTCGACGCTCGAGCGGGGATCCGCGAGCACCCGGGCGGTGAGAGCCCGATCTGCCCCGGAGATACCGGTGGTGACTCCGGCCGAAGCGTCGACGGCAACACATTGGCCGTATGCGCATACCGACGGTGCGCGCGAACTCGGAGTGGCTTCGGGCAGACCGAGCCGGTCGCAGTCCCGCTCGTGGAGGGCCACTTGGACGAATCCCGTGCTGTGTCGAATGACGAAGGCCATCTGCTCGGTGGTCACGGTGCCTGCACATCCGACGAGCACGAGACGAGCACCGTGCCGCAGGATGATCAGTTCGCCTCGTGCCAGGGCGCGCATGCCCTCGGCTGCAGTCGACCACGGTGTCCGCGGGAGAGCGGCATATGCAACGGAGGTGGTCATGACTTTCCTCTCTTCGAGGGTGTTCGGCGCTGGGGAACAGGGGCAGAAGCGACAGACGCTGCCGACCGGCACTGTCCGGTTACACCATTTCCAGCGCGCAGTGGGTGCCGAAGGTGCGGCGGTGATAGGTGAGGGGGTCACTGTCGCGCTGCTCGGCGGCGACGACAGTGCCCAGCACGATCATGTGGTCGCCGCCTTCGAGGATCCGTTCGACGGTGCACGCTACCCATCCGGCCGCACCGGTGATCCGGGGCAGGTCGTGGTCGATGTCCCAGCGGACCCCGTGGAACTTGCCGAGGCCGTTCTTGGTGGCGAATTTCAGGGCGGCGCTGTGTTGGTCACTGGACAGGATGTTCAGGCCGAACTTGCGCGACTCGGTGACGAGTTCGAGGGTTTCGGACCCCCGGTCGAGGGAGACGAGGACCATCGGAGGGTTCATCGACAGCGAGAGGAAGGCGCTGACGGTGGTGCCGACAGGCAGCCCGCCGTCCATGGAGGTTGCGACGGCGACGGGGGTGGCTACGTGCGCCATCACGTTCTTGAATGTTTCCTGGAGCGAGGTCAACGGACGTGTCCTTCGATCGACCGCGGGACATGCCGCGGGTCTGGAGGATGGGGCGCCGGGACCCGCTTCGACTGCTCTCACCGCGGTGGCCGGCTGTGTTCTAGGACACAAGTAGACCGCACGGGTTGCGCCTTGCGCATTGGTGCGCAGCCTAAGGTTGCGCACCAACCTTGGTTTCCAGACCAACCTGCGGACGCAGGATGCCGGTACCGCCGAGCGCTATTCTCGGGCGAGCGGATCTCCTCGAAGCCACTCGTGAATGCGGAGCGCGGCACGCAGGTCGGTGGTCGTCTCCCCCGAATGACCACACAGATTCAACGCCTTGTGCACGCGATAGGTCACCGTGTTCTTCGAGATATGCTCTGCCGCAGCCACCTTGGACAGACTGTGATCCATGTCGAGATAGCGGCGCAGCGTCGACCGAAGCTCTGCCATGCGAGGTTCGCGCTGCGCGAGTGGGCCCAGCAGCCGCGATGCGAACTGTTCTGCCGCGTCCGGATCCGACAGGAGCAACACCTCGAGTGCGACGTGTTCGTGGGCCACGGTGCAGGGACCCTGACCCGGGCGAAGGCGGATCAGCCGTTCGACCGCCTTGGCTTCGGCATGGCTTCGACGGAAGCCCTCCACCCCGACGCCCGTCTCCCCTACCACGACGAACGCGTCGTCGAACGTGGGTAGCGCATACCGGTGCGGCGAACTCCCGGAGGTCATGGTTCCCCATGCCCATACCGTCTGGAGCCCGACCGGTAGTACCAACGAGGCCGACGGGACGCCTCGCTGCCGCAGGACGGTGTCGACGACGGCACGCAGATCCCGGGTGGAGTGCGGTCCGCTCCACGCGACGAGTGCAATGTGGGGGCCGGCGAGCGCATAGCCGAGAACCTTCTCGGCGTGGACCCGATCGACGTCCTCGGCGCCCAGGATCTGGTTCACCAGATCGAATCGGGCTGCAGACACCCCCGCGGCCCAGACACTCTGCTCCTCGATGAAAGCCGAGGCAGCCACGGCCGTGAAGTCGTCGTGCACTTCGAAGAGCAACACCGAGATCCGCCGAAGTTCGGCACTGCTCTCCGTGGGCGGGAGCACAAGGCGCGCCGCGTCGAGCAGGGCCGCGGCCAGCACGGCGTACCCCACGCGAATGGCACGCAGCAGATCGTCGAGGGCCATACCTCGACGAGCGAAGTCCCGGGCGATCTCGCCCACCTCGGCACTGGCCAGCGTGGTGTCGGGCTCGCCGAGACCGGCCACCAACATCAGTGCGCGCAGCGTGGTGGAGGTGGTGGCACGACGCACTGCCTCCCTGGCAGCCGCCTCGTCCGCCAGGGCCGGTATCTTCTGGGCAATCCTGGCGGCGATGTCCTGACCGACCTCGACCGCCCAGGTCACCGCCCCGCCCCCGAGAGCCTCCCTGACGCGCTCGGCATCCGGGCTCAGCCACTCGTCCTCGGCCTGGGGTGCACGTGCTCCCGAGAGCTCATATGTCCAATGCGGCACTGCGGTGTCCTTCCGATTCGCCCCCGGGCACGGTGAGTAGACGACTCTATTGGGCTCCAGACCAACTCTGTCCGGATTTCTTGGCTTCCAGCCCGTAGCCGCACAAGGCGACATCGGATGGAATTGTGCAACAGATCACGTGACAGAGACCACATCAAGAATCCGTCCCGGCAGCGCCGTCGCTTCCACAGACAGCAGCGTTCCCGTCCTGAGCACGCTGTTGCCCGAGCGGCCCACGTGGAGGTCCGCCCGGATTCGCTCGAGGTCTCGCACCGACGACCACGTTCAGCTCCGAAGGAGACACCGATGACCTCCACCCCCAAGTTCGCTCACGTTGTGCTGCAGACCAGTCGTTTCGACGAGATGCGGGACTGGTACTGCACCGTCCTCGACGCTCACGTGGTCTACGAGGGCCACGGCCTGTGCTTCATCACCTTCGACGAGGAGCATCACCGCGTTGCTCTGCTCGGCGCCCCCGTCGAACTGGCGCCGCGCAACCCCGGAGCCGCCGGCATGCACCACACCGCCTACACCTTCGACACCCTGCAGGATCTGCTCGACCGGTACGACATGCTCAAGGCCAAGGGCATCGAACCGAAGGTGCCGATCCAGCACGGGGTGACCACGTCGCTGTACTACCAGGACCCGGACGGGAACTTCGTCGAACTGCAGATCGACAACTTCGCCACCCCGGAGGAGGCGACCGAGTACATGCACGGGCCGGAATACGGCAACAACCCCGTCGGTGTGTCGTTCGTCCCCGAGTTGATGCGCGAGGCGCTCACGATGGGCACCCCGGTCTCGGAGATCACCACCCATGCCTGGGCTCTCGAGACCAGCCCCCATCTGCCCGATCCGATGGTCGCGCTCACCAGCTGACCCGACGGCCTCTACCGATACCGACACTCGATCGTCTCTCGAAGGACTCGTTCTCATGCGTGTGGCAAATCAATCCGGCCGGCTCACCCTCGTCGCGGACGGACGCGGCGTCGACGTCGAAACCGCCAGCGCCGGGCGTTTCTCTGCGGATCCCCAGCAGATTTTCGAGCGCTGGGACGAGTTCGTCTCGTGGGCCCGGACAGTGGACTTCTCCAATGCTGCTTCGGTGATCGAATCGGAGCTGCACGCTCCGGTTCCCCGGCCGGGCCAGATCTTCGCCGTCGGCGTGAACTACGCCGATCACGTCGAAGAATCCGGCCTCGAACTCCCGGATGCGCCCTTCGTGTTCACGAAGTTCCCCGCCGCGATTGCCGGACCGTACGACACCATCGAACACCCCGGCGGCTCGGTGGACTTCGAGGTCGAACTCGTCGCGGTCATCGGCAAACACGCCCGCCACGTTCCCGTCTCGCAAGGCTGGGACCACGTCGCCGGCCTCACCCTCGGTCAGGACCTCTCCGAACGCGAGTTGCAGCTGTCCGGACCACCGCCGCAGCAGTTCGCCCTGGGCAAGTCCTTCACCGGCTTCGCGCCGATCGGACCCGTGCTGGTCACCCCCGACGAGTTCGCCGATCGTGACGACCTCGAGGTGAGCACCGTGCTCTCGGGTGAACTCATGCAGAACTCCCGCACCCGGCATCTGATCTTCCCCATTCCCGTCCTGGTGTCCTACCTGTCGTCGATCGTGCCGCTGCGTCCCGGCGATCTGATCTTCACCGGCACCCCCGCGGGCATCGGCTTCACCCGCGAGCCCAAACGCCTCATCGGCACCGACGACGAACTCGTGAGCCGGGCCGAGGGCATCGGCGAGATGCGCCACCGCTTCGTCGCCACCGGCCGCCCCCACCCCCTCACCACCGTTTCCAGGAGCACGCACCATGTCTGACATCACCGTTCCCGTACTCGTCGTCGGCGGCGGCGGCTGCGGCCTGACCACCTCGATCCTGCTCTCCGAGCACGGCATCGACCACCATCTCGTCGAGCGGCACACCGGCACCTCGCCGCTGCCGAAGGCCCACTACCTCAACCAGCGCACCATGGAGGTGCTCCGGCAGTACGGCGTCGCGGACTCGATCTACGAGGTCGGCACGCCGCCGAAGAACATGGGCAAGACCCGCTGGGTGACCTCCCTGGGCGGCGACGGCGAACTCGACGGCCGCACCCTGTTCACCCTCGACTCCTTCGGAGGCGGCGGCCTCGAGAACAAGTACGCCGACGACAGCCCGTGCCTGTCGAGCAACTACCCGCAGGTGCGGCTCGAGCCGCTGCTGCGCGCGCACGCCGAGCAGCGCGCACCGGGCTCGATCCACTTCCACCGGGAACTGGTCTCGTTCACCCAGGACGACGACGGCGTCGATGCGGTCATCCTCGACCGGGACACGCAGCAGACCTACACCGTCCACGCCCAGTACCTGGTCGCCGCGGACGGCGGCAAGACCGTGGGCCCCGAACTGGGGGTGACGCTGGAGGGCCCGACCGGGATCCTGGACATGGTCAGCACCCATTTCACCGCGGATCTGTCGCAGTACTGGGAAGACGACGTGCTGATCACCTGGCTGGTCAACCCGGAAGGGGCCGGCTCGTGGCACAGCGGCGCCATGGCCGCGATGGGACCGACCTGGGGCAAGCATTCGGAAGAGTTCGTCATCCACTTCACCTTCCGCCCGGACGACCCCAACCGCTTCGACGAAGAGGCCATCGTTCCCCGGCTGCGGGAACTGCTCAAGCTGCCCGACCTCGAACCGAAGGTGCACAAGGTCAGCCACTGGATCCTCGAAGGGGTGCTCGCCGACAAGTACCAGGTCGGGCGGATCTTCCTCGCCGGGGACGCCGCCCACCGGCACCCCCCGACCACCGGTCTCGGGCTCAACACCGCGATCCAGGACGCCCACAACCTGGTGTGGAAACTCGCCGCGGTCCTGCGGGGGGACGCCTCGCCCGCGCTGCTCGACACCTACGAGCCGGAACGGCGCCTGGTGGGCATGCGCAACGTCGACTGGGCCATGTTCACCTTCCTCAACCACATGGTCATCGACGCCGGCCTCGGCCTGAGCCCCGATCAGCCCCTCGAGCTCCGCACCCAGGTGTTCCGCGACTTCTTCTCCGACACCCCCATGGGCGAAACCCGCCGGTCGCGGGCGTTCGAGGTCGCCAACACCCAGCGCACCGAGTTCCAGGCGCACGACCTCGAGATCGGCTTCGCCTACCAGAACGGCGCCCTGGTACCCGACGGCAGCGACGCTCCGCCGCGGGACCCGATGGGCAGCGTGTACTTCCCCACCACCCGCCCCGGACACCGCCTTCCCCACGCCTGGATCGAACACCACGGCCGGCGGATCTCCACCCACGATCTCACCGGAACCGATACCGCCTTCGTGCTCGTCACCGGCGCCGAGAGCGAGGCCTGGGTGAGCGCGGCCGACACGGTCGAGAAGAAGTTCGGGATCCGCATCAAGGTCGTCACGATCGCCGACGGCGCCGACTACACCGATCCCACCGGCCGCTGGAACGAACTGCGCGAGATCGCAGAAGACGGGGCGATCCTGGTCCGCCCCGACAACCACGTCGCCTGGCGCAGCGCCGAACGCGCCGCCGCTCCGGCCGACGAGCTCGCCCGCACCGTCGGCACCCTCCTGTCCCGCTGAGCCGACGCCGCACACGCCGTCCCGGCGACCGACTCCCCGCGCACTCACCAGCGCATACCTCGGTCGGTCGCCGGGGTGGCATACCAGTCGAAAGGAAACACCCACCGATGTCCGGTCCCGAGCCCGAACTGTTGTGGTCTCCCGCTGCCGAGCGGGTCGCCTCCTGCCGGATGTCGCAGTACCAGCGCTGGCTCGCCACCGAAAAGAACGTGAGCACCACCGATTACCGGTCGCTGTGGCAATGGTCGGTGACCGATCCGGAGGGATTCTGGTCCTCGATCTGGGAGTACTTCGACGTCCTCGCCTCGGTTCCCGCTTCCACCGCGCTGGCCGCAGACAAGATGCCCGGGGCGCAGTGGTTCCCCGGGGCGCGGCTGAACTGGGCGGAGAACCTGCTACGGCACATCGACGCCGACGGCCCGGCAATCATTTCGCTCGACGAGGACGGCCACCGATCCGAGATCGGGCGGGCGCAGCTGGTGTCCCAGGTCGCCACTCTCGCCGCACAGTTCCGCGCCATGGGGGTGCGCCCCGGCGACCGGATCGCGGCGGTGCTGCCGAACATCGCGCCGACCGTGGTCGCGGTGCTTGCCGCGGCCAGCGTCGGCGCGGTGTGGTCCTGCTGCGCACCGGACTTCGGTCTCAAGGGACTGCTGGACCGGTTCACCCAGATCGAACCGACCGTGCTCATCGGCGTCGACGGCTACCGGTTCAACCACAAGACCGTCGACCGCCGCGCCCTGCTCGCCGAGCTGCAGGCCCACCTGCCCACCGTCGAAAACACCATCATGGTCCGCCACCTCGACAGCACGGCACCGCTTCCCGTCGGTGTCCTCGATTTCGCCGAGCTGATCACCGGTGACGCCGAACCTCGGTACGAGCAGGTGCCGTTCGACCATCCCCTGTGGATCCTCTACAGCTCCGGCACCACCGGACTGCCCAAGGGCATCGTGCACTCCCACGGCGGCATCCTGCTCGAATCCCTCAAGGCCAACGCCCTGCACTACGACCTCGGCCCCACCGATCGGGTGTTCATCGCCGCCAGCACCGCATGGGTGGTGTGGAACATGCTCGTCGACGCCATGGTCACCGGCGCGACCATCGTCACCTACGACGGCAGCCCCACCGCCGACGGCCCCGACACCCTGTTCCGTATCTGCGGTAAGAAACGCGTCACCCGTTTCGGCACCGGAGCCGCCTACCTGACCCTGTGCGAAAAGGCCGGCGCCACACCGGGTGAGGACTTCGACCTCGGCTCCCTGCGGTCGATCATGAGCACCGGCTCGCCGCTGCCCGACTCCACCTGGGCCTGGGTCTACCGAGAGATCGCACCGGATGTGCATCTCGGATCCGACAGCGGCGGCACCGATGTGGCCACCGCATTCGTCGGCGCCAATCCCCTCCAGCCGGTGTACACGGGCGAGCTGCAGGGACCGTGCCTCGGCGTCGCCGTCGAGGCCTGGGATGCCGAGGGACACCCGCTGATCGACGAGGTCGGGGAGATGGTGATCACCGCGCCGATGCCGTCGATGCCGATCTACTTCTGGAACGACCCCGACGGTCACCGCTACCACGACGCGTACTTCGACACCTTTCCCGGAGTGTGGCGGCACGGCGACTGGATCACCGTCACCGACCGCGGCAGCTGCCTGATCCACGGCCGCTCCGATTCGACCATCAACCGCGGCGGTGTGCGGATGGGCTCGGCCGACATCTACCAGGCCGTCGAAGCCCTCCCCGAGATCGCCGACGCCCTGGTCATCGGCGCCGAACTCCCCGACGGCGGCTACCACATGCCCCTGTTCGTGGTACTCCACCCCGGATACGACCTCGACGACGCTCTCGTCGACAAGATCCGCACCACCATCCGCACCGAGGTCTCCCCCCGCCACGTGCCCGACGAGATCGTCGACGTCCCGGCCGTACCCACCACCCGCACCGGCAAGCGCCTCGAGGTGCCGATCAAGAAGCTCATCCAAGGGGCCCCGCCGGAGACTGCACTGAACCGGTCCACCGTCGCCGATACCGACGCTCTGGACTGGTACATCGACTATGCCAACGCCTTTCACCGCTCTCGCCAGACACAGGATCAGTGAGGACTGCCGTGACCGACACCGTCGAGAACCCTGCACCCCACCGGCTCGAGCCTGTCGAAGACCGGGCGCTCGAGGCGTTGTTCACCGCGGCGCGGACCGCGAACACCTTCGCACCCATCCCGGTGTCCGACGAACACCTCACCGAGATCTGGGAGCTGGCACGCTGGGCACCGACCGGGGCCAATACTCAGCCGCTGCGAGTGGTGTTCGTACGCACCGAGTCCGGGCGTCATCGTCTGGTCGCCCACATGAACGACGGCAACAAGGCCAAGACCGCTTCGGCTCCGGCCGCGGCGATCCTGGCCGTCGACACCCGGTTCCACGACCATATGGGCACGCTGCTGCCGTTCAAGCCCGAACTCGGGCCGCTCTACGAATCGAACGAGGCAGTCCGGTCGGCCACCGCCCAGCTGAACGCGGCGCTGCAGGCCGGCTACTTCATCCTCGCCGTCCGGGCCCGCGGTCTGGCGGCCGGGCCGATGAGCGGCTTCGACGCCGCCGCACTCGATGCCGACTTCTTCCCCGACGGGCAGTGGCGGTCGCTGCTGGTCGTCAACATCGGCTACCCGGGGCAGAATCCGTGGTTCGAGCGGCTTCCGCGCCTCGAGCACACCGAGTGCCTCCGCTGGGAGTGATCGTGGGTTACTTACTCCGCGAGCGTGTCGAGCAGTGGTCGGACCCGGTAGTCCACCATTTCGCGCATCACCAAGGCCGTCGTGGTGCGTTTGACGCCCTTGATGTTCAGGATGTCCCCGGCGACGCGATACAGATCGTCCGCGTCCCGGGCTGCGACGTGGACGAGCAGATCGGCGACGCCGCTGAGGCCGTGCACTTCCAGAACTTCGGGTATCGCGTCGAGTGCGGCCCCGACCCGGTCGAGTTTGCGCTGGGTGACGTTGGTGAGCACATACGCCTGCAGCGGATACCCGAGGATTGCCGGGTCGATGCGGCGTTCGAACGAGCGCAGCGCCCCCGCCTCGTCGAGCTTGCTCAAACGTGCTTGAACAGTGTTGCGGGACAGACCTGTTCGCTCGGCCACCGCCAGGACGGTGGCGCGGGGGTCGTCGGACAGGGCGGTCAGGATTCGCGCGTCGATCCGGTCGGCTCGGTGTGTGCTTGGCACAGTGCCCACCTCCCTTTCGTCCACACCCGCCAGCGGGGTGCATAATGCTCAATTTTCGGTTCCAGTATTGCGCAAACAGACACCCGCTGGTGGACTGTTGTAACACCCCGCAGGTCGGGCAGCCTCCCAGACACAATCCGGTGGGCATCCCCATTCCTTCGCCGCTCGGCCGCGTCTCATCCGTCGCCGGCCGAGCCGGCTCCCCTCGGCACCTGATGCAGTAGTCCTGCCCGGTTCCGCGTTGTTGTCTTCAAGGAGAATTCCGATGTCCCTGCCCGTGTCCCTCGACTCCGTGACCCCGCACCCCACCGACCACACCGGTGCGTCCGAGGACCTTGCCGCCCTCGAGGCGATCCGGCAGCGGGTGTTGTGGCTGTCGACCTCGATGATCCACCACGCGAACCGGGTCCGCCCCAACCCCACCGGCCTGAAAGTCGGTGGCCATCAAGCGTCCTGCGCGTCGATGGTCTCGATCATGACCACCCTGTGGTTCGAGCACCTGCAGCCCGGGGACCGGGTCTCGGTCAAACCCCACGCCTCCCCGGTGCTGCACAGCATCAACTATCTGCTCGGCGAACTGGACGAGAAGTACCTGACCACCCTGCGCGAGTTCGGGGGCCTGCAGTCGTATCCGAGCCGGTCGAAGGACCCGGACACGGTCGACTACTCCACCGGGTCGGTCGGGATCGGCGCCACCGCCCCGATCTGGGGTGCGATGGCCCGCCGCTACGTCGACACCCACCTCGGCGACACCGGCCGGGGCCGGCAGTACTCACTGGTCGGCGACGCCGAACTCGACGAGGGCGCGGTCTGGGAGGCCATCCTCGATCCCGGTATCACCGACCTCGGTGAGGTGGTGTGGATCGTCGATCTGAACCGCCAGTCCCTGGACCGGGTGGTGCCCCACATCGCCGCCCGCCGCCTGGAGAAGATGTTCGACGCCGCCGGCTGGCAGGTCGTCACCGTCAAATTCGGCACGCTGCTCGAAGAACTGTTCGCCCGACCCGGCGGGGATGCGCTGCGCACCCGCATCCTGGACATGCCGAATCCGGAATACCAGCGGCTGCTGCGCTGCACCCCGGCCGAGGTCCGCGACCGGCTGCCCGGCGACGGCCCCGGCAGCACGCAGATCGCCGAGCTGATCGCCACCCTCGACGATGCGACACTCACCGCCGCGGTCCGCAACCTCGGCGGACACGATCTTCGAGCCCTCTCGGAGGCGTACCGGCAGATCGACGACACCCGCCCCACGGTGATCATCGCCTACACCATCAAGGGCTACGGCCTGCCCACCGAAGGCCACCCGCAGAACCACTCCGCGCTGCTGACCGTCGACGAATACACGCAACTGGCCTCGGCCTTGGGAATGGACCCGCAGCACCCGTGGGGCCGGTTCGCGGCCGACACCTCAGCAGGACAGCTGTGCCAGAGCACCGCCGATCGGCTGCGGCGCGACGCGACCCCGGCGCTGCCGAACCTGACGATTCCCACCGATATCGGCCGCACCCCCAAGGGCACCGCCACCACCCAAGCCGCCCTCGGCCGGGTACTGCTGGACCTGACCCGCGAAGCCCCCGAGGCCGCCGGGCGGGTGGTCACCGTCAGCCCCGACGTCAGCTCCACCACCAACCTCGGCGGCTGGGTGAACAAGGTCGGCGTGTGGTCGGCGGCCGAGCGGCACAACTGGTTCGCCGACGACGCCGAAACGATCATGCACTGGAACGAACGCCCCACCGGCCAGCACATGGAACTCGGCATCGCCGAAACCAACCTGGTCGGACTGATCGGCGAACTCGGCGCCACCTGGAGCCGCTGGGGCCAGCCGCTGCTGCCCATCGGGGTGCTCTACGACCCGTTCGTCGAACGCGCCCTCGAGCCCTGGTCGTACGGCATCTACGCCGGCGGACAGTCCATCCTCGTCGGCACCCCCTCCGGGGTCACCCTCGCCGCCGAAGGCGGTGCGCACCAGTCGATCAAGACCCCCTCGATCGGTCTCGAACAACCCGGCTGCATCAGCTACGAACCGGCCTTCGCGATCGACGTCGAATGGACCCTGCTCGCCTCCCTCGCCCGGCTCGGCCGCCCCGACGGCACCTCCGCGTACCTGCGGCTGTCCACCCGCCCGGTCGATCAGACCCTTGCCGCCGTGCCCACCGACCCGGCCGCGCGCGAACGCCGCCGCCGCCAGGTCGTCGCCGGTGGCTACCCGATCCGGCGCCGCGACGACGCGCAGGCCACGATCGTGGCGATGGGCGCGATGATCACGGAAGCGCTCGCCGCCGCCGACCGGCTCGAGGCCTCCGGTGCGCCGGCCGACGTGCTGTGCATCACCAGCCCCGGACTGCTGTTCGAGGCCTGGCAGGCCCGCCAGGGCCGAGCCTCGGGTCAGAGCTGGATCCTCGATCAGCTCTTCCCCGCCGACCGCGCCACCCCGATGGTCACCGTCCTCGACGGCCACCCCCACACCCTCGCCTTCCTCGCCGGCATCAACCGGGTGCGCAGCACCTGCCTCGGTGTCAGCAAGTTCGGGCAGGTCGGCGGGCTCGACGACGTCTACCGCTACCACGGCATCGACACCGACAGCATCGTCGCCGCCGCCCTCGACCTCCTCCCCTGACCTGGCACCGTTCACACATCACCGGAAACAGAAGAGACCCCATGACCACCGGACAACTCACCGGCACCACCGTGCGCATGCCGGCCCTCGGCGAGAGCGTCGACGAGGGCACCGTCACCCGCTGGCTCAAACGACCCGGCGACCACGTCACCGCCGAAGAACCGTTGCTCGAGGTCGCCACCGACAAGGTCGACACCGAGATCCCCTCCCCCGTCACCGGTGTCCTGCAACGCATCCTCGCCGAGGAGAACGACGTCGTCGCCGTCGGCGCCGACCTGGCCGTCATCGCCGAACCGGACACCGGATCGGTGGATACACCCTCTGAGCCACCCATCCCGGCGCCTGCTGCGAATCCGGCACCCCCGGCCGCGGCGGCGCCGGTGGCGCCGGTGGCGGCGGCGCCGGTGGCGCCGGTGGCGGCGGCTCCTCCCCTGCGGCCGTCGCCCCCGGCACCGCCCCCCACACCGAAAGACGCTGCCCCACAACCGAAGGACCCCGAGACCGGCGACACCACAGTGGAAAAGCTGCCCCGCATCCGCCGCACCATCGCCCGGCGAATGGTCGAGTCGCTACAAACCGCCGCCCAGCTGACTACGGTGTTCGAGGTGGACGTCACCGCCATCGCCCGGTTGCGCACCACCTACAAGGACGAGTTCTACGACCGCACCGGCATCAAGCTCTCGTTCCTGCCGTTCTTCGCCAAGGCCGCCGTCGACGCGCTCGCGCAGCACCGGATTCTGAACGCTTCGCTGAACAGCGAGGTCACCGAGGTGACCTATTTCGACCATTGCCACCTGGGCATCGCCGTCGACAGCGACAAAGGGCTGATGGTGCCGGTCATCCGCGATGCCCAGAATCTCGGGATCGAAGGGCTCGCCCGGGCCATCGCCGACAAGGCCGAACGCGTCCGCACCGGCACCATCTCCCCGGACGAACTGACCGGCGGCACCTTCACCCTCACCAACACAGGAAGCCGCGGCGCCCTGTTCGACACCCCGATCCTCAACCAGCCCCAGACCGGCATCCTCGGCGTCGGTGCCGTGGTCGAACGACTGATCCCCATCCGAGCCGACGGTGAACTCCGCATCGACGTGCGCTCGATGGCCTACCTGTCGATCACCTACGACCACCGCATCGTCGACGGCGCCGACGCCGCCCGCTTCCTCACCACAGTCAAGAACACCCTCGAATGCGGCTTCACCACAACCGACCTGACCTGACCGCCCACCACACCCGGAAGGAGCAAGCGTGAGCCCGGACGATCGCACCCTGCTGGCATTCGCCGTCAAATGGTCCCCCTTCGGCGGAGGAGACGAGTACATCCTTCCCGAATTCGGCCTCACCCCCGCGGTGTTCTACCAACGCCTTCTGGCGATGGTGACCACCACTCCGATCGATGAAGTGGATTTCGCGACCCGTACGTTCCTACGACAGTTCTGCGTCTCGAAGCTGTCCCGAACGTCCTGCTCACCGACCCGGCCGAGATCCCCCGAGCCCTCGCCGACGCCTTCCACATCGCCTCCAGCGGCCGACCCGGCATGGTGCTCGTCGACATTCCCAAGGACGTCCTGCAAGCCCGCACCACCTTCACCTGGCCCGCGGAACGACAGCTACCGGGGCACCACGTCATCACGCAACCCCACGACAAGCAGCTCCGGGCCGCAGCCGACCTGATCGCCACAGCCGAACGCCCGGTGCTCTACGTCCGCGGCGGAGTGATCAAAGCCGACGCCTCGAACGAACTGCGTGAACTCGCCGAGCAGACCGGCATCCCCGTCGGTGACCACCCACATGGCCCGCGGCGCGTTCCCGACAGTCACCGACTGCACTACGGCATGCCCTGCATGCACGGCACCGTCGCCGCCGTCGCCGCCCTGCAACGCAGTGACCTGCTGATCGCACTCGGCGCACGGTTCGACGACCGGGTCACCGGCGACCCCGCCTCGTTCGCCCCGCACGCCCGGGTCATCCACGTCGATATCGACCCCGGCCGAGATCGGCAAGCACCGCTTCGCCGACGTACCGATCGTCGGCGACTGCAAGACAACGATCAGCTCCCTGATACGCCACATCCGCGACCGCCCAGCCTGCCCTCCCGCACCCGATCCGACCGGCTGGTACGCCGATCTGGACCGACTACGCGACACCTTCCCCCTCGGCTACACCCGCCCGCCCACCGGCGCTCTGGCGCCCGAACGCGTCATCGATGCGATCGGACGCACGGCGGGCCCGGACGCGATCTACGTCTCCGGAGTCGGACAGCACCAGATGTGGGCCGCACACTTCATCACCTACGACAAGCCCCGCACCTGGCTCAACTCCGGCGGCCTCGGCACCATGGGCTACGCCGTTCCCGCCGCACTCGGCGCCAGACTCGGCACCCCGGATCGGGAGGTCTGGGCGATCGACGGTGACGGATGTTTCCAGATGACCAACCAGGAACTGGCCACCGCCGCCGTCGAAGGCATCCCATCAAGGTCGCGATCATCAACAACGGCAACCTCGGCATGGTCCGGCAACTCCAGCAAATCCACTACCAGTGCCGCTATTCGAGCGTCGACCTCGCCACCCATTCGCGGCGCATCCCGGACTTGGCCCTCCTCGCCGAAGCGCTCGGCTGCGTTGCGAACACGAGGCGGATCTCGAGGACACCATCGCGCACGCGCCATCGAAGACCGTCCCGTCGTCGTCGACTTCATCGTCGACGACACCGCCCTGGCCTAGCCGATGATCGCAGCGGGCGCCAGCAACGACCACCTCATGCTCGCTCAGGGGAACCGGCCGTCGTTCGACGAATCCGATCATCCGGTCTCGTCAGAGGACACACACGCGTCCTGATCGTCTCTGCCGGCGAAATCGGCACGAGGAACGCCGCGCCCATGCGTCGACGCCCCACCGAGAACGACGAGGGGGAGGTTGCCGGCGACGTGTCGCGGCAACCTCCCCCTCGGGGGCGAAGAACCTACACCAGCAGCTCGGCGATCTGAATGGTGTTGAGGGCGGCGCCCTTCCGCAGGTTGTCCCCCGAGACGAACAGCGCCAGACCACGCCCGTCCGGCACACCCGGATCCTGACGGACCCGGCCCACCAGCGACGGATCCTGGCCCGCGGCCTGCAGCGGCGTCGGAACGTCCACGAGCCGCACGCCGGGGGCGTTCGCGAGCAGTTCCTTCGCGCGCTCCACCGACAGCGGGCGTTCGAACTCGGCGTTGATCGACAGGGAGTGGCCGGTGATCACCGGCACGCGCACGCAGGTACCCGACACCAGCAGGTCCGGCAGTCCGAGGATCTTGCGGGACTCGTTGCGCAGCTTCTGGTCCTCGTCGGTCTCGCCGCTGCCGTCGTCGACGAGGGAGCCGGCCAGCGGCAGCACGTTGAACGCGATGGGCGCGACGTACTTGTCCGGGGCCGGGAAGTCGACGGCGCTGCCGTCGTGCACCAGCTTCTCGGCGTCGCCGATGACGGCGCGCGCCTGGCCGAGCAGTTCGTCGACGCCGGCGATGCCGCTGCCGGAGACGGCCTGGTAGCTCGAGACGATCAGCCGCTGCAGTCCGGCCTCGTCGTGCAGGACCTTGAGCACCGGCATCGCGGCCATGGTGGTGCAGTTCGGGTTGGCGATGATGCCCTTGGGCGGGTTCTTCGCCTCCTGCGGGTTCACCTCGCTCACGACGAGGGGAACCTCGGGATCCTTGCGCCAGGCCGAGGAGTTGTCGACGACGGTCGCGCCGGCGGCGGCGAACCGCGGCGCCTGCGCGCGCGAGAGGGTCGCTCCGGCCGAGAACAGGGCGATGTCGATGCCCTTCAGATCCTCGTCGGAGGTCGCGGCTGCGTCCTCCACGACGATCTCCTCGCCGCGGAACGGCAGCTTCTTGCCGGCCGAGCGGGCCGAGGCGAAGAACCGCACCCGGTCGGCGGGGAAGTTGCGCTCTTCGAGCAGGGTGCGCATGACGATGCCGACCTGTCCGGTGGCACCGACGACAGCGAGAGTGGTCACAGCGATTACCGTCCCGTTCCGGCGTGGACGACGGCTTCTTCCTCGCCGCCGAGTTCGAACGCGGCGTGCAGGGCGCGCACCGCGTCGTCGAGTTCCGTGTCGTCGACGAGGACCGAGATACGGATCTCCGACGTGGAGATGAGGTCGATGTTGATGCCCGCACCCGCGAGGGCCTCGCAGAACTTCGCCGTGACGCCCGGGTGGCTCTTCATGCCGGCGCCGACGAGCGAGACCTTGCCGATGTGGTCGTCGAACAGCACCTGGGTGAAGCCGATCTCCTCCTGCTGCTTGCTCAGCAGCTCCACGGCGCGCGGGCCGTCGCCCTTGGGCAGGGTGAAGGTGATGTCGGTCTTGCCCGTCTCCACCTTGGAGATGTTCTGCAACACCATGTCGATGTTGATCTCGGCGTCGGCGACGGCGCGGAACACCTTCGCGGCGTAACCGGGGGTATCGGGCAGGCCGACGACGGTGACCTTGGCCTCGCCGCGATCGTGCGCGACGCCGGTGATCAGAGCCTCTTCCACGGGGATGTCCTCCATCGATCCGGACACGATGGTGCCGGGCTTGGTGGTGTACGACGAACGAACGTGCACGGGCACGTTGTAGCGGCGGGCGTACTCGACGCAGCGCAGCATGAGCACCTTCGCGCCGCACGCCGCGAGCTCGAGCATCTCCTCGAAGGAGACCTTCTCGAGCCGCTGCGCGTCCTTGACGATGCGCGGGTCGGCGGTGAAGACGCCGTCGACGTCGGTGTAGATCTCGCAGACATCGGCGTTCAGCGCCGCGGCCAGGGCGACGGCGGTCGTGTCGGAGCCGCCGCGGCCGAGGGTGGTGATGTCCTTGCTGTCCTGGCTCACGCCCTGGAAGCCGGCGACGAGGACGATGCTGCCCTCGTCCAGCGCGGCCCGGACGCGGCCGGGGGTGACGTCGATGATCTTCGCGTTGCCGTGGCTGCTCGTGGTGATCACGCCGGCCTGCGAGCCGGTGAACGACCGCGCCTCGGCGCCGAGCGAGTGGATCGCCATCGCGACCAGGGCGTTGGAGATCCGCTCACCGGAGGTGAGGAGCATGTCCATCTCCCGCGCCGGCGGCGCCGGGCACACCTGCTGGGCGAGGTCGAGCAGCTCGTCGGTGGTGTCGCCCATCGCCGAGACCACGACGACGACGTCGTTGCCCGCCTTCTTGGTCTCGACGATCCGTTCAGCGACGCGCCGGATCCGCTCGGCCGTCGCGACCGAGGATCCTCCGTACTTCTGGACGACGAGTGCCACGCTGGCGAACCTCCGGGGTCTTGGGTGCAAGTCCAGGGGATCAGCTTACCGATGCGGCCTGGAGGGACGGGGCTCGACCTGCCCCGGCACCCGGCAGCCGTCCGCTCCCGGCCCGCGGCGAGGGCCGGAACCGTCGGGCGTGACAGCGGTCTCGGGTGGTGACAGCATCTCCGGCGTGAGCATCGGCAGACGCCTGCAGGTCCGAGCGTTGGACGAACGTTCCTCCGCCTCCCCCATCGAGTTGTTCTTCGATCTCGTGTTCGTCTTCGCCCTGACCCGGGTCACCGACCTCATGGCGGTGGACACCAGCGGCGTCGACGTGCTGCGCGCCGCCCTCGTCATGGCGGTGCTGTGGTGGGTGTGGGTCGGCTACTCGTGGCTGGGCAATCTCGCCCGCGCCGACGAGGGCCTCATGCGAGTGGTGATGTTCGCCGCGATGGGGGCCGTGTTCGTCGTCGCCCTGACGATTCCCGAGGCGTTCGACGACATGCCGGGTGGCCTCGACGGACCGGTGATCTTCGCGGTCGGCTACTTCACCGTGCGCCTGATCCACCTGTCGACGTTCCTCGTCCTGAGCCGGGACGATCCGCAGCTGCGGCGGCAGGTGCTCCGATTCCTTCCGAGCATGCTGGCGGGAACGGCGTTCCTGCTGATCGCCTCGCAGCTGTCCGGACCCGCGCAGACGGTGCTGTGGATCCTCGCCCTGGCGGGCGACTACCTCGGCACCCTGGCCGGGGGCACCGGGTGGCGGCTCCGCTCGGTGAGCCACTTCGCGGAGCGGCACGGACTCATGGTGATCGTCGCCCTCGGTGAGTCGATCGTCTCGATCGGGATCGGCGTCGCGGCGCTGCCGATCTCCTGGGCGATCATCGTCGCGTCACTGCTGGGTCTGTCCGTCTCGGCGCTGCTGTGGTGGGCGTATTTCGACGTCACGTCCCTGGCCGTCGAGAAGGTCTTCGACGCGGCGACCGGGACCCGGCTGATCCGGATCGCCCAGCGTTGCTACAGCTACGCCCACCTGCCGATGGTGATCGGAATCGTCATGCTCTCGCTGGGCCTGAAGAAGATCCTCGCCTACGTCGGGGACGGGAACCATCATCGGCTCACCGATCCCCTCCAGGGCTGGCCGCTGGCCGGCCTGTACGGCGGGGCCGCGCTCTATCTCCTCGCCCTGGTGTTCTTCCGGGCCTACGCGACCGGTCGCGTCGAGGTTCCCCGGGCGACGACGGCGGTCGTCCTGCTCGCACTCCTTCCCGTGGTGGGGCACGTCCCGGCGCTGGCGACCCTCGGCATCCTGGTGGCGGTGCTGCTCGTCCTCATCGGGTACGAGACCGTCCGTTACGCCGAGCCGCGCGAGACGATCCGTCACGGGGGCTGAGACCGGACGGGCGGCTCATCCCGCGACGGTCGTGCGCAGCAGCATGACGTTGTAGTCGCTCCAGCGGGACGCGACGAAATACAGGTCGTTGCCGCTGGACCACGGATGGATGTACGGCGCGTACAGGCCGCCGATCTGGGCGCCGGTGACGACCGCCCGCGGCGCGCTCCACGGGCCTTCCGGGCGCGCGCTCGTGCGCATCTCGATCTGCCCGCGTTCCTCGTTGCCGTAGAGGAGGACGAAGGTGCTGCCGGTCCAGTGCACCGACATCTCGCCGACCGGGGCGTCGACGACGGGGACCGCCGCATCGATCCCGCCGAGGATCCAGTGGGTGCCGGTCCAGAACTCGTAGGCGGTGAGGTCGCGGATCTGTGCCTCGGGCACGCGCGAGACGTGGGCCGGACCGAAGCGCCCGTCGGGCGTGCCGAAGTCGTAGACGTAGCCCTCGTGCTTCACGTACGCGTGCTGTTGGAAGTTGCTGTTGCCCGTCGCCAGTTGCTGGACGCCGGGGACCTCGACGGGGGTGTTCATCCGCGCGGTGGCCGGGTCGACGGTCCATGTCTCACCGTTGTCGGTCGAGTACGCGACGGCCGAGGCGTTGGTCCACCATTCGCCCGGTTCGCCCCAGGCGCGCACCGACATGAAGTTGATGTACTGCGTGCCGCCGACCGAGATGCCGGCGGTGGGCACGACGGTGGTCTCGACCCCGTCGATGCCGACGCTGCCGAGGACCTCGCGGGCAAAGTTCGGGTCGGAGGAGAGCACCGGCGCCCCGGAGTAGCGATCCCCGGGTCGGGGGTCGGGCACGGCGATGCCGTCCGACAGCTCGGTGTCGCCGCTGCGCATGAGGATGTTGCGGCGCCATTCGTCGCCCTCGACCGAGCAGTCGCCGAAGGTGTCTCCGAAGGCCGCGAGCACCTGCCGGCCGGGGCCGGTCCCGCCGTTGTCCCACATGATTCCCAGGTCGGTGCCCGAGACGGAGAAGCGGGTGTCGGTCCGGTTCGGGCTGCGCGGTCCCGTGACCCAGGCGACGGTGCGGGTGGGGCCCGGAGGTGATCGTCGGGAGCGGTCCCTGCGGCGTCCCGGCACCGGGGTTGCTGCTGCCGAAGCCGCTGCTTCCGGACCCGGAGCCCCCGCACGGTTCCGCTTGAGCGGTGGCGGCAAACGGCACCGCGCAGCCGAGCGCGAGCAGCAGCGCCGAGGAGAACGTCGTCGCCGACCGGACCGCCCTCATGAGCTCTCCTCCCGGCCGGGTGACCGAAACGCGTCTTCCCTGATACTCCTGTGACCGATGGTGCTTGTGTGACGAATGAGGTCAACGTATTGGATCGGCGGGGCTCGCGACAGCGCCCTCCGTATCGATCGGGTCACGTTCGTACGGCCTGCTCCGCTCGGCCCCGGCAGCGAAATCCCCGCATCCCGGGTGGGCTCCGGCGGGGGCGAGCGAGTACACTGCCTGGCATGCAGCGCGCGCTTCTCCTCGGCCGCCGCGGCGGGATCTGACCAGACCGGCTTCCCGTCGCGGGGTGTGGTCGCGCCGGTCGTATCCTCATCCGGACTCACCGGTCCCCTTTTTTTGGAGTTACGTCATGTCACCCGCCGACGCATTCACCTCCGGCTCGCGCACTATCACGCCGCCGAGCAAGCCCGCCCCCGCCGATCAGCCGGCGTGGAACACGCAGAAGAACTCCTCGATGCCGACCTACCGGTACCGGCCGTTCGCCGAGGAGGTCGAGCCGGTCACGCTGCCGGACCGCACCTGGCCGGACAAGGTCATCGACCGGGCCCCCGCCTGGTGCGCCGTGGACCTGCGTGACGGCAACCAGGCGCTCATCGACCCCATGAGCCCCGCCCGCAAGCGGCGCATGTTCGACCTGCTGGTACGTATGGGCTACAAGGAGATCGAGGTCGGCTTCCCGTCGGCGAGCCAGACCGATTTCGACTTCGTCCGAGAGATCATCGAGGACAACGCGATTCCCGACGACGTCACCATCCAGGTGCTGACGCAGGCCCGCCCCGAGCTGATCAAGCGCACCTTCGAGGCGTGCGCCGGGGCCCACACGGCCATCGTCCACTTCTACAACTCGACGTCGATCCTGCAGCGCCGCGTGGTGTTCAAGGCGGACAAGGACACGGTCAAGAAGATCGCCACCGACGCGGCCGAACTGGTACTCGAGGAGGCGAAGAACCACCCCGACACGAACTGGCGGTGGGAGTACTCCCCCGAGTCGTACACCGGCACGGAACTGTCGTACGCCAAGGAGGTGTGCGACGCGGTCGTCGACACCCTGGGCGCGACCCCCGAGAACCCCGTGATCATCAACCTGCCGGCGACGGTCGAGATGGCCACGCCGAACGTGTACGCCGACTCGATCGAGTGGATGCACCGCAACCTGGCCAAGCGCGACTCGATCATCCTGTCGCTGCACCCGCACAACGACCGCGGCACCGGCGTCGCGGCGGCCGAACTGGGCTACCAGGCCGGCGCCGACCGCATCGAGGGCTGCCTGTTCGGCAACGGCGAGCGCACCGGCAACGTGTGCCTGGTCACCCTCGGCCTGAACATGTTCAGCCGCGGCGTGGACCCGCAGATCGACTTCTCCAACATCGACGAGATCCGCCGCACCGTCGAGTACTGCAACCAGCTGCCCGTGCCCGAGCGGCACCCCTACGGCGGCGACCTGGTGTACACGGCCTTCTCGGGCAGCCACCAGGACGCCATCAACAAGGGCATGGACATGATGAAGGCCGACGCCGACGCGGCGGGCACCGATGTCGACGACCTGAACTGGGCGGTTCCGTACCTGCCGATCGACCCGAAGGACGTCGGCCGCAGCTACGAGGCCGTGATCCGGGTGAACTCGCAGTCCGGCAAGGGCGGCGTGGCGTACATCATGAAGCACGACCACGGCCTGAACCTGCCGCGGCGGCTGCAGATCGAGTTCTCGCAGGCGGTGCAGCGCGTCACCGACGGTGAGGGCGGCGAGGTCAGCCCCAAGGAGATGTGGGACATCTTCCACGAGGAGTACCTGACCCCGATCACCCCGCTCGAGCGGATCCGGCAGAAGGTCGCCGCGGCCGAGACCGACGACGGCACCGACACCGTCACCGCGGTCGTGAAGTATCACGGCAAGGAACAGGAGATCACCGGGTCCGGCAACGGCCCGCTCGCCGCCTTCGTCGACGCCCTGGAGACCCTGGGCTACCAGGTGGCGGTCCGCGGCTACGCCGAGCACGCCATGTCGGCCGGTGACGACGCCCTCGCGGCCGCGTACGTCGAGGCGGACGTGACCCGGCCCGACGGGGTTTCGGCCCTGGTCTGGGGTGTCGGAATCGCGCCGTCCATCACGACGGCGTCGCTGCGCGCGGTGGTCTCGGCGGTGAACCGGGCCCACTGAGCCCTCCGGTCCCGCGAACACCGCGGCAAACGGCGCGAATTCGGACGAACGCGGCGGTACTCTTTCGCAGGAGTGCCGCCGCGTGTCCGTTTGTCGGCCGGGCGAATCTCGGTTCGGATCCGTCTCCGCACGTGCCCCACGAAAGGGAGCGTCACATGGATTTCTGGGACATCATCTGGTTCATCATCGTCAGCTTCGCGTTCATCGCGTACCTGATGGTGCTCTTCTCCATCATCGGAGACCTGTTCCGCAACCACCAGCAGTCCGGCTGGATCAAGGCGATCTGGATCGTCTTCCTGATCTTCCTGCCGTTCCTGACCGCCCTGATCTATCTGATCGTCAACGGCAAGGGCATGGCCGAGCGCTCCGCGCGGGAGTACGCCCAGGTCAAGCAGGCCCAGGACAGTTACATCCGCGAGGTCGCCGGCAAGTCCCCCGCCGAGCACATCGCCGACGCCAAGGCCCTGCTCGACGCGGGCACCATCACCGAGGCCGAATACCAGGCCCTCAAGGCCAAGGCGCTGGCCTGACGCCGCCCCCGGGGGGATCACGACGATGACGTCCGATCCGGTTCGGGTCCGCCGCGACGGGCCCGTCACCACCATCGGGATCAACCGTCCCGAGGTCCGCAACGCGGTCGACCGGGAGACGGCGCAGGCGCTCGCCGACGCCTTCCGCGCCTTCGACGCCGACGACGAGGCGGCGGTCGCCGTCCTGCACGGCGAGGGAGGCACCTTCTGCTCCGGCGCCGACCTGAAGGCGATCAGTGAGGGACGCGCAAACCGGGTCGCCCCGGACGGTGACGGGCCGATGGGCGTGTCGCGGATGCGGCTGTCCAAGCCCGTCATCGCCGCGATTTCGGGCCACGCCGTCGCGGGCGGGCTCGAGCTGGCGCTGTGGGCCGATCTGCGCGTCGCCGAGGAGGGGGCGGTGCTGGGCGTGTTCTGCCGCCGCTGGGGCGTGCCGCTGATCGACGGCGGCACGGTGCGGTTGCCGCGGCTCATCGGCGAGAGCCGCGCGATGGATCTCGTCCTGACCGGCCGTCCCGTCGAAGCCGACGAGGCGCTGCGCATCGGGCTGGTCAACCGGCTCGTGCCCGCCGGGCAGGCGCTCGCCGCGGCCCGCACGCTCGCCGCCGAGATCGCCGCCTTCCCCCAGACCTGCCTGCGCCGGGATCGTCTCTCCCTGCTCGAACAGCACGGTCTCGACGAGGACCAGGCGTTGCTCAACGAGTTCCGGCACGGCACGGTCTCCCTCGCCCACGACACGCTCGACGGCGCCTCCCGGTTCGCCGCCGGCGCCGGGCGGCACGGCAGCTTCGGCGAATCCGGCAGCTAGCCGGAGCCGTCCCACACCACATGGCCGTCGGCCCGCACAGTAAGGAAACTCGTGACCGCGGCGACGGACACGCGCCGCGGCATCAGCGAACATGTCGGGGTGAACGAAGCATCCGGAGCAGAGAACGAACCGATGCCGTCCGAGGCCAAGGACTTCGGCCCCCTCTTCCATGACACGAAGGCTGACCTGCAGCCGGGGGACTTGCTGAAACCGCCCCTCGCGCACTCCAGGCTGTTCGCAGCCGGTTGACGTTCTGTGTCCCGGTTCCCGGACCGAAAGGACCGTATAGGCAGGGGGAATCGAAGATGTACGTCCTACCGCGAACCCAGCTGGGGAAGCGCGCGTTGTGGCTGCTGCTACCCGTGCTGCTCTACCCCCTGTACTGGTCCGTACTTCGCCTGATCCCCGACTCGTGGCGGGCTCTCAGCATTGCGGCAGGCATCGCCATCATCGGGCTCGCTGGCGTCTCGCTGGTCACGGCAGGCCTGGCCATCTTCCGGAAGGGGGAGCGGTCGATTCTCCTTGTCGTGATCGCCTCCCTCACGCTTCTACTCGTCGTCGCCTTCGCTGTTGGCGAGGCCTTCGGCGGTCGCTGACGTCGGGACGGTGCTCTCCGGCATACCACCGACGGCTACCGCAGGCTCGTCCCCACGCCTGCAGCCGACGTGTGCCGGCATCCACCCGGCGACGCGATCGGCAGCTCCTCGAACCGGCCGTCCGGGAAGCGCAGGTGTACGTGCACCGCACCGGCGACCACCCCAGCGGCTCGCGACCCAGCAGGCGCGCGAGCACGTACGTCGCGCTCAGGCTGGTCACGTCGCGGATCACGCCCAGCGGCAGCAGCGAGCCCGTCTCGGCGAGCACCTCGCGCTCGCCCGCGCGCAACACCAGCCGCAGGCCCGGCGCGACGCCCTGGACGGCGAGCGAGACCGCGACGTTGTCCCGGTCGTCGGAGCCGACCGCGGCGAGCGCCGCCGCGCGATGCACCCCGACGCGTTCGAGCAGCCGCCGGTCGCCGCCGTCGCCGACCACAGCGGGGATGTTCAGGTCGCGCACGAGCCGCAGGTTGCGGGCATTGGTGTCCCGCTCGACGCCCACCACCGGGATGCCGAGGTCCCGCAGCTCCCGGCACAGCCGCAGGCCCACCTGCCCGAGGCCCACCACGATCACGTGCCCGGAGCGGGGCAGCGACCGGGGGCCGAGCAGCGCGGTCAGGCGGGGGCCCAGCAGCCGGTCCACCACCCCGGCGGTGAACATGGCGGTGAACACGATCGTCGCCAGCATCGCGGTCGACGCGATCGCGGCGTACGCCTCGTTGCCGTGCGGATCGGCCGCCGGGCCCACCGTCGTGACCACGCGGACCGCCTCGTGGAACGCGTCGATCGCCCCCTTGCCCTCCCCGAAGGTCAGCCAGGCCCAGTCGCCGAACAGCACCGCCGCCAGGCCGAGCAGCCCGGCCAGCAGGATGCGGGTGCCGGTCTCGTGGGTGCGCAGCACCGCGGTGAGCTGCCCGGCCCACCGCTGCCACACCATCCGTCGCGGTACCGCGACGGGCACCTCGTCGAGCACGTCGCCGGCCACGCGGATGCCGCGCGGTTCGCGGGTGGAGGTCACGGCCAGCAGGCCGGGTGCCACGCACGGCCCGGCCAGGGAGGCCACGGCGAGATCCGCCGGCGACGTCACGTCGCACTGCGGCAGGAACCGTGCGAGCTGATCGCCGATCGTGCGGTCGAAGATCGTCGCGACCATCGGTGCGTCCGGCTGCAGGTGCGCCGCGGCGAGCGCATACCGCAGCGCGACCACGTCGTCCTGCAGGAGCACCGCGATCCCGGCGACCGGCGGCCGGTCCAGGAGGGCCCGCAGCTCCTCGTCGTCGGGCCGGGGCGCGTGCCGCACCGCGCAGCCGAGGTCGACGAGCGAGGCGCAGACCCGGCGCGCGACGGTGGTGTCGCCCACCACGACGTACGTCCCGGTGTTCCCGCCGGTTGTATCCGCCTCCGCCACGGCGACCACCTCCCCGCCTCAGGGGACCACGCAACCTGCGGCGGCGCATCCGGCGGCGCGGTCGCTGTGAGCGATTCCCGCAGCGTAGCGGCGTGTGACCGTGCGGACACGGCCGCGCCGCGGCGGTGGACACGGCCGCGCCGCGGCGGTGGAGGCGCCGCTGTGGAAAACTCGCGACGTGGGTACAAGCACTCGAATCACCGGGCGCGGGCGGCTGGCGCTGCGCGCGGCGAAGGCCGCCTCGTGGGCGTCGCAGAAGGCGGGGCGCGGCAAGGGGTCGATGATCGGCGGCCTCGTCGCGCTGAAGATCGATCCGCGCCTGATGGAACAGCTCGGCCGCGGCCGTCGCACCGTCCTGGTCACCGGCACCAACGGCAAGTCCACCACCACCCGGATGACGGCGGCGGCCCTGGAGACGATGGACGCCGTCGCCACGCAGGCCGACGGGGCGAACATGGACGCCGGCATCGTCGCCGCGCTGGTCGCCCACCAGGAGGCGCCGCTCGCCGCGATCGAGGTCGACGAGCTGCACACCCCGCACGTCGCGGACGCCCTCGACCCCGAAGCGATCGTGCTGCTCAACCTCAGCCGCGATCAGCTCGACCGCGTGGGCGAGATCAACATGATCGAACGCAAGCTGCGTGCGGGCCTCGAACGCCACCCGGACGCGGTGGTCGTCGCCAACTGCGACGACGTGCTCGTCACCTCCGTCGCCTACGACCACCCGAACGTGGTCTGGGTGGCGGCCGGTGCCGGCTGGTCGGGCGACTCGGTCAGCTGCCCTCGCACCGGTGAGCCGATCCTCTGGGAAGACGGGCGCTGGCACAGTACGGGCTCGGATTTCGCACGGCCCGAACCGGATTGGTGGGTCGACGACGAGAATCTCTACGGGCCGGACGGTCTGGTGCTGCCGATGACGCTGACCCTGCCCGGGCGCGCCAACCGCGGTAACGCCGCTCAGGCGGTGGCCGCGGCGGTCGCCCTCGGCGCCGATCCGGCCGCGGCCGTCGCGGCCGCGGGTGTCGTCGAGGAGGTCGCCGGCCGGTACAAGACCGTGCAGGTGGGTCCGCATTCGGTGCACATGCTGCTCGCGAAGAACCCGGCCGGGTGGCAGGAGGCCCTGTCGATGATCGACCCGACGGTCGACGGTCTCGTCATCGCGGTCAACGGGCAGGTGCCCGACGGGGAGGACCTGTCGTGGCTGTGGGACGTGCGGTTCGAGCACTTCGAGGGCGTGCACGTCGTGGCGTCCGGCGAGCGCGGCACCGACCTGGCCGTACGGCTGACCTACGCCGGGGTCGAGCACACGCTGGTGGCGGATCCGATCCGGGCCATCGCGTCGTGCCCGCCGGGACGGGTCGAGGTCCTGGCCAACTACACCGCGTTCCGGGATCTGAACACCGCTCTGGCGAAGGGAGCCGCGCATGTCTGAGTCCACCGTGCGGATCGGGCTCGTGCTGCCCGACGTGATGGGCACCTACGGCGACGGCGGCAACGCGCTGGTCCTGCGGCAGCGCCTGCGGATGCGCGGGCAGGACGCCGAGGTCGTGTCGATCAACCTGACGGACCCAGTGCCCGAGTCCCTGGACCTGTACACCCTCGGCGGGGCCGAGGACTCGGCGCAGCGCCTCGCCACTCGGCACCTGCAGCGCCATCCGGGCCTGCAACGGGCGGTCGAACGCGGGGCGCCGGTGCTGGCGATCTGCGCGGCGATCCAGGTGCTCGGCAACTGGTACCAGACGTCGGCGGGCGAGCGCGTCGACGGCGTCGGCCTGCTCGACGTGACCACCACTCCGCAGCAGACCCGGGCCATCGGCGAGGTGGTCACCACTCCCCTCGTCGAGGGCCTGCGCCTGCCGCTGACCGGATTCGAGAACCACCGCGGCGGAACGACTCTCGGCCCCGCCGCCCGTGCACTGGGCCGGGTCACCCGGGGCGTCGGCAACGGCGTGGGAGACGGCGTCGAAGGGGTCGTCCAGGGCTCGGTGGTCGGCACGTACATGCACGGCCCGGTGCTGGCCCGCAATCCCGAGCTGGCGGACCTGCTGCTGACGCGCGCGCTCGGTGTGGACTCGCTGCCGCCGCTGGACCTGCCGGAGGTCGAGCAGCTGCGCCGCGAGCGGCTCGCCTGACCCGCCGCTCGGACGAGACCGCCCCCGGACAGGGGTTCGGCCCGGGAATCGCTTTCGCAACCTCCGGGCCGGATCTCTGCTTCACGAGCCTCTGTCGTCCTCGGACGTCTGCTCGATTCGCACTACTGATGTTACCTGCATCACACCCCGATGGCAAGGGGTGGGATCCGAGGTTCAGCTACTCCCCTTGATCTCACGGCGATGCTGGTCCACGACGGTGCGGGCCAGCTCCGCAACCTTGACGTTGACCTGCTGCGACGTCCGGCGAAGGAGATCGAAAGCCTCGTCGTCGGAGATCTTGTTCAGCGCCATGAGGAGCCCGATCGCCTTGCCGATCTCCCGATTGCTCTCGATGCCGTTGCGGAGCGAGGCGACATCCTCGCCGCGGGAGACGGCGGCGACGCAGACGGCCGCGAAGGCGGCCAGGACGGTGCCGTTCGCGGCGGCCGCGAGGTCGAAGGCCCCCGGCGTGTCGGAGAACAGGTTCAGCGACCCGACCTTGCGGTCGTCGACCCGCAACCGGAATCCCATCGCCCCCCGCACGGGCGTCTGCTTCACGACGCCGGGAGCCAGGTGCGGCCACTGCTCGGAGACGCTCAGGTCCGGCTCGATCTGGGCGGCCTCCTCCTCGATCGCATCCAGGCACGGCCCCTCGCCGGTGGCGCGCTCGAGGTCGTCGACGTGCCGCGCGACGGCGTCGGAGGCGCCGACGGTGACGTACGCCCTGCCTTCCCGCAGCATGAGGCTCGCATGGTCGCAGCCGGGAACCAGCATCGTGGCGGCCACGCAGATCGCCGCGTACGCCTCCGAGGGCTCGGCGCCGCGATAGACGATCTCGGCCAGTGCGGCGAACACCGTCGCCGGATCAGCCGCGGACTGTCCGTTCTGCATGAGCGCTCCTCGACCTCTTAGCCGCGCCCTTCCGTGCGGGGCGTCGGATCGCCATTCAACCAGAGACGCCGGAACACCCCCCGATTCACCCGGACGGCAAATTCGCTTCCTACATGCGAATTCGGGGCGGTCCGGCGGTGCCGCGGCACGAGTTGGACATCCGTTCGAGTAGCGCCGGTCGCTGTGATGCGGTACAACACATCGGCATTGGTTTTGTGAACCAAGTCACGATTTGTTTGCAGGGGGATAAACCGAATATGACAGGCACGGCAACGCGCCGCCACACAGCACACGACGAGGACGCCCGGAGCACCCCGTTGGTGCTCACGTCCACCACCGGCGCATCGACGTCGGGGTGGCGCTCCGCCCTCGGGCACGCACTCGGCACCGCCGTCTCCGTCAGCGCCGCGGCCCTCATGGTCACCGGCCTGACGGCGATCGGCGCCACCACCACCGTCACGGGTCTCGTGTCCTTCCTCCGGACGAACTGATCGTCCCGGTCGACCGAGCCCCGTCCATTCCGACACCACAGACAGGAACAACACCACAGATGCACACCTCCGCTGTCGCCGCGGCCCGTCGCTCCATGAGCACCGAGGAGATCAAGGCCCGCATCGAGGCCATGTTCGCGGAACACGACCAGCAGGAGCACCCGACGGCCGACTGACCCTCGGCAACTCGGGCCACACGTCGAGAGGAGAACCGAAATGAACGCGAACGTGGTCCAGCTACTGCTACTGCTCGGTGCCGCACTGGGCGGCACCGCGGCCTTCAAGGCCTACCTGGTGCGATCGGATTCCGAGCATCCGCACCTGTCCGACGACCTGGGCCCCCGGCCCCGGTACTGACGAGACGGCACCCGCCCGGGAGACTCCTCTCCCGGGCGGGTCTTCTCAGCCCGGGCCCGGACGGCCCAGCCCTCGGAGCACCGTGCGGGCCAGTCCCGACACGTCACGCCACGGTCCGTGCAGGACCGGCAGTATCTCCGCCGGCAACCGGGTCAGCTGCCGGCGGGTCGCCGTCACCGGGGTGAGCAGCCAATCGGCGGTGTCCACGATCCGTTCGATCTTCCGGAGAGTGAGGTCCACCCGGTCGATCGACGCGCCGAGCCGGTCCACCGCCACGGCGAAGTCCCCGAGCTGCTCGTCGAACCGCCCCAGCACCCGGTCGAAGTTCGCGAGCGAGACGCCGATCCCGTCGGCCACGCCCTCGATCCGGGCGATCGTCACGTCCGCGTTGAGCGCGGCCTGTGTCAGCCTCCTGATCCGTCCCGACGTACCGTCGCCGGGTCCGGTCAGGTCCGCCATGTCACCGCGCCGCGCCATGTCACCGCCCCGCGGCATGTCACCGCCCCGCGGCATGTCACCGCCCCGCGGCATGTCACCGCCCCGCGGCATGTCACCGCCCCGCACGCCGTCATTTCGCATCCGCTCCCTGCAGCAGCCACCGGTCGTCCACCCGAGCGAGGGTGATCAGGAACCGCGTCGCGTCGACCCGCCCGTCCGGCACCGCGACGTTCTTCACGTCCTGGTCGAGGAACACGAGCACCGTCGCGCGATCCGCGTCCAGTGTCTCGACCGCGGCGTGCGACACGGTCGCGACGGACACGCCCTGCCCGTTCTCGACGAGCCCGCGCAGGTCCCCCGCCACCGAGCGGTACTTCTCGGCGAACTCCCCGGTGGAGACGTCGGTGACCGCGGCCAGCGCATCGTCGAAATGCTGGTAGTCGTAGGTGCCGAGGGCGATCGCGTACTCCCGCGCCCGGTCCAGCGCGTCGGCGCGCAGGCCCTCGGCCTGCTCGGCCTGCCACCACCGGAATCCGCAGAAGCCGGCGGCCGCGGCGAGCAGCACGATCAGTGCGGGCGTCAGCCATCGCCGCACCCGGGAGCGCGGGGCCGGCGGATCCGGCGGCGCGGTCGCGGGGGTGTCGTCGACAGTATGGTCCGTGGTCGGCATCAGTTACCCAGTCCTTCCAACAGCTTCTGCCAGTACTGCAGCACCTCGACTCCGGTCGGGACGAGCAGCGGGTCCTGCGCCATGTCCGGCCCGGTCACCCTTCCCGGGGTGCTCTGGTGTTGCAGTCCGAGGTCGTCGGGCCGCGGCGCGACGCGGGCGCCGCGCTGGGCGAGGTCTTCGCCCGGCGGGCAGTAGAGCGACAGGTTCGGCGTGCGGGGGCTTTCGTCGCCGACCGTGCGGCGCTGTGTGTCGTAGTAGCAGACCGGACCCTGCGTGGCGACGAGCGAGAAGTCGCCGCGGTCGCCCTTGACCACCGAGGTCAGATCGCCGAGTGCCGCAGGGATCGAGTCGAGGCCGGCCGCCAGCGCCGGGGTCCGCGGGGCGAGCACGTCGCCCACGGTCACCAGGTTCGTCAGCAGCAGCCCGTAGTCGTCGCGGGTCTCGGCGAACAGCTCCTCCGTCTTCGCCAGCGCGTCCGGCGACCGGTCCAGCAGGTACACGAGCGCGTCCCGGCTGCCCACGAGCTGGTCGGAGACGTCCCGGGCGGCGCGCATCGCACCCGGGAAGGTGCCGGCGTCCTCGGCGAGCGTGTTCACCAGATCGACACCCTGTTCGAGGAGTGCCGCCAGGGCCGGCGCCCGTTCGGATGCCATCGTGGAGAGGGCGTCGGCGTTCTCGATCATCGACTGCAGGTCCGCTCCGGTCCCGGCGAGGGCGGTGCCCCACGTCTCGCCGAGCGTGGCGACGGACTGCGGATCGATGCTCTCGACCAGTGCGCTCATCCGCACGAGCAGCTGATCGAGGCGCAGTCCCTGCTCGTCCGCCGGGACCTCGACGGTGTCGCCGTCCGTCAGGTAGGGGCCGTCGGCGGTCTGCGGTTCGATGTCGAGGGTGAGGATGCCGATCGCGGTCGCGGTGGCGATCCGTCCGGTGCTGCCCACCGGGATGCGGGTGTCCGGATCCAGCACGAGCACCGCCGTCGAGCCGCGACCGCCGTCGTCGATCGTCACCGATTCGATCTCCCCTACCGCGACCCCGCGGTAGGTCACCGTCGTTCCGGGGCCGATACCGCGGGCGTCGACCAGGTGCGCTCGCACCTCGATGCCGCCACCGAAGCTCTGCGGGCCGAGGACGTAACGGACGCCGAAGGCGGTGGCCAGCAGGCCTACCACAACGAACAGTGAAACCTGCACCAGCACCGGGCGTTTCATCGAACACCACCCCGAAGCAGGTCCGGCAGCCCCGCCGGGACGGTGACCGGCGGCGACTCGCCGAGCATCGTCACCGGAACGCCGCCGGTGAGCAGCATGTCGATCGCTCCCGGCACGTCCAGGGCGCCGTCGAACAACAGGTAGTCGCCGTGCACGGACCGCGCGAAGCCGTCCATGAAGGCGTTCATGTTGGTCAGCGCCGACCCCACGGTGTTGTTGAAGTCCCTTATCCCGGACAGTATTTCGTCCAGGTCGTCGACCGCTCCGCCGATCCGGCCGGAGTCCGCCAGCACCGTGTCCAGCGAGGTGAGCACCGACGAGGTGCTCGAGACCAACGACCGGAGGTCCTGCTCCTGAGCGGCGAGCAGGTCCACGACCTCCGCGCTGCTCGCCAGACCGTCGTCGATCAGCTGTTGCTGCTGCGCCAGCCGCGCGGCCACCGCGTCGGTGGCCCGCAGCGCCCGCGAGATGTCGTCGCCGTTCTCGGCGGCCAGCGCCATCGTCCGGTCCGTCCGCTCGAGCAGTTCCCGAACGGTCTGCCCCCGGCCGCCGAAGGCGGTGTTCAGCTCGGTGGTGATCGTGCGCAGCTGGTCCAGACCGCTGCCGTTGATCACCTGTCCGAGCATCGCGAACGTGGCCTCGAGTTCCGGCCCCATCTCCGTCCGGTCGATGACGTCGCCGTCGGCGAGCAACTCCGGCGACGGCTGCTCCGGCAGATCGATCTGGACGAACGGGTTGCCCAGCGCGGACGGGAGCCGCACGGAGGCACCGACGTTCGACGGAAGCGCGGCCCATTCACTCATGCTCAGTTCGAGGAAGGCCCGGTGCCCGTCCGTCGAGATCCCGTGGACCCGGCCGACCACAGCCTGACCTGCCCGCACCTCGGTGCCGGGATCGATCCGATCGGCTCCGTCGAACACGGCGATCACGCGGTAGGTCTCGCCGGCGCCGCTGCGTCCCGTCGGCAACTGATGCAGACCCAGTCCGCAGCCGGTCACCGAGACGGCCACCGCGGTCAGCGCAGCGACGAATCCCGTTCTTCCCCAACGGCTCACCGGACGCCTCCCTCGTTCAGCGCCCGGTCGAGCGACTCCGGCACGAGGTCCTGGAACGGATCGGACAGGTCGAAGGGAACGGTGATCGGGTTGGTGAAGCCGGCGCCCGTGCACAGGGGAAGGCGCTCGCGCTCGCAGAGTTCCCTCGCGCGGGGAAACTGGCCGACCTGGGTGGAGACGTTCAGGCGGATACGCGCGGTGGTGTCGGCGCCGATCGTGTTGTCGATGTTCTGCATCGCCAGCGGCAGCACGTCCATGAACTCGGCGAAGTCGACCTCGTGCTGTGCGAACTGCCCGGTGAGGACCTGGGCGTTCGAGACGACGGCGGCGATGTCCTCGCCGCGGGAGCCGAGCAGGACGTCGAGCCGATCGAGGATGGTCGTCAGCTGACCGATCGGCCCGGCGACGTCGAGGTTCTGTCGTTGCATCTCGGCGCCGAGTTCGGACAGCCCCCCGGCGAGCTCGGACAGGGAGCCCTGCCGGGCGTCGACGGCGGCAACCGCGACGCCGAGGTCGTCGACGAGGGCACCGATGTCCTCGGACCGGGCACCGAGCACCGAGCCGGCCGCCCCGAGCGCGCGCAACGCCCAGTTGATCTCCGGCCCGAGACCTGCGGTGGCGCCGGCGGCGAGGTCGAGGGTGGATCCGAGCGACCCGGATTCCGGTCCCAGCGCCGCGGCGATCGTATCGACGCTCTCGAGCAGTTCGTCCCAGTTGATCGGCGCGTGACTGCGTTCGGGCGGAATGACATCGTCGCCCTCGAACCGCGGTCCGGCGGTGTACACCGGGCTCAGTTCCACGAACCGGTCGCTGATGATCGACGGGTTCATCACGAACGCCGACACGTCGGCCGGCAGCGTGATGTCGTCGGGGATCCGCATCGTCACCTCGACCACCGTTCCGGCCGGTTCCACGGCTTCGACGGTGCCGACGGGCAGGCCGAGGACCGCGACCTTGCTCCCCGGGTAGATGCCTCCGACGGACGCGAACTCGGCGGTCACGGTGCGGGTGCGGTCGGTCCCGACGAACACGTACCAGGCAGCGGCAGCACACAGCGCCGCGACGACGACGATCCCGATGCCGCGCAGCAGCCGGGTCTTCCGCGTGGTTCCGACGGTGGTCACCGGCAACCCTCCATCACTCCGAGGGCACACAGCAGGTTGTCCGGGATCGGCCCGGCCGGGGCGTGGACGTCGACCCAGTTGCCGTTGCCCGAGGCGTCGGCCGCGGCGCGCAGGGCGGGCGGAAGCCGGGTCATCAGCACGTCGATCTGCTCGGCGTTGCGGTTCAGCGTGTCGGTCACCGACCGCATGTTCCCCAGCAACGCGTCCATTTCGCCGGAGTTGTCGGTCAGGAACGTCGCGGTGTGCTCGGTGAGCAGCCGCAGATCCTCGACGAGTTGCACGAGGGATTCCTTACGGGCTTCGAGGATCGACACCACGGTCGTGGCGTTCTGCACGAGCAGCTCGACGTCCCGGCTCTGGCCCGCCACGATGGACGTGAGCGACTTCGACGCCTGCAGCAGGGAGTGGATGCGGGCGTCGTTGCGGGACAGCATCTCCGCCGCGGCGGTGGCTCCGGCGAGCGCATCGGCGATCCGGCCCGGGTCGGACGGCACGGCCTCGGCCAGGGTGTGCATCATCGCCTCGAGGGCGGGCACGTCGAGTTCCCGGGCCACGTGCTGCGCCTCGGACGCGAGGTCGTCGAGGCTGTACGGAACGGAGGTCCGCGCCAGGGGGATACGCCCGCCGGGCAGTTCTCCGGCACCGGCGGGCGTCACCGCCAGGTAGATCTTCCCGAGGATGGTCCTGAGCCGCACCTCGGCGGTCGTCCGGTCGCCGAGCGGCTGGCCGCCGTCGACGCGGAACGTCACGATCACCCGGTCCGCCGCGAGCTCGAGGCTCTCCACCCGTCCGGCGGGCACACCCGCCACGTACACCGGATCGTTGGGTTGCAGACCGGCGGCGTTGGCGAATTCCGCGGTGTAGCCGTTCGTCCGGAGCAGGTACGTGGCCCGGGGCGCGGCCAGGGCGACGGTCATCACCAGGGCGACGAGGACGATGCCTACGGCCCCGACGACGAGCGGGTTGCCGGCGCGGCCGCGGCGGCCCGCGAACACGGCCCGCAGCGCGTCGCGAATCTGCTGCGCGCGCCTCATCGGCACACCTCCGAGTACGTCGAACCGAAGATGTTGGTTTCGAAATCGCCTGCCTTGATGGTGAAGTTGCACATGTAGAGGTTCAGCCAGCCGCCGTAGTCGCTGATGCGGTTGAGGCTGTCGGCCAGTTCCGGCAGCCGGCGCACCGCCTGCTCGAAGTTCTCCGTCTGCGGGATCCAGGCGTCGGTCATCACCCGCAGATCGGTGACGGACCGGTCGAGGGGCGCCATCGCGCCGGCCATGAGCACCGCCGTCGAACGCACCGAGGTGCTGCCACGGTCGACGAGCGTGGCGAGTTGCTCACCGTCCCCGGCGAGTGCGTCACCGACGACGGCCAGCCCGGAGAGCAGCCGGCTGATGTCCTCGCTGCGCCGGTCCGCCACGGCGACGAGCGTCTCGAGATTGCCGACCAGACTGTCGAAGACCTGCTCGTGGTCGGCGATGTCGCTGCTGACCGCGGCGATGTGCAGCAGCAGGGAATCGAGGGTGCCGCCCTGCCCCTGGAACGCCTCGATCACCGCGGTGGCGAGCGCATTGATCTGCGCCGGATCGATCGACTCGAACAGCGGCTCGAATCCGTTGACGAGCGCGGTGAGATCCAGGGCGGGTGCGGTCTGCTCGATCGGGATCGTCGCGCCCTCCGGCAGTACCGTGCCGGTGCTGCGCTCCGGCAGTGTCAGCGCGACGTACCGGACGCCGATCATGTCGCCGTAGTTGATGTCGGCGGTGACATCGGTGGTGAGCTCGAATTCCGAGTCGATCTCGAAATCCACCACTGCCCGCGAGGTCCCGTCGTCCCGGGGGGCGAACCTCACGTCCGAGACGCGCCCGACGCGCACGCCGGCGAGCGTGACGTCGCTGCCGGGGCTCAGCCCCTCGACGTCGGTGAACTCGGCGGCGTAGTCGCGGGTGGGCCCGGTGACGGTCCTGTCGAGGGTGTTGCCGACGACGACCGCGGCGAGGACCCCCACCGTGCAGAACGCCGCCAGGCGCAGCGCCGGCCGGAGCAGCGTGTTCACGAGACCGCCACCTCCGTGCCGCGGACCAGGGGTGCCAGCAGAACCGAGGCCGCGGTGGACGGGTCCACCTCCGTCGCCTTCGGGTCGGACGGATCCACACCGCCCGCGATCTGCTCCAGGTAGCCGAGGGTGTCGCGTTCGGTTGCGGCCGAGAGGACCGGCCGGCCGTCGACCGGGTCACCGCAGTTCGCGCCGTCGAGGCCGGGATAGCGCGGGCAGTCCGCCGCGGTATACGGCATCGGATCGGAGAAATCCACGACCGCGGTGATGTCGAACCGACCGGTGGCGAAGACCCGCGCGCCGGCGTCGCCGAAGGTCGTGAGGTAGCGCAGGGTGTCGTCGAGGCCGGTGGTGTCCGCGGCGAACGTACCGAGCACCGGGCCGCCGTTGCGGACGACCGAGATGATCCGGTCGGTGTTCTCCGACATCAGCGCGGAGCCCTCGGCGGCCAGGCCGGCGCCGCCGCGCAGCAGCCGCGCGATGCCGTCCCGGCGCTCGAGGACGATCTCGGAGAGCGTGGCCGCGTTCTGCATCGTGCCGATCATGTCGTCCGTCGCTGCGGCCAGGGCCTCGGTCACCGCCGCCAGCTGCGGCGACGCCGCCAGGCCTGCGTCGATCCGGGGACCGAGCTGCTCGGTGAGCGCGGCGGTGCGGTCGAGGGTCCGGCCGAGGGTCTCACCGCGGCCGGCGAGCGCCTGGATCATCGCGTCGAGCGCGACCGCGAGCCGGTCCGGGCGCAGTTCCTGCAGCAGCTCCGTGGTGGTGTAGTACAGGCCGGCCAGTTGCACGGCCTCGGCCGAGGTGTCCGCGGTGACCTGCGCACCGTCGCGCAGGCGCGGCCCGGCGGCGGGGTCGTGGGGCGGCACCAGTTCGAGGAAGACGTCACCGAACAGGGTGCGCGGCACGATCCGCACCCGCACGGCTGCCGGGATGTTCCGGATCGCGTCCGGGTCGAGCTGCATCGTGATACGCGAGCCGGTGACGCCCGCGTCCAGGTGGGCGAGCCGGCCGACGTGCACGCCCTGGTACTGCACACCCGCGGCGCCGAAGATCACCCCGGCGCCGGCCGGGACGACGGCGGTGATCTCCGGATCCCTGGACAGCCCACCGGATCCGGAGACGACGAGCAGTCCGCCGGTGACGGTGAGCACCGCGACGGCGAGCGCACCGACGACGGCCAGCGTGCCGGTGCGCAGTCCGAGCCGGCGACTGCGGCGGGGCGCCGCGGACCGGGTCCGGCCGTTCGGCGGGATGCCCGTGCCGGACGGAGTCGTCCGGTCGCGTTGGGTCGTCACGCCAGCCCCACCCCCGGCACGGTGGGCACGAGACCCCACAACGCGAAGGTCAGGACCACGTCGGTGATGCCGATGGCCAGGATGCTGGTGCGCAGTGCGCGCCCGGCGGCCCGGCCGACGCCCTCCGGGCCGCCCGTGGCGTGGTAGCCGTACGAGCAGTGCACGATGCCGACGATCACCGCGAACACGACGGCCTTGGTCAGCGAGTACCACAGGTCGGCCGGGGAGAGCGCGAGGTGGAAGTAGTAGTCGTAGGTGCCGGCCGAGTTGCCCTGGAAGGTGACGACCACGAGGCGCGTCGCGACGAACGCGGACAGCAGGCCCACCATGTAGATCGGGACCACGCACACGGCCGTGGCGATGAGCCGGGTGCTGGCCAGGAAGGGCACCGACTTCACGGCCATGGCGTCGAGGGCGTCGATCTCGTCGGAGATCCGCATGGCGCCGAGCTGCGCGGTGAAGCCGGTACCCACCTTCGCGGCCAGGGCTATGGACGCGACCACCGGCGCCAGTTCGCGGGTGTTGGCCAGAGCGGAGAGCATGCCCGACAGCGAGGTCATCCCGATCAGTTCGAGACCCCGCTGGGTTTCGACTCCGACCATCATCGCGGCGACGGCGGACATCGCGAACACGATGCCGATGGTGCCGCCCCCGGCGAGCAGGGAGGCGTAGCCGAAGCTGACCTCCCCCACGTGGTACATCACGTGCTTGAAGTAGCGGCGCAGCGCCGTGGGGACACCGGCGATCGCCTCGACCGCGAACACCACGTGCCGGCCCACCGTGGCGAACGCGCCCACGACCCCGGTCAGCGACCGATGGACGGCCCGGGCCTGTGTCACCGCCGAACAGGAGAGCATCAGTACGTCCCCACGGCCGGCACCATCACGGTGTACATCTGGGACAGAACGGTGTTGACGACGAACACCATGACGAATGCCAGCACGACCGCCTCGTTGACGGCGTCGGCCACGCCGCTGGGACCGCCCTTGGCGTGCAGGCCCTTGAACGCGGCGATGAGGGCGGAGGTGATCCCGAAGAACGCCGACTTGACCATCGCCGTCGCGAAATCCGACAACCGGCCGTATTCGCCCAGGGTGCGGAGGAATCCGCCGCCGGAGGCATCGTTGAGGTAGATCTCGTACAGATAGCAGGCGCCCACCCCGACGAGCGTGACGAGCGCGCAGAGCATCACCGACACCAGGACCGCGGCGAGCAGCCGCGGCACGACGAGGCGCTCGATGACGTTCAGCCCCATCACCTCCATCGCCTCGATCTCCTCGCGGATGGTGCGTGCGCCGAGATCGGCGCAGATCGCGGAGCCGCCCACGCCGGCCAGCATGAGGGCGCACACGAGTGCGGCCGCCTGTCCGACCACGACGAAGGCGACGATCGCGCCGGAGTAGGCGCCGGCTCCGAGCTGGCCCGCCAGGGATCCGACGGAGACCGCGATGAGCACCCCCACGGGCAGCATCAGCAGCAGGGCCGGACCGCTGCACACCTTGGCGATGAACAGCGACTGCGTGATCGTCTCGCGGAGCGAGAGGCGACGGCCGACGACGACGCGCACGGTCGTGGCGAGGGTCTCCACCGAGAACCCCACCAGCGCACCCACCTGGATCGCCAGGTCGTGCACCGGCCCCCTCGCCTTGGGCAGCTCGAACGTCACTCCCACACTCCCGTACGCGTCATCGCGGCGTCCCCCGTCCCCCGATGGAACCCCTTCGGCCCCTGCGGTCTTCAGCCCTGCACGACCGCCGACAGGCCGCCGCGCAGCTGGTGCTTGACGACCTTGCCGCTGGCGTTGCGCGGCAGGGCCTCGACGATCACGACCTCCTTCGGATGCTTGTAGCGCGCGAGCTGCGCGTCGAAGAACGGCTGCAACTCGTCGAGCGTGAGATCGTCGTGGCCGGGCCGCAACGCGATCACCGCGACCGGCACCTCGCCCCACTTCGCGTCCGGACGCCCGATCACGGCCGCCTCGAGGATCTTCGGATGCGAGAACAGCACGTTCTCGACCTCGGCGCAGTAGATGTTCTCACCCCCGGAGATGATCATGTCCTTCTTGCGGTCGACGACGTAGACGAATCCCTCCGCGTCGACGCGCACGAGGTCGCCGGAGTGGAACCAGCCGCCGTGGAACGCATCCGCCGTCGCAGCCGGGTTGTTCCAGTACTCGCTCATCATGGTGGGCCCGCGGTAGACGATCTCGCCGACCTGACCGGGCGCCACGTCGTTCATCTCGTCGTCGACGACGCGCGCCTGGATCGTCGGGATGACGCGGCCGACGGAACCGAGCTTGCGCAGCGCGTCCGCGCCGTCCAGCACGCAGGTGATGGGCGACATCTCGGTCTGGCCGAACACCGCGACGTTCGACGCGTCGGGGAACGTCTCGGCCATGGCGCGCAGGATGGTGTCGGACGACGGCGCCGCGCCCCAGGAAATGTTGGTCAGGGCCAGCTTCCGCGGATTCGCCTGCTGGGCGGCGCACACCGCCTGCCACTGCACCGGCACGAGGAACAGGTTGGTGACCTGCTCGGCCTCGAGGACGTCGAGCAGGTCGTTCGGGTCGAACGCCCCGACCGGATGGATCACGGTGGTAACGCCCAGCATCAGGTTGGGCGCCATCGCGCCGAGCGCGGCGATGTGGAACATCGGGGAGGCGCAGAACCCGACGCCGGACTCGTCGAACAGGTGGAACGCGCGGATGCACGTGAGCGCCTGCGCGGACATGTTGCTGTGGGAGAGCACCGCGCCCTTGGGCCGGCCCGTGGTGCCGGAGGTATACATGATCAGGGCCGGGGTGTCGTCCGGGACGTCGACCGCCGGGTGGGGGTCGCCCGCCTCGGCGATCAGATCCTCGTAGGCGAGGCCGTCGCCCTCGGGGATGCCGCCGACGGTGACGGACAGTTCCAGGCCTTCGCTCTCCGCACGGGCCGCGGCGGCCAGCGGAGCGAGCGGCGCTTCCACGACGATCGCCTTGGATCCGCTGTCCCGCAGCAGGAATGCCACCTCGGGTGCGGTGAGGCGGAAGTTGACCGGGACGGCGATCGCACCGAGGGCGTTGGCGGCGAGCACGGTCTCGAGATACTCGGGGCGGTTGAGCATGAGGACGACGACCCGGTCGCCGAAACCGACGCCGCGCCGCGCGAGGGCGTCGGCGAGCCGCTCGACCCGCTCGTGCAACTCCGCCCACGTGATCGACCGGCCCTGGAACCGCAGCGCAGTGCGGTCCGGGATCATCAGAGCGTGCCGAGCGACGTGGTTGTTCCAGTTGTTGCGGCGCAGGCGCTGGGTCTCGGCGAGGGCTGACGGGGTGACCATGAGGGTTCCTCTCGGGGCGTGACGGGGGTGCCGACGGGACGCGATCCCGGTTCTCGATGTGAGGCACATTACAGGCATCGGCCACATTCGACCACCACTTTGTTAATCGAAATTCTCATTCGATCTGACCGTCGATGCAGGGGCGGGTGCACGCAGCACGGGACCGCTCTCCGGCATGAATGTTACTGCTGCCCAGGGGTATAACAGAGATCATCGGTGCAGACCCGCCCCTCGGCGGCCCGGGCAGCCGGGCCTGGAAGTATGCGAGCGATCGTCAGGAGAATCGGGGTGGGCGCTTCTCGAGCATGGCCATGGCCGCCTCGGCGAAGTCCGCCGAGGCGAGCAGCTCCGTCTGGCCGCTCTTCTCCCGTGCCAGCGCGTCGTCGAGCCGGCCGAGCGTCGCGGCGGCGAGGGCCCGCTTGGTCAGCGCGACGGCGCGCCGCGGCGTGGTCGCCGTCCGGGCCGCCACGGCGTCGACGTGCGCGGCGAACTCCGCGTCGGGCAGCGTGCGCGCGACGAGGCCGAACCGGTCGGCGTCCGCGGCCGAGACCCGCTCGCCGAGCAACGCCATCTCCGCGGCCCGCGCACGTCCGACCGCGGCAGGAACGAGCAGGCTCGCGCCGCCGTCGGGCATCAGCCCCATGTTCACGAACGACAGCAGGAAGTAGGCGCTCTCCGTGGCGTAGGTGAGGTCCGCCGCGACAGCCATCGACACACCCACCCCCGCGGCCGGGCCGTTGACGGCGGCGATCACCGGCACCGGAACCGTCGCGATGGATCGGATCACCGCGTTCGCGGCGTCCATGACCTCGGACGGGTCGGCCGGGTTCGTCGCCGCCGCAGCGATATCGGCTCCGGTACAGAACGCGCTCCCCTCGCCGGTGAGGACGACGGTGCGAACCCGGGGATCGGCGCCGGCCTCGTCCAGCGCGGCGCCGAGCGCCCGCATGGTCGGCAGGTCCACGGCGTTCATCCGCTTCGGCCGGTCGATGGTCAGACGCAGGATGCCGTCGGCGAGTTCCGACCGCAGCCCCTCGACGGTCGGCGTACTCATGCCCGGACCCCCTGTCCGACGAATCCGCGGAGCCGGTCCTCGATGATCGACTCCGCCTCGGTCACCATGCGGTCGACGAGTTCGGCCACGGTCGGGATGTCGTCGATCAGGCCCTGGCTCTGCCCGGCCGTCCAGATGCCCGCCTCGAGATCGCCGTCCTCGAACACCTTTCGGCCACGCGCCCCGGCGACGAGGTGCGCAATGTCGCCGAACTCGGCTCCGCGCGATTCGATCTCGACGACCTCCGCGCTGATCGAGTTCGCCGCCACGCGGGCGGTGTTGTGGAGGGTGCGGAAGATGAGCCTGGTGTCGCGTTCGGTGTTGGCGACGATCTGTTCCTTGACCGCGTGTGCGACGGGCGACTCGACGGTGCACATGAACCGGGTCCCCATGTTGATCCCGTCCGCGCCCAGGGCGAGCGCCGCGACGAGACCGCGCGCGTCGGCGATGCCGCCCGAGGCGATCACCGGGATCTGCAGTTGCCGGGTGGCCGCGGGGATCAGGACGAGGCCGGGCACGTCGTCCTCGCCGGGATGACCGGCGCACTCGAACCCGTCGATGCTGACGGCGTCGACGCCGACCCGCTCCGCCTTGAGCGCGTGCCGCACGCTCGTGCACTTGTGGACGACCTTGACGCCGGCGTCCTTCAGGTGGGGCAGATGGTCGACCGGGTTGGAGCCGGCGGTCTCGACGATCTTGATGCCCGACTCGATGATGGCCTGCCGGTACTCGGCGTACGGCGGCGGGGTGATCGACGGCAGGATCGTCAGATTGACGCCGAAGGGCTTGTCGGTGAGCTCGCGGGTCCGGGCGATCTCCTTCACGAGGTCCTCGGGCGTCGGCTGGGTGAGCGCGGTCAGGAATCCCAGGGCGCCGGATTCGGCCACGGCGGCGACGAGCTCGGCGCGACCGACCCACATCATCCCGCCCTGGACGATGGGGTGCTCGACCCCGAATGCCTCGGTGAATCGGGTTCTCACTGGACCTCCTCGGATCCTGGACCTGCGCCGCGAGCGCAGGGGACGGACACGTCCGGCGCAGCGCCGGTACCGCGATGACTTCAAGAATTCCCGTTAACTTTCGCGGTGTGCGGCCTTGTTTGTCAAGGGCTCTCCGCAGGCCTTTCCACGGAGCGGCCCGAGGGAATTCACCGCCGCAGATATGGTGCTGGGCGCTAACGTTTGCGATAGGCTGCCGGGACCACGCCCGGCATGGATGGAGGTACGGTGGCGGAGCAGACCCGGACCGGTTCGCGGGGGACGCGGACACGGTCGACCGCCGGCACGTCGACCGAGGCGGCACCGGCTCCGCGACGGCGGCCGAAGAACCGCAAGGCACAGATCGCCGCGGTCGCGGCGGAAGCGTTCAGCGAACGCGGTTACCACGGCGTCGGGATCGACGAGATCGCCGCCGCGGTCGGCATTTCCGGCCCCGCCCTCTATCGGCACTTCCCCAACAAGTACGCGCTGTTCCGGGACGCCGCGCTGAGCCTGGGCACGACGCTCGGCACGGCCGTCGCCGAGGCGGACGAGGACGCGGTGGACGACCCCGCCGAGTGGCTCGACCGGCTGCTGCTCGCCGCGATCCGCACCACCGTCGAGTGCCGTCGCACCGCCGGGCTCTACCGGTGGGAGAACCGCTACCTGACGGCCGAGGACCGCAGCGAGGTCCGCAGCGTGATCTGGGGCGTCAACCGCCGTGTCGGCGCCGCCCTGGCCGCCCTGCGCCCGGACCTGCCGGAGCCGGACAACGTGTTGCTCAGCGCCGCCATGCTCAGCGTCGTCGGCAGCATCACCGCCCATCGGGCGCCGCTGTCCAACCGCCGGATCGAGCGGTTGCTGCTGGACGCGTGCCGGTCGGTGGCCGCGGTCCGGCTCGAGGCGGCCGGCCCGTCGCGCGCCGCGGCCGTCCGGACCCCCGGCCTCGCCGTCGCCAACAAACGCGAGGTGCTGCTGCACGAGGCGATCCTGCTGTTCCACGCCCGCGGGTACCACGACGTGAGCATCGAGGAGATCGGCGCCGCGGCCGGCATCAACGCCTCCGGGGTCTACCGGCACTTCGCGAGCAAGTCCGACCTGCTCGCCGCGGCCTTCCACCGCGCCGCGGACCGGCTCTCCGTCGCCGTGAACACCGCGCTGGCCGACTCCACGTCTCCGGCCGAGGCGCTGCGCGCCCTCACCGACGTGTACGTCCGGTTGTCCTTCGCCCAGAGCGAGCTGATGTCGGTGTACTTCACGGAGATCGGCAGCCTGCCCGCCGCCCACCGCACCGACCTGCGCAACATCCAGCGGCTCAACGTCGAGGAATGGGCCCGTCTGCTCGCCGACGTCCGGCCGGGCCTGTCCGCGGTCGAGTGTCGATTCCTGGTCCATGCCGCGCTGAACCTCGTGCTCGACATAGGCCGGCTGATGCACTTCGAACCCACCCCGTCCAACGAGAGCCGGGTGCAGCAACTGATGCTGGTCACCCTCCTCGGCAACAGCGCCCCGCGGGAGACGAACTCGTGATGCACACGGCCACCGCGGCGGTACTGCGCGACTACGGGACGACGCCGCGGGCGGAGCCGATCGAGTTGCCGCCGCTGCGGCCCGACGAGGTCCTCGTCCGGATCGGTGGCGTCGGCATCTGCCACACCGATCTCACCGCCGCCGCCGGCGGGGTCCCGATCCCGCTGCCGGCCGTCCTCGGACACGAGGGTGCGGGCACCGTCGTCGAGATCGGCCCCGACGTCACCGATCTCGACGTCGGCGACCCGGTGGTGCTCGGATTCGACTCGTGCCGCACGTGCCGCAACTGCGCGCGCGGCCGGCCGGCCTACTGCACCCGCTTCGCCCCGCTCAACTACGGCGGCCGTCGCGCGGACGGCTCGACCACCCTGCGCGACGCGTCGGGGGCGCCCCTGCACGGGAACTGGTTCGGACAGTCGTCGTTCGCATCCCTCGCGATTGCCACCGAACGCAACGCCGTGCGCCTGCCGGACGACGTTCCGCTCGTCCCGGCCGGACCGCTGGGCTGCGGGTTGCAGACCGGCGCCGGAGCGGTGCTGCGGGTCCTGCGGCCCGAACCCGGCTCGTCGATCGCCGTGTTCGGTCTCGGCGCGGTCGGCATGGCCGCCGTCATGGCCGCCCGGATCGCCGGGTGCGGCACCGTCGTCGGCGTCGACCCGAACCCGCGGCGGCACGCGCTCGCCCGCGAACTCGGTGCGACGGAGACACTGAACCCCGACGAGCACACCGACCCCGGCCGGCGGATCCGCGAGATCACCGGTGGGGGCGTCGATCACGCCGTCGAAGCCGTCGGTACCGAAGCGGTGATCCGGCAGGCACTGGCCTCGCTCACGATCCCCGGCACCTGTGCCACGCTGGGACTGCGCGCCGGCCGGAATCCGGTCACCGTCGACCAGACGCATCTGCTCAACGGGCGCACCCTCACCGGGGTGATCGAGGGGGACGCCGACCCGCATGTGTTCCTCCCCGAACTCGTCCGCCTGTGGCAGCAGGGCTCGTTCCCGGTGGAGAAACTGATCCGCACCTTCCCGTTCGAACGATTCGACGAGGCGCTCGCCGCCGTCCGGGCCGGCGACGTCGTCAAGGCAGTACTCACCTTCGACCCTCAGGAGTGACCATGACCGTGGCCGACGAGCTGGCCGCACTGCGCAGCCGGACCGACGCGATCTCCCCGCGCGAACTCGACGCCCTGTGGACGCGTCTGGAGCCCGCCCGCCTCGGCGATCTCATCGGATATCGCTGGCGCGGATTCAGTTTCGACACCGGCCACCGGACCCACACCCTCCTCGGCCGGGCCCGGTGGTACGGCAAGCAGTTCGCCGCTGCCGACGACGTGCAGCCGCTGCTGTGCTACGACGCGAACGGGGAACTCTTCTCCGACGTCGACACCGGGCGCGGCGAGGCGAGCCTGTGGGAGATCCGGTTCCGCGGCGAGGTCACCGCCACGATGGTCTACGACGGCATGCCCGTGTTCGACCACTTCAAGAAGGCCGACGACGACACGCTCGTCGGGGTCATGAACGGCAAGGGCAACCTCGTCTTCGACGCGGGCGAACACTACTGGTTCGGCCTCGAACGCGACGTCGCGCTGTAGCGCCCGATCCCGTTGGCAGTGGCCGAATGTCACATCACTTCGGTCTGGGCTGACTCAGGTGGTCCATGCGACACGCTCCCTGACCAGGGGAGATGTCAGTGGGTCGAGCAGCACGAGAGGCGAAGAAGGCTAGGTTCTTCGCCATGCGCATGACGAAGGTGTCGATCGCCAAG
>NZ_JAALEG010000045.1 GCF_011058165.1 Rhodococcus aetherivorans
GTGATAGCCCCGCGCCAGCCCGTCCCCGGCCAGGTACAACTCCCCCACCACGCCCACCGGGGCCGGCCGCAACCGCCCGTCGAGCACCAGCGGCGTCACTCCGCGCACGGCCGATCCGATCGTCACCGCCCGTCCCGGCGCCAGCGGTCCCGCCGTCGCCCAGATCGTCGCCTCCGTCGGCCCGTACAGGTTCAGCATCGTCCGCCCCCCGGCGAACCGCTCGACCAACTCGGCTCCGACCGCCTCCCCGGCCACCGCCAGCACCTCGACCGACGTCAATGCCGCCGGCTCCAGCGTCGAGAGCACCGACGGCGTGAGGACCATGTGCGTCACCTGCTCGGCATCGAGCAGCGTGGCGAGTTCGGCGCCGCCGACGACGCCGGCCGGAACCGACACCAGGCAGCCCCCGGAGCCGAACGCGGCCAGTTGTTCGAAGATCGCCGCGTCGAAGCTCGGCGAGGCGAAGCCGAGGACCCGCGCGTCCGGTCCGACCGCGAGCGAATCATCCTGGGCGCGAACGATGTTCGCCAACCCGCGGTGGGTGACCGTGACGGCCTTCGGGGTGCCGGTCGAGCCGGAGGTGTAGATCAGGTAGGCGGCGTGGTCGGGATGCAGCGGCCGGGTCCGGTCCGCGTCGGTCAACGGCGCGGCGGATTCGGCGGCGGATGCGGCCCGCAGCGCCGGGTCGTCGAGCTCGAGCCAGGTGAGCGCGCCGGGCAGCGCGGACCGGTGCGCGGTCGTGGTCAGCCCGAGCGTGGCACCGCAGTCGCCGAGCATGTGCGCGATGCGCTCGGCCGGATACGCCGGGTCGACGGGCACGAAGGCGCCGCCGGCCTTGGCGACCGCCCACACGGCGAGCACCGACTCCGCCGAGCGGGGCAGCGCGAGGGCCACGCGCACGTCCGGGCCCACCCCGGCGGCGACGAGCAGGCGGGCGAGCCGGCCGGCGGCGGCATCGAGTTCCCGGTAGGTCCAGGTGGTGCCGTCGGCACGCACGGCCGGGCGCTCGGGGTGCGCCGCGGCGGCGGCCCCGAGCAGCGTGGGCAGCAGCCACGGCCCGACACCGGCGGGACCCGCCGTCGCGTGCAGGGCGGCGGACTCGGCGGCGTCGAGCAGATCCACGTCCCCGACGGGCACGGCCGGGTCGGTGGTGACGGCGGTGAGGAGCCGCACGAACCGCGCGGCGATCGTGCGCGCGGTGGCCTCGTCGAACAGGTCGGTGGCGTAGGTGAGGGTGGCGTCCAGCCCGGCGGGCCGGCCGTCGTCGCCGGTGTGTTCGCGCAGCTCGAGCCCGAGGTCGAACTGCGAGGAGCCACGCTCGACGTCCTCGACGGCGATCTCGAGCCCGTCGATCTCGAGGGTGGGTGCCGCGAAGTCGGCCAGCGCGAGGGAGACCTGGAACAGCGGGTGGTGCGCGGTGGACCGGGCCGGGCGCACCGCCTCGACCACCTGATCGAAGGCGACGTCGGCGTGGGCGAACGCGGCCAGGTCGGCCTCGCGCACCTGCGCCACCAGGTCGGCGAACGTGGCGTCGGGCCGCACCGCGGTGCGCAGGACCACGGTGTTGACGAACATCCCGACCAGGTCGTCGAGTTCGGCGGCGCCGCGGCCGGCCACCGCGGTGCCCACCGCGATGTCGTCGCCGGCGCCGAGACGGGACAGCAGCGCGACGAGCGCGGCGTGCAGGGTCATGAACACGGTGGCGTTCTCGGCGCGGGCGAGGCGGCGCAGCGCGGCGTGGACGCCGGCGTCCACGGTGAAGGCGACGTCGGCGCTCGCGCCGGACTGCACCGCGGGTCCGGGCCGGTCGGTGGGCAGGACGACCCGATCCGGCAGGCCGGCCAGGGTGCGGGTCCAGAAGTCCAGTTGCCGGGCGGTGGTCGAGTCGGGGTCGTCGGGCTCGCCGAGCACCTCGCGTTGCCACAGCGTGTAGTCGGCGTACTGCACCGGCAGCGGCGCCCACGCCGGGGCCGCACCCGCGGTCCGGGCGGCGTACGCGGCGATCAGGTCCCGGGCCAGCGGCGCCACCGACACCCCGTCCGCGGCGATGTGGTGCAGCACCAGCACCAGCACGTGCTCCTCCGCGCCCAGGCGCAGCACCCGGGCCCGCACCGGCAGGTCCACGGTCAGGTCGAAGCCGGCCCCGGCGAAGCCCGCCACGGCGGCATGCACGGCGTCCGCGGGGACGTCGACAAAGTCCGGACCGGTGGGCGCCGCGTCGACGATCACCTGGCGGGGGCCCTCCGCGTCGGCGGGGAACACGGTGCGCAGGCTCTCGTGCCGGGCGGTCAGGTCGCCGAAGGCGGCGGCGAGCGGGGCGATGTCGAGCCGGCCCCGCAGGCGCAGCGCCACCGGGATGTTGTAGACGCCGGACGCGGGGTCGAGCTGGTTGAGCACCCACATCCGGTGCTGCGCCGGGCCGAGGGGCAGGCGGGCCGGCCGCTCCCGTCGCCCGAGTGCGACGGCGGCACCGGTGCGGCCCGCGGCGCGGGTGGCCAGCGCCGCGGGGGTGGGCGCCTCGAACAGATCGCGCACCGCCAGGGCGGAGCCCGCGGTGGCGTTGATGCGGGCGATCACCCGGGTCGCGTCGAGGGAGTTGCCGCCCAGGTCGAAGAACGAGTCGTCGGCGCCGAGCCCGTCCAGGCCGAGGACGTCGGCGAAGGCGGCGGCGGCGGCGGTCTCGACCGGTCCACGCGGTGCGCGGGCCGGGCGCCGGCTGCGGCCGAAGTCCGGCTCCGGCAGCGCCGTCCGGTCCAGCTTGCCGACCGGGGTGAGCGGAACCTCGTCGAGGACGACGACCGCGGCGGGCACGAGATGGGCGGGCAGCTGTTCGCCGAGCCGGTCCCGCAGCCGGTCCGGGTCCAGCCCGCGGCCCGGCACGGGCCGCACGTAGGAGACGAGGACGGCCGAGCCGGTGGGACCGGGACGGCCGAGCGTGGCCGCGAAGTCCACGTCGGCGACGGCGGCGAGGGCCGCGTCGACCTCCCCGAGCTCGACGCGGATGCCGCGCACCTTGACCTGGAAGTCGGTGCGGCCCAGGTATTCCAGCACCGGGCCGCCGTCGGCGGCGCGGGTCCAGCGCACGAGGTCACCGGTGCGGTACATGCGCTCCCCGGGCCGTCCGGGATGCGCGACGAACCGGCTCGCGGTCAGCTGCGGACGGCCGTGGTAGCCGCGCGCCAGCCCGGGACCGGCCAGGTACAGCTCTCCGGCGGTGCCGAGCGGCACCGGCCGCAGCCAGCCGTCGAGGACTTCGGTTTCGGTGCCGGGCACACCGGCGCCGAGGGTGACGGGCGCATCGGCGGTGAGGGGGGCGACGGTGGCCCAGATGGTGGTCTCGGTGGGGCCGTAGAGGTTGAACATCGTGCGGCCGGGCGCCCACCGGCGCACCAGGTCGGTGGGGACGGCCTCACCGCAGACACCGACGACCCGCACGGTGTGCGCGGCGGCCGGGTCGAGGGTGGCCAGCACCGCGGGGGTGAGGACGAGGTGGGTGACGCCCGCGTCGGCGAGCCGGTCGGTCAGTTCGTCGCCGCCGACGACCGTCGGGGGTACGACGACGAGCCGGGCGCCGGCGGCGAACGCGGCGAGCTGTTCGAACACGGACGCGTCGAAGCTCGGCGACGCCACGTGCGCGACCCGTGCCGACGGGGTCGGCTCCAGCACGGCGAGCAGTGCGTCGACCAGGTTGCCGAGGCCCCGGTGGGTGACCGTGACGGCCTTCGGCGTCCCGGTCGAGCCGGAGGTGTAGATCAGGTAGGCCGGGTCGTCGAGCCGGGCCGGTGACGGCACCGCGGGGCCGGCCGGGGTGCGGCGGGCGGTCGCGGGATCGTCGAGCACCAGCCACGTCGTCGCGGAGCCGGGCAGCCGGTCCCGGTGGGCGGTGACGGTGACGCCGAGGCGGGCGCCGGAATCGGTGAGCATGTGCTCGATCCGGTCCAGGGGGTGGCGCGGGTCGACGGGGACGAACGCGGCGCCGGTCTTCGCGACCGCCCACACGGCGAGGACCGATTCGAGCGAGCGGGTCAGCGCGAGCGCGACCAGCGTGCCGGGTCCGGCGCCGTGCGCGGCGAGCAGCCCCGCCAGGGCGGCGGTCCGGTCGTCGAGTTCGCGGTAGGTGAGCTCGGCGGTGCCGGCGACGACGGCGACCGCATCCGGGTGACGGGTGGCGGTGCCGGCGAGGATGTCGGCGAGGGTGACGGCCCGGTCGCGGGCCGGCACGAACGGGGCGTCGACGCCGGGGGCGCCGAGCGCGGCGATGCGGCGGTCCGGGGTCCGGGCGAGCGCACCGAGCAGCTCCGCGCACCGCTCGAGGATGCGGCGCGCGACGCCGTCACCGACCGAGGCGGGGCGGTAGCGCACGCTCAGCTCCGGCCGGGCGCCCGGCTCGACGATCAGGCTCACGGGGTACGGGGTGGCTTCGGCGCCGGTGACGCCGAGGACCCGCATTCCGGCGCCGTCGGCGGTCGCGGACAGGGCGTCGCGGTCGAGCGGGTAGGACTCGACGACGGCGAGGGTGTCGAACAGTTCGGTGACGCCGGCCGCCCGGTGGATCTCGGCGAGCCCGAGGTGCTGGTGCTCGAGCAGCGCCGCCTGTTCGGCCTGGAGGCGGCGCAGCAGGTCGGCGCCGGTGTCGGTGGGCTGCAGGCGCACCCGCACCGGCACGGTGTTGACGAACAGGCCGAGCACGGCGTCCACGCCGGGCAGCTCGGGCGGGCGGCCGGAGACGGTGGAGCCGAACACCACGTCGGTGCGGCCGGTGAGCTCGGCCAGGGTCAGCGCCCACGCCGCCTGCACGACGGTGGCGAGGGTGACGTCGTGGGCGCGGGTGGCAGCGTCGAGGGCGGCGGCGGTTTCGGCGCTCAGCGCGACGGTGTGGGCGGCGCCGCCGGTGTCGGCGGGGTCGTCGTGCGGGGCGACGAGGGTGGGGGCGTCGATGCCGTCCAGGGCGCGGGCCCACGCGGTCCGCGCGGCGACGAGGTCCCGGCCGGCAAGCCAGGCCAGGTGGTCCCGGAACGACGGCGCCGGTCCGGGCACCGCCGCGCCCGCCGCGTAGGCGGTGAGCAGTTCGGCGACGAGCAGCGGGGTGGACCAGCCGTCGAGGACGAGGTGGTGGTTGGTCAGCAGCAGCCGGTACCGGTCGGCGGCGGTGCGGACCAGGTGGACGCGCAGCAGCGGCGCGGCGGCCAGGTCGAACCGGTCGGCGCGGTCCGCGTCGAGGATGCGCGCCAGCTCGCCGTCGGTGTCGGCACGGCCGCGCAGATCGGTTTCCCGCCAGGTCACGTCGGCCGTGCGGAGCACGACCTGGAGCGGGCCGGCGGCCGTGTCGCGGAAGGCGGCCCGCAGGCTGTCGTGCCGGTCGACCACGGACTGCGCCGCGGCGCGGAGCCGGGCGGGGTCCACGGTGCCGGCGAGTTCGAGCACGGTCTGCACGGTGTAGTCGTCGGGGGCGTCGGTGGCGGCGTACCCGGTGTGGAACAGCAGCCCGGCCTGCAGCGGGGACAGCGGCCACACGTCGGCCAGGCCTCCGCGGTCGCGCTCCCACGCGTCGATCCGGTCCTGGTCGACGGCGACCAGCGGGAAGTCGGAGGGGCTGTGACCGCCGGCGGCCGGGTCGCCGACGTGCCAGGCGAGCGCGGCGAGCGCGGCCACCCACAGCTGCGCGAACTCGTCGACGGCGTCCTCGTCGAGCAGGCCGGTCGCGTAGGTGAAGGTGGCGGCGAGGCCGTCGGCCTCGACGGCGGCGTCGATGTCGAGCACCGCGGGCAGCGGCATCTGCGGTTCACGGGTGGCGGCGGTGCCGAGCGGCAGCCACGGTCCCTCGACCGTGGTGTCGATGCGGCCGAGGAAGTTGAACGCGATCTGCGGGGCCGGATGCGCGGGCAGGGTGCCGGCGACGTACCGGAGCAGGCCGTAGCCGATGCCGTGGTCGGGAACGGCGGCGAGCCGTTCCTTGACCGACCGGATCGCCGCGCCCGCCGCGGCACCGCCACCGAAGGCGTCGTCGACGTCGATGCCGGTGAGGTCCACGTCGAGGGGGTGCACGGTGGTGAACCATCCGACGGTGCGGGACAGGTCGGCTCCGGGGACCGCCGCCTCCTCGCGGCCGTGGCCCTCGACGCCGACGAGCGTCGCGGGGGCGGTGCGGCCGCGGTTGCGGCGCCACCGCTCGGCCGCCAGGCCGAGCGCGGCGAGCAACGCCTCGGCGGTGCCGCAGTGGAAGCGCTGGGGCACGGCGGTCAGCACGGCGTCGGTGACCTCGGCGGGCACGTGCACGCGCAGCCGGGCGGAGGTGGCGACGGTGTCGCGCGCCGGATCGAACGGCCGCTCCCCCAGTGCCGGGTCGGGCGTCGCGAGAATCCGCTCCCACAACGGCAGTTCGTCGCTGCGGTCGGCCTCGGTCAGGCCGTGCGCCCACCGGCGCAGCGACGTGCCGACCGGGGCGAGGGCGGGCGCGGCACCGCCGGCGAGGTCGGTGTAGGCGGCGGCCAGGTCGGGCAGCAGGATGCGCCAGGACACCGCGTCCACGGCGAGGTGGTGGACGACGGCCACGAGCAGGTCGTCGCGGCCGTCGGGCGAGGCCAGCCACTCGAACTGCGCGACGATCCCGGCGGCCGGATCGAGTCGGTCCGCCGCGGCCTCCAGCGCGGCCGCGGCGGCGCCGCGTGGCTCGTCGACGGCGGCGCGGCGCAGCACCGCGTCGGCGGCGACCGCGCCGACGGGGAGCACCTCGAGCGTGCGGGCAGCGGTCAGCCGCATCCGCAGCGCGTCGTGCCGATCGAGCAGCGCCTGCACGGCCCCGGCCAGGTGCGCCGGGTCGGGATGCTCGGGCAGCCGGATCAGCACGGCCTGCCCGTACCGGTCGACGGGCCCGCCGCCGGCCAGCAGTTCGGCGACGATCGGGGTGGTGTCGACCGGACCGGTGCCGCCGCCGGGGAGTTCGGCAAGGACTGCGCCGGCTCCGGTGTCCGCCACCGCGACGGCGGCCAGAGCGGCGACGGTGCGGCGCTCGAAGACGTCGCGCGCGGTGAACCGCAGTCCGGCGGCGCGGGCGCGGGAGACGAGGGTGATCGCGACGATGCTGTCGCCGCCGAGGGCGAAGAAACTGTCGTCGGCGCCGACTCGTTCCACGCCGAGCACCTGGGTGAACAGGGCGGCGATCACTTCCTCGCGGGCGCCCTCGGGGGCGCGGCCGGCGGTGGGGGTGCCGAAGTCCGGGGCGGGCAACGCGGCGCGGTCGATCTTCCCGACGGGGGTGAGCGGCAGTTCGGGCAGCACGGTGATCGCCGCGGGCACGAGGTAGGCGGGCAGGGTGTCGGCGAGTTCGCCGCGCAGGGCGTCGACGTCGACGGCGGCGCCGGCGTGCCCGACGACGTAGGCGGCGAGGACGGTCGCGCCGGCGGGCGTGGTGGCGCCGACGGTGACGGCCCGGGCAACGGTGTGGTGCCGGAGCAGCGCGGCGTCGACCTCGCCGAGTTCGACGCGGAACCCCCGGATCTTGACCTGGTGATCGGTGCGGCCGGCGAACTCGAGCGCGGCGGCTGCGCCGCCGGTGTGTCCTTCGGGCTCCCCTGGCAGCCCAAAGGACGCACCGCGCCAGCGCACCAGGTCACCGGTGCGGTACATGCGTTCTCCGGGCGCGTACGGGTCGGCCACGAAGCGGGCGGCGGTCAGGTCGGGGCGGCCGAGATAGCCGCGGGCGATCCCGGCGCCGGCCAGGTACAGCTCGCCGGTGACCCCTGCGGGCACGGGCTGCAGCCGGCGGTCCAGGACGAGGGCGCGCATGCCGCGGATCGGGGTGCCGACCCCGACCCGGTCGCCGCGGTGGTGCGGAGCCGCGAAGGTGGCGGTGACGGTGGCCTCGGTGGGGCCGTACGCGTTGAGGAACGCCCGGCCCACCGACCACCGATCGGCCAGGTCGGGCGGGCAGGCGTCGCCACCGACGACGACCGTGCCGATCTCGGGGTGGTCGTCGGGGTCGAGGGTGGCGAGCACGGCCGGGGTCGCGTCGAGGTGGGTGACTCGTCCGGCGCGGAGAACCTCGGCGAGCTCGGTGCCGCCATAGGCCTGCGGCGGCACCACCACCAGGGTGGCGCCGGCGGTGAAGGTCACCAGCAGCTCCTCGATCGAGGAGTCGAAGGCCGGCGAGTACAGGTGGGTGGCGCGCGAGCCGGCGGCGACGGCCAGACGCGCGCGGGCGTCGTCGGCGAGGTTCGCCAGGCCGGCATGGGTGACGACGACCCCCTTGGGGGTGCCGGTGGAACCGGAGGTGTAGACGACGTAGGCGGCGTGCTCGGGCCGCAGCGGGATTCCCCGCTCCGCGTCGGTGACCGGGCCGGCGTCCGCCGCCGTGACCGCGGCGACGGTCGCGGGGTCGTCCAGGGCGATCCAGTCGGTGTCGTCGGGCAGTCCGTCCCGGTGCGCGGCGACGGTCAGGCCGATGCGGGCGCCGCTGTCGCGCAGGACGTGCTCGAGCCGGGCCCGGGGGTGACCGGGGTCGACGGGCACGAACGCGGCTCCCGTCTTGGCGACGGCCCACACGGCCTGCACCGATTCGACGGACCGCGACAGCGCCAGCGCCACCGTGGTCTCCGGGCCGGCGCCGCGGGCGAGCAGCAGCCGGGCGAGCCGGTCGGTGGCGGCGTCCAGGTCGGAGTAGGTCACGGTGCGCGCACCGTCGATCACCGCGACGGCGCCGGGGTCGAGGGCCGCCCCGGCGGTGAGCAGGTCGGCCAGGGTGCGGGGCGGCACCGGATCGGCGCCGCGGGCCGGGACGAGGGCGGCGCGCTCGTCGTCGCCGAGCAGGTCCAGGTCGGCGAGACGCCGGTCGGGTGCGGCGGTGGCGAAACGGTGCAGGAACGCGAGGAACCGCCGGTGGTGCGCGGCGAGCTCGTCCCGGTCGTACAGGTTGGGGTTGGCCTGGAAGTCGAGGTGCGTGCTGTGGCCGCCCGGATAGAGGTTGACGAACAGGTCCTCGATGAGCCCGGAGGTGAGCACGTGGACCCGCCCGGTGAGCGCGCCGAGCCGGACCCGGTGGTCGAACAGCATGAGGTTGACCGAGGGGCCGAACCCGGCGGCGTGATCGCCGGTGAGACCGAGGTCGCGGGCGATGTCCTCCTGCCGGTACCGCTGGCGGCGCAGTGCCCCGGTCAGCTCGAGTTCCGCCGCGGCGATCACGGCGGCGACGGTGGCGGCGTCGGTGCGCAACCGCAGCGGCACCACGTTGGCGAGCATGCCCCCGGAGCGGCGCAGCGTGGCGGTGGTGCGGGCCGAGACGGGCAGGCTGAGCATCACCTCGTCGTGGCCGGTCATCCGGGCGAGGTAGGTGCCGAACGCGGCGACCACCAGCGGTGCGAGGCTCGACCCGCGCCGGGCCGCGGCGTCGCGCAGGGCCTGCTCGGTGTCGGCGGGCAGCTCCGCGCCGACCAGCAGCGGGTGCGCGTCGGCGGGGGCGGCCCGGCCGGCCAGCGACACGGGATCGCTCAGCCCGGCCAGGTGCTCGGTCCAGTACGCACGGTCGGCCTCGAACCGCGGGGAGCGGCGGTAGGTCTCGTCCGCGGCGACGATGTCGGGCAGCGCGGCGGTGCGCGGCGTGTGCACCGCGGTTCCGGTGACGGTGGCGGTGTAGAGCTCGGCGGTGCGCGCGACGAGGGTCATCGCGCCGACGCCGTCGAGGGCGATGTGGTGGATCCGGGCGTACCAGAACCAGCGGTCCTCGGCGATGCGGAGCACGGCGGTGACGGCGAGCCGGTCGGTGCACATGTCGACCGGGGCGGTGTAGTCGCGCTCCATCCATTCGCGGGCCGCGGCCACGGGATCGGCCTCGCCCCGCAGATCGACCACCGTCAGCCGCTCGCCGGTGTGCACGACCGTCTGGAACGGGTGGCCGTCCTCCTCGACGATGCGCAGGAAGCCGGTGCCGAACTCGCGTCCGACGGCACGGGCGGCACCTTCGAGGGCGTCGAGGTCGAGGTCCCCGGCGATGTCGACGTACTGGGCGATGTTGACGGGCGTGGCGCCGGCCAGGTGCTGTGCGAACCAGATCCCGCGCTGGGCCGCCGAGAGCGGGAACGCGCCGGCGGGCTGCGGGGCAGCGAAATGTTCTTGGGCGACCGGGCTTTCGTGCAACACGGGGGTACTCCTGACGACCGGTGGACTGTGCTGCTTCCACGGTCGTCCGCAGACCCCGGTGCCGATACCGACCCCAGCGGTGGGCGCGGCACCCGCAGGGGTGGTCGAGAATCACCCTCGGGTGCGAGAACTCCTCAGCCGGTCCAGCCCGCGGTGGGATCGCGCCGCCACAACAGGTCGTGGATGGCGTCGACGGCGTCCCCGGCGGAGGTCACGGCGAGCACCCCGGCGGCGGGCAGCGGCCACCCCCCGATCGAGATCACCGGGACGCCGGTGCGGACGGCGAGCGCGATCTCGCTGAGCGTGCCCCAGCTGCCGCCGACCGCGATGAGCGCCTCGCAGGTGCGTACCAGCAGGGCGTTGCGCATCTCGCCGAGACCGGTCGGGATCGACACGGTGAGGTACGGGTTGGCCTCCGCGCGGTCGTCGCCGGGCAGCAGGCCGAGGGTGGTGCCGCCGGCCTCCGCGGCTCCGCGCGATGCCGCGGCCATCACCCCGCCCAGTCCCCCGGTCACGACGACGGCGCGTCGCGCCGCGAGCAGCCCGCCGACCTGACGGGCGATCCGGCGTTGTTCGGCCGTGGCCTCCGCGGGCCCGACCACGCCGACATACCGCTGCGCATCCATGACGCGATTGTCCACCACCCAGGGTGCAGAAGTGGCCCCCTGAGGTGAAATCCACCACCACCGGGGTTGCTCGCCCGGCACCGGCATCCGGCGGATCCTTGTCCGCATGTCCACCCTCCGCACCGAGCGTCTCGTACGCCGCCATACGGTGATCGCCGACGACGGCGTGCCGCTCGCGGTCCACGAGATCGGCGCGGCCGGCGCACCGCTCACCGCCGTGTTCGTCCACGGGCACTGCGGCCGCACGGAAACCTGGTCGCCTCTTCGGGATTCGCTGCTCCGGCGCCGCGGAGCGACGCTGCGGATGGTGTTCTTCGACCACCGCGGTCACGGCGCGTCCGGCACCGCCGGGCCGGAGACGTACACCGTCGAGCAGCTCGGGCGCGATCTCGCGGCGGTGCTGCGCGCGGTCTCCGCCGGTCCGGTGGTGCTGGTCGGCCACTCGATGGGCGGCATGACGATCCTGTCCTACGCCCGTCAACATCCGCACGAGATCGGCACCCGGGTCGCCGGGATCTGCCTGATCGGCACCGCCGCCGGTGATCTCGGCCGGTCGGGGCTCGGGCGGTACCTCGAGAGCCCCGCGGTCGAGTTGTTCCACCGCGCGGTGCAGCACGCACCCGGCGCCGTGCAGCACGCGCTGCACCTGGGCGGACGGGCGGTGCGGCCGCTGAGACGGGCGGCGCAGCGACGCGCCCCCGGTTCCCGGTGGGCGGCCCTGCTGGCGGTGCTCGCGAACGACACGCCGGTGGTGACGATGGCGGCGTTCCTGCGATCGTTCGCCGTGCTCGACGAATCCGCCGCGTTGGCGGTGCTCGCCGCGGTCCCCGCGCTCGTGCTGTGCGGGTCGGCGGACGAGTGGACCCCGTTCGAGCTGTCCGCCGGTCTCGCAGCGCGGCTGCCGCGCGCCGAGCTGGTGCGGGTCGACGGCGCCGGGCACTCGGTGATCGCCGACCGCCCCGCGGAGGTCGCGCGGGCCCTCGGCAGGTTGCTGCAGCGGGTGGGGTGAGCCGCAGGTCAGAGGTCGCGTTCGGTGATGACGCCGCTGTGCAATGCGAGCTCGGCGAGCCGGACCCGCTTCTGGTTCTGCGGCAGATCCTCGACACCGAACTTCGCGAACAGCGCCCGCAGATGCGTCTTGACGGCGTCGACGCTGAGGAACAGCTCGGTGGCGATGTCCTGGTTGGAGGCGGGGGTGGCGAACGCGGCGCCGTGCTTGTAGGGCCGGCACAGCGCGAGCAGGATTCCGCGTTGCGTCTCCGTGAGCGAACGCACCGTCGGCAGCTCCGACGCGACGCGGGTCGCCTCGTCCGGTCCGGCACCGATCTCCTGGAAGGTCAGTCGGATCGAGCCGATCCGGATGCTGTCGCCCTCCCGCAGGCGGCGGCGTCCGGTGATGCGTTCCCCGTTGAGGAACGTGCCGTTGCGGGAGAGCCCGTCGTCGAGGATGGTCCAGTGGGTGCCGATCCACTCCACGACGGCGTGCAGGCGGGAGACCTCGTTGTCGCCGGTGAACGCCACGTCGGAGCTCGGAGCACGGCCGATGGTGACGCGCGGCGACTCCGGCGACAGCTCGAACCGATGCTGCCGCCCCTGCTTGTCGACATACGACAGACGCGATTCGGTGACGACGCTCATCACAACCTCCAGGGCGCGGACTCAATCCTGCCCGTAGGTTGCAGCGTCGGCAAGGGGGTCGCGTCCCAACCGCAGCAGCGTCGCCGCCAGCGCCGAACCGTCCCGCCCCAGTGCCGCGGTGAACCGCGCGAGCACCGCCATCTCGCGACGCGTGTGCGCCGGCACCGTTCCGTGACCGGCGCGGCGCAGCCGGCCGGCGTGGTGCGCGAGACCGGTCCGGCGCCGGATCGCGGCGACGATCTCGGCGTCGACCCGGTCGATCTCGTCGAACACGTGATCCAGTTCGGCCGTGCCGGCGAGGGCGGTGGGGTTCGGGGTGAACGTTTCCGACGTTACGGTCACGGGGCCTCCACGGGATTGGCGGTCGGTCGCCCCATCGTGGCTCGGGAACGCCTTGTCCCCCAAGGACCCCTGGGGTGGGGAACACCCCACCCCTCAGCCGAGCAGAAGCGTCACCGCCACGAAGTAGATGACGATGGAGAGCAGGTCCTGGATCACCGTGGCGAGCGGGCCGGACCCGAACGCCGGGTCCTTGCCCAGCCGCTGCAGTGCCCACGGCAGGACCATCGCGACGGTGGTCGCGATGGTGCTGGCGGCCAGCACGGCCGATGCCACGGCGACCGCGAGATCCCGGTTTCCCGTCATGAGCAGCACCGCCGGCAGCATCGTCGCACCCAGCAGCGCCCCCACCGACAGGCCGGTCAGCACCTCGCGGCGCACGATCCGGCGGATCCCCACACCCACCGAGAACCCGCGGATGACCAGCGCCTCGGTCTGCGTACCGACCGCGTCCGCCAGGTACACGATGCCCGGCACGAAGTAGGCGACGGCGAGGTCGGCGTCGAGCTCGGCCTCGAAGACCTGCATCAGGCGGGCCGAGACCATGGCCCCGACCAGACCGACGACGAGCCACGGCAGCCGGTGCCACAGGCGTCGACGGATTCCCTCGACGCTCGAGGCCCGTGCCGCGTCCACCGAGTGCACGAAGCCGCCGAGCCGGGCCATGTCCTGGTCGTGCTCGTGCAGCAGCACGGCGAGCAGCTGCTGGGGCGCGATGAGACCGCGGAACCGGCCGCGGCCGTCCACGACGGCGAGGCCGGGTTCACCGTGCTGAACAGCCTTCCACGCGGCCCGTTCCTGCGCGGTGTCCGGACGCACCACCGGCGGATCCGGATCCATCACGTCGCTCATCCGGGTGGTGCCGGGGGCTGCCAGCAGCCGTTCGATCGTGACGAGACCGACGAGCACCTCACCGGCGAGCACGGCGACGACGGCGGCGCTGTCGAAACTGTGCTCCCGCATCCGGTCGAGCACCCCGGCAACCGTGTCGTCCGGCCCGGCAACCGGGACGGCCGCGAAGCTGTGCCGCAGCGCGGTGCCGGGACTGCCCTGCTCCCATGCCTGTGTGTCGGCAGATTCGACCATGCCCCACCGTTCCTCCGGCCGCGCTCGTCCCGAGGTTCGATCGTGCCACGGCCGGCACCACCGCCCGATCCCGGCCGTGGCGATAATGTGCCGGTGAGTCCACGCGAGCGCGCCCCCCGACCCGGCCCCACCACACCCTGCCCGTGCGGCCGGGGCCTGCCGTACGGCGAATGCTGCGGGCCGTTCCTCGCCGGCGGGCACGCGCCCACCGCCGAACAGCTGATGCGTTCGCGGTACACCGCCTTCGCGGTGGGCGACGAGGCGTATCTGCGCCGCACGTGGCACCCCGGGACTCGCCCGGTGCGGCTGGACCTCGATCCGGCGCAGCGGTGGACCGGGCTCGAGGTGCTGCGCACGAGCGGCGGCGGGTTCCTGCACACGGAGGGAACGGTCGAGTTCCGCGCCCACTACAGGTTCGGCGGTCACGCGGACGTGCTGCACGAACACAGCCGGTTCGTCCGCGAGGACGGCCGCTGGCTCTACGTCGACGCTCTCGGCTGACCTGGCGGGCGCGGTTCGGTCGTTCGGCGTACTCAGTCGAAGAGGGCGAACGCGCGCGCCACGAAGAACGCCGCCACTCCGAGCACGATCAACGCGATGAGCAGGATCGCGAAGACGGGCATCACCCGGCTCGGGTTGGGTTGGGGATGCGACAGACCGGAGGTCTGTCCGGCATCGGGCGGCGTGTCCCCGGGCTGTACTCCCCCGCCGGCGTCGAGGCCGGGGGTGTCTTCCGGCTGAGGTCCGGGGTTCTGGGTACTCACGTGCGCTCCTGGTGTCGGCGGTGCGGGAACGGTGCCGAGAGCAGCGCCTCGGCCCCGACGACATACCCGGTTTCCGGCCGCGTAATCCTCGGGCGCGAGCGTCAGCCGAACGGTCCGGGCAGATGACGCGAGAACCAGACGGCCTCGCCGAGCGGCTCCGTCGCCGCGTCGAGGTGCCCGCTCACGTCGGTGAGAGCGTCGACGAGCCCGGTCACGGCGATCTCGTCGGCGAGCGGCAGGGACTCCCGGTCGAGTGCCTCGGCGGCCTCCACGATCGCGGCGATCTCGCGGGCCAGGTCGAACAGCTTGTCGCGAGTGGCACCGACCCGGGACGCGAAACTGGCGTGACTCATGGGGTCCTCTCGGGCAACGTCGTGGGTTCGCGGTCCCCGTCGCCGTCGAGGCGACGTATGTCACCGTCCGCCCCCGGGCGGGGCGCGGACGGTGAGGCCCTGTCTCAGCTCAACCAGCCGAACAGGTCACGGAACAGATGCATGAACCAGTTGAACTCAGGTCGGAAGTTCCACATGACCGATTTCCTCCTTCCCTGCCTCGACGTCCCGACCCACTGTCTCGGATATCCGGCGGAATGTGATCCGAAACACATTCGAGCGCCCCACCGCCGGGACCCCTCACGATTCCGCCGGCCCGGCGGTCTCGGGGACGTGCAGCGGCCGGTTGTGGCCACTCGCGACGACCCGGGGCGCGAGCCCCGCGATCCGGGACATCGATTCGCGCGCGTAGGCCCGGTTCCAGGTGGTGAGGCGGGGCGGACCGGACGTCCCGCGCCTGCGGCGCAGCAGGCCGGGGCAGCGAGCTCACGTCGACCGTCAGCACGGCGCCGCCGGTGATCGCCACCCGGCCGGACCTGCGGAACAACGCGAGGTGCCCCGGGGTGTGCCCCGACCGCACGAGGTAGACGTTGGCCTCGGTCAGGCCGCGGCCGGCCCCGAGCCGGTACACGCCCGCGGCGACCTCTTCCGGATGCGGCCCGTTCCGGGCGGTCGTTCCCGAGCCCGTGCCCGCCGCGGTGCGCCCGCGCCGGGAGGGCGCCCCGTCTTCGGTGCAATTCTCGGACGCGAGGAACCGCGCGGACCTGGTTCGGTAAATTCCATTTTTCCGTAGGCCGTGGATTCCACATACCGGGTGCGCCGGTCTCCGCGGCGCACGCTGGGGCGCCACCCCGGCTGCCGCGGCGCGCCGTCACCCGCCGGATCGGTCCCGCCCGGCCGGGGCGAAGTGCTCCGAGAGATGCCTCGCGACCTCGTCCGGTTGCTCGAGCGCCACGGAGTGCCCCGCGGCGTCGACCGTGACGTGCCGGCCTCCCGCGGCGTCGGCGATGTTCACCGACGAGATCGGCGGCGGGTAGGCGTGGTCCTCGTGGCCGGCGACGGCGAGGACCGGCACGCGGCAGCCGGCCAGCTCCTCGACGATCCGTCCGCGGTGGATGACGCCGTGGGCCGCGTCTCCGATGCGCGGCCCGAGCCGGGCGATCGCCGCGCGCCAGGTGCTCGTCATCGCGCTCTCCTGAGCGAGGCTCGAATCGCCGAACATGATGTACATGATCGTGTCGACGACGTCGGCCGTGCCGTGCTCGGTGAGGTGGCCGACCAGCGGAGCGAACTCGTCGAGCTTGTACTCCTCCTCCGCCGACGAGCCGAGTGCGGCGGCCGTGCGGAGCAGTTCGGGCCGTCGCGCGGCGAGCCGCAGCGCGACGAATCCGCCGAGGGAATTCCCCACGACGTGACAGGGTGCGAGATCGAGGTGCTCGATCAGGGCCGCGGCGTCCTCGGCGAGAACGTCGACCGCCAGTTCGTCCCGCGCAGCCGGGGCGCTCTCACCCTGCCCACGATGGTCGTAGGCGACCACCCGGTACCCGTCGTCGGCGAATTTCTGCACGAGCGCGTCGAACATCGTGTGATCGAAGAAGAGCGAGTGGCTGAACACGATCGGCACCCCGTCGCGCGGACCGACGTCGACGAAGGCGAGTTCCGTCCCGTTGACCGATGCTCGAAGCATGAGAAACCTCCTGGATCCGGGCCACCGCACCGCGCTGTGGCGCTCGTCACTACACTGCCGACGAGCGTAGGGAGCGGTCCGGTCGCAGCACTCGTCGATCCGCGCAGGACCGTGCCCGTCCCGCGCACGGCCGGTGAGGAGGTCACGGTGACAGCGGACTACCAGGTGCAGTTCACGACGACCCGCCGCGTGCCGCGGCGCGACCGCGCCGAGTTCTGGACCGACCACGTGCGGTTCAACCACGGCACCCTGGACTACTTCTTCCCCGCTCAGGGCGAGCGGTCGCCGGCCGACTTCGCCGGCGCCACGCACGTGCAGCGCTGCGGGAATCACCAGCTCGTCGAGTTCTGGTCCGATCGGATCACCTACGCGCGGACCGCGCGGCACGTCCGGGCGGACGACGACCGGAGCATGCGACTGTTCGTGCCGAAATCCGGCACCCTCACCGTCGCGCACGACGGGGTCACGCTGCCGGTGCCGGTCGGCCGCGCGGCCCTCGTGTCGATGGCCCGCCCCTTCGAGCTCCTCCATCGCGCGCAGACCCGGGCGTGGGTGCTCACCGTGCCCGAAGGGTGCCTGCCCGACCGTGCCGTCGCCGACGGGCCGAGCGTGCTCGACCTGCGCCGCGGCGTCGCGTCGGTGGCGGAGACGATGACGCGGGCGCTGGCCCGGGAACGGAAGTCGTTGTCCGGTCCCGCATTCGTCACGATCAGCGCGCGGGTGATCGAACTCGTGGCCGTCGCCCTGGCCGACCTGCGCGACGGCATCCGCCCGGGCGGCCTGGAGGCGGTGGCCGCGGCCGCCCGGGCCTACGTCGACGAACGTTCGGACGATCCTGACCTGACACCGGCGTCGATCGCGCGCGACCTGGGCTGGTCGCTGCGGCAGCTCCAGCTCGCGTTGCGGACGGCCGGCACCACGCCCGCCGAACTGCTCCGCAACCGGCGGCTGGACCGCGCCCGCAGCCGCCTCGAGGACCCCCGCTGGAGCGCGGTCGCCGTGGGCGACATCGCGTTCGCCTCCGGCTTCGGATCGCTCAGCGCGTTCGGGACGGCGTTCCGTGCCCGCTTCGGGACCACCCCGCGGGCGGTGCGCGTCCCGGCCCCGGCGGCCTGGCCGTGAGGAGGCGGCACCGGCTCAGCGCAGCAGCGTCGCCCGCAGGGTCGCCGTGAGCCACGCCCGGTACTCGTCCACGTCCCAGCCGCAGTCGCGGCGCAGCAGCGCATGCACCTGCGGAGAACCCAGCGTGTAGAGCACGTGTGCCGCGTGATCGACGCTCACGTCGTCGCGCAGCAGCCCGTGCCGGTGCAGCCCGACCGCGATCGTGCGCGCGTTGTCCGCGGTGGCGCGGGCGTCCTCGTCGGCGAACCGGCGCATGTCCGGGTCCGCGCCCGACGACTCGACCGAGGTCATCAGCAGCCCGCCGGCCCGCTCGAGCAGGTCCGCGCCGTAACGGACCACCTGCTCGACGATGCGTTCGGCGTCCGATCCCGCCGGGCCGGAGGCGACCCGCCCCGGGCGCGAACGCTCGGCCGGAGCCGGATCGTCGCCGGCCGAGTCCGCGGACCCGCCCGCGACCGCGGCGTCGAGCGCCTCCCGGAACAGTTCGGACTTGCCGCCGGGGAACGCCGTGAAGACGGTTCGCACGGCGACCCCGGCCGTCTCCGCGATCTGCTTCACCGTGGTGCTGACGTACCCGCGATCGACGAAGAGCCGGGCGGCAGCGTCGACGACGGTCGCCCGGGTACGGCGCGCGGCCTCCTCGCGCAGCGGCGAACTGTAGGTCCTCTTGGCATGCTGGGACATCGATCTCAGCGTATCAGCATCGGTTGCATCGAAACTGCAACAGATTTCGGAGGCCTGCAGGCGCGACGACGACCGGGCATGCTGGTCGGGTGCATACCTTCGAGGTCTGGGCTCCGACCCCGCAATCCGTCCGGCTCCGCGTCGACGGCACGGACCACCCCATGCGCCGGGACGACGGCGGCTGGTGGCGCGCCGAGGTCGACGCCTCCCCCGGTGCCCGCTACGGGTACGTCCTCGACGACGACGAGACCGTGCTGCCCGACCCGCGCTCGCCGCGGCAACCCGACGGCGTGCACGGCCTGTCCCAGCTGCACTCGCTCGACGAGAGCGCCTGGACCGACGCGTCCTGGACCGGTCGGCAACTCGCCGGCGGAGTGGTCTACGAGCTGCACGTGGGCACCTTCACCGATGGCGGCACCTTCGACGCGGCCGTCGACCGCCTCGACGACCTCGTCGAGCTCGGGGTGGACCTCGTCGAGCTGATGCCGGTCAACGCCTACAACGGCACCCGCGGCTGGGGCTACGACGGGGTGCTCTGGTATGCGGTGCACGAGCCGTACGGCGGCCCGGACGGCCTGCAGCGCTTCGTGGACGCCGCCCACGCCCGCGGCCTCGGGGTGATCCTGGACGTGGTCTACAACCATCTCGGACCGTCCGGCAACTACCTGGACCGCTACGGCCCGTACCTGTCCGGCGGGCAGGGCACGTGGGGCGCATCGGTCAACCTCGACGGGCCGGACTCCGGCGAGGTGCGCCGCTACATCCTCGACAATGCCCTGCGGTGGATGCGGGACTTCCATATCGACGGGCTGCGCCTGGACGCGGTGCACGCACTGGTCGACCACACCGCCGTGCACCTGCTCGAGGAACTGGCCGTCGCGACGTACCGGATGTCCGCGCACCTCGGCCGGCCGCTGAGCCTGATCGCCGAGAGCGACCTGAACGATCCGAAGACGATCTCGCCCCGCGCCGCCGGCGGCTACGGCCTGCAGGCGCAGTGGGACGACGACATCCACCACGCCGTGCACGCCGCCGTCTCCGGCGAACGACAGGGCTACTACGGCGATTTCGGTTCGCTCGACTGTCTCGCCCGCACCCTGCGGCACGGGTTCTTCCACGCCGGGACCTATTCGAGCTTCCGCGGGCGCACGCACGGGCGCCCGCTCGACGTCGGGCGCATCCCGGCGAGCGCCCTGCTCGCCTACACGTGCACCCACGACCAGGTGGGCAACCGGGCGATCGGCGACCGGCCCGGTCACTACCTCGACCACGGTCAGCTCGCCGTCAAGGCCGCGCTGGTGCTCACCTCCCCCTTCACGCCGATGTTGTTCATGGGCGAGGAGTGGGACGCGAGTTCACCGTTCCAGTACTTCACCTCCCACCCGGAACCCGAGCTGGCCCGGGCCACCGCCGAGGGACGCCGGCGCGAGTTCTCCGAGCACGGATGGGACGCCGAGGACGTGCCCGACCCTCAGGATCCGGAGACGTTCCGGCGGTCGACCCTGAACTGGGCCGAGCGCGCCGAGCCGGGCCACGCGCGGGTGCTCGACTGCTACCGGCAGCTGCTGGCGCTGCGCCGCGAACGCGCCGAGCTGACCGATCCGTGGCTCGAGCACCTGCACGTCGACTACGACGAGGACGAGCGCTGGATCGTGATGCACCGCGGCGGCCTTCATGTGGCGTGCAACCTCGGGCCCGACCCGGTGACCGTGCCCTTCGGTGGTGCTCCCCTGGTGTGGTGGGAGCCGGTTGTGGTCAACCGGACCGGGTCCGCGACGCTCGTGCCGGGGCACTCGTTCGTCGTGCTCGACTCTGCCGTCACACCGCGGGCCTGAGGCCGCGCAGGGTCACCGCAGGCCGGAGGCCGCACAGGGTCACCGCAGCCGGAGGCGCACAGGATCACCGCCGGCGGAGCATGCGCAGGGTCAGCGCGGCGGTGGCCGCCAGGATCACCGCCGTGGCGGCCGCGGCCCCGTGCGTGCCGGCGACGAACGCGGCCCGCGCCGACTCGAGCAGGGCCTCGGCCTCCGCCGCCGGGAGTCGTCCGGCCGCGGCCACCGCGCCGCCGAGGGTGTCGAACTCGTGGCCGGAGCCCGGAATCCCGAGCCGGGAACGGTAGACGGCCGTGACGACGCTGCCGAGCACCGCCACCCCCAGCGCGACACCGAGTTCGTACGCCGTCTCCGACACCGCCGACGCGGCGCCGGCCCGGTCCGCCGGGGCGGCCCCGACCACCAGGTCGGTGGTGAGGGTCAGCGCGACGCCGACCCCCACGCCGATGAGGGTGAAGCCGACGACGAACAACCCCGCCCCGTGGGTGGTGCCGAGAGCCAGCAACATCGCCGCACCCACGGCCGCGATGGCCAGAGCACCCGACAGGACGGTCCCGACGGGCAGGCGCCGCACGAGCCATGCCGCTCCGAGCGAGGACAGAGCGCTGGTCGCGGTCCCGGGGAGCATCAGCAGACCCGCCTGTAGTGGTCCGATCCCGAGCACCAGCTGCAGATACTGCGACCCGAAGAACAGCACCCCGGCGAGGGCGAAGATCGCCAGCAGATTCGTCAGTACGGCCGCGGAGAACTCGCGCCGCCGGAACAGAGTGAGATCGAGCAGCGGGTTCTTCGCGACCCGCTGACGGTGCACGAACGCCGCGGCGGCCGTCAGACCGCCGCCCAGCGCGACCAGCGCGGCGGCATGCGGGCCGTGCAGCGCCGTTTCCTTGACCGCGTAGACGATCGGAACCACGGCCAGCAGCGACAGCGCGGCCCCCGGCAGGTCGAAGCGGCCCGGGTGCGGATCCCGCGATTCCGGGACGAGGAACGGCCCGGCGAGGACGAGCACCGCCATGATCGGCAGGTTGATCAGGAAGACCGACCCCCACCAGAAGTGTTCGAGCAGCCAGCCGCCCACGAGCGGGCCGAGCGCGGCGCCGCCGCCGGCCATCGCGCCCCACACGCCGATGGCGACGGTCCGCTCCCGCGGGTCGGTGAACATGTGCCGGATGAGCCCCAGGGTCGCGGGCATGAGGGTGGCGCCGGAGATTCCCTGCAATGCACGCGCCAGGATCAGCATCTCGGGGCTCACCGCCCACGCCGCGACGGCCGAGGCCGCGGCGAAGCCGACGGCGCCGACCAGCAGGAGCCGGCGACGGCCGACGCGGTCGCCGAGCACGCCCATCGTCACGAGCAGGCCGGCGACGGCGAACGAGTACACGTCGATGATCCACAGCAGCTGCACCCCGCTCGGGGCCAGATCGGCACTGAGGAAGGGCAGGGCGAGGTCGAGAACGGTCGCGTCGACCGCGATCAGCAACACGGCACAGGCGAGTACCACCAGCCCCGCCCAGGTGCGCACACCCGCGGGCGCAGGCCCGGTCCCCGCGGCCGCCGGGCGGAGCCCCGGCATCTGCCCGGTGTTCGTCATCCGTCTTCCCTCCACACTGAACCGTCCAGCCGGTACAGAAATACGGTAGCACCGACCGTCCGGACGGTACAAAGACAATCGGTAGAATCGGCCCATGGCCTCCGACACCCGCGACCGCATCCTCGACGCCCTCGAACGCACCCTCGTCGACGTGGGGGTCGCCCAGGTGACGCTCGAGGGCGTCGCGGCCGCCGCGGGCGTCTCGAAAGGCGGCCTGCTGTACCACTTTCCGACCAAGGAGTCGATGCTCGCCGCGATGGTGCGGCGCCTCGGCGAACGGGGCGACGCCCGGCTCGCCGATGCCGTCGCCGGCGGCACCCCGGTCGCGGAGTGGTATCTCGCCGATCCGGACGAGACCGGCGACGCCGCGGAGATGGCCCTGTTCCGGTCCACGGTGGCGGCGCTGCGCAGTGCCGACGGCCAGCACGACGACGTGCAGCGCGCGGTGGTCGAGGTGATGCGCTCGTGGGACGAGGGCCTGCGCGCCGAGATCGACGATCCCGTCACCGCCGAGATCGTGCGCCTCGTGGGCGACGGCATCTACCTCGGTGCGATGCTCGGCCTCCCGAAGCCCGATCCGGAACTGCACAGACAGGTGGTCGCCCGCCTGCTCGGCTCCGCACACCCCTGATCGCCGGAACCGCCGCCACACCCGCACCGATCGGAATCACCCGGGCGGCGCACGCGGTTCACGGGCGCCGGCACACACCGGACGGGCGGGCCCGGCGGGGACAACACACCTCCCCCGCCGGGAATCCCGTGCGGCTCAGGTGAGATAACGGTAGGCCGGCGAGCCCGGCTCGAGCCGCTGCGCCTCGATCGGCGAGGCCGACATGCGCGCCAGCAGCGGCGACAGGCCGTCCGCCGCCCCGAGTTCGATGCCGACCAGCGCCGCCCCGAATTCCCGGTTGTTGCGCTTGACGTACTCGAACAGCGTGATGTCGTCGTCGGGTCCGAGCACCTCGTCGAGGAACCGCCGCAACGCACCCGGCTCCTGGGGGAAGTCCACCAGGAAGTAGTGCTTGAGGCCGCGGTGCACGAGGGAGCGCTCGATGATTTCCCCGTAGCGGGAGACGTCGTTGTTGCCCCCCGAGATCAGGCACACCACCGTCGAGCCCGGCGCGATGGTCAACCCCTCGAGAGCAGCGACGGACAGCGCGCCCGCGGGCTCGGCGATGATGCCCTCGTTCTGGTACAGATCCAGCATCGCGGTGCACACTGCACCCTCGTCGACCTGGGTCATCCCGAACGGTCCGGTGCCCAGACCGTCGTTGCGGAGCGCCGCGACCAGCGGCAGGTTCGCGTGGGAGACGATCTCGGCGCCGAGCCGGGAGACCACCGCGTAGGGCACGTCGCCGACCCGCTTGACGGCGGCACCGTCGACGAACGGATCCACCTCGGGCAGGGTCACCGGTCCGCCCGCGACGAGGGCCGCGGTCATCGACGCCGCGCCGGCCGGTTCCACCCCGACGATGGAGGTGGACGGCGACTTCTCGTGCAGGTACGCCGCGATGCCGGCCAGACAACCGCCACCGCCGACCGGAACCAGCACCAGGTCCGGCGCCGCGGGCAGCTGGTCGAGCACCTCGCGGGCGATGGTCCCCTGCCCCGCCGCGGTGCGCGCGTCGTCGAACGGCGCGACCATCGTCGCGCCGGTACGCGCGACGTCCTCGGCGGCGGCGGCCGCCGCCGCGTCGAACGTGTCGCCCGTGGGGATGAGTTCGACGAAGGCACCGCCGTGCGCACGGATGCGGTCCCGCTTCTGCTTCGGGGTCCGGGTGGGCACGTAGATCCGGCCCATCACCCCCATCGCCCGGCAGGCGTAGGCCACACCCTGCGCGTGATTGCCGGCGCTGGCCGTCACCACACCCGCCTCGCGTTCGGCGGGAGAGAGCTGCGCCATGACGTTGTATGCGCCGCGCAGCTTGTAGGAGCGGACGCGGGTGAGGTCCTCGCGCTTGAGATAGACGTTCGCGCCGGTGAGGACGGAGAGCCGCTCGCTGTGCTCGAGCGGGGTGGGCGCGACCACCGCCGAAATTCGCTCCGCCGCGGCCTCGATGTCGGCCACGCTCAGGGCGGGCAGGTGCATCGGATCGGCGGCTCGCGAGGTAGTGGTCACCTACCTATGCTGCCACTGCCCGCCCGGAACCCCCAACGCGGGTTTCGTCACCCCGCCGGCCACACCCGGCTCCCGCGCTCGCGCGTCAGCGCGGTTCCAGGATCAGGAGCGGGATCTCCCGGTCCGTCTTCTTCTGGTACTCCGCGTAATCGGGGAAGGCCTCGACCGCGCGCCGCCACCACAGATCCTTCTCCTCGCCGTGGACCTCGCGGGCGGTCATGTCCCGGACCGTCGGCCCGTCACGCAGTTCGACGTGCGGGTCCGCCAGGACGTTGTAGTACCAGACCGGATGCTTCGGGGCACCGCCGAGGGAGGCGACCACCGCGTAGACGCCGTCGTGCTCGACCCGCATCAGCGGGGTCTTGCGCAGCTTGCCGGTCCTCGCTCCGCGGCTGGTCAGCACGACGACGGGCCGGCCGTTCAGGGTAGTACCCTCGGTACCGCCGGAACTCTCGTACAGCGCCACCTGGTCGGCGGCCCACTGGGACGGACTCGGTTCGTATTCTCCGGTGAGAGGCATGGCCCCGATTCGACCACGCCCGGCCGCCCCTCGCTGCCAAAACACGGCTCATCTGTCAAACCACCAGCGAAAAAGGGTCGCCAGGCAACCGACGTGCATTCAACGTCTCGACCAGCCGCCGGATCACTGGCTTCGGCTCGGACTCCCGATGCAGCCGCAACGCGCGTTCACGCAGCTGGCTGGGCACTTCCACATTCTCACGTGTATGGGTGCCAGAATATGATTAGCGTGACTAATTATCGGTTACATTGGTAGTTCGGGGCGTGGACACTCGAGAAGGACCGGTCTTGCTGTATTCGCCGAAGCGCGTCTGCCGGCCGGTCGGCCGCGACGATCGCGCCGACGGCAAGACGAAAGGATGCTGGTCCGAGTCCGTCACAACGGTGGCAACGTACTGATCGCATGGAAGCCCAACGGTTTCATTCCGGGGTGTCCGCGCACCGCCGCGCCTACCTGCGCAAAGGATGCAGGTGCGGGCCTCGACCTCACCGACCACGCGGTTGACCGGCGCCGGGGTGGGGCGACAGTCAGCCAGGTCGAACCAGTCCGAGAGGGACTCGAGCAGCCAGGGGTGTCGAGCAGACCGCCGACCAGCAGGACGGGCAGTCCTCCCGCCTCCAACGGTGGGGCCGTAACTCCTCGGACCAGGTTGTGTGCCTGCTGCCGCTGCCGAAGGGCACGTGCCTCCTCGTACAGGGGCACGTGCAGCGCGGTGGCGAACCGGTCGGCCGCACGCAACAGATCAACAGCCATGTGACAACTCTTGCGTGGATGACCTCGGTCACTCGACGGGGAAATCCCTCGAACTCGCCGTCCACCCGCTCCGATCGGGGACAACCCGGCGCGTCCGGTCCAGGGTTTCCCCCGTCGCCGGTCACCGTGCCCGTGCCGAATGCTGTTCTACGTCAACCATTCGTGCCGGCGGCTCATCACCCGCCCGCCGCACACTGCGAGGGAGAACACCTTGACCAAGAACGTGTGTCGTGCAGCGGTGGCCGCCCCCAAGGCGATCCATCCCGTCAGGCTCGGCCCGCTTGCTCCCGCATCCGCGTCGATGTTCAGGGTGCCGGTCGTGGGCGGGTCGTGGGCGCGGCACTGTCACGTCGAGCGCCCACCTATCGGGAATCGGCAGGTCAGGTAGTCGACTACTCGTTACCGCCGCAGGACGAAGTGCGAGGCCTTCTGCACGGATGCTCTCCCCAGACCCGATATGGGACTTGCGAGTGCGTCGCAGGATGTGCCGATGAAGTGAGGGCGTCATGACCGAAGACGCAGCGATCGCCGAAGCCACGGGACGGTTCACCTCCGCCCGGCGCCGAAGCGGCTCGCCCGGCAGCGTGTCCGCCGTCGTCCGGTCCGGCCGCTGACTGCACGGTTCGTCCTGTCCCCACCCGTGGTATTTCCTCTCGGGGTAGAGATTTGCAACCTGGGGTGCCTACTGGGGGCAGCGGCGCCGGCACATTGTGGTAGGCGATCAGCTGCGCACCAGGCGGAGCGCAACGATGCAGAGATTCCGGGTAGGCCCGGCGCTCCCGAATCTGACCCCAGCCCCTACGTGTGGGGTCGCCCAAGGGCACCCGTGACGGTGACCCGATCGGGCCAGACCTCACCACATCGGGAAGCGACAAGAAGAGCAGGGACCGAAGTCCCGGGAGGAGCACGGCATGGTAACGAGCGGTCGAAGTCATGGACGCGAACAGCGGCGGGTCGTCGACTACCTGGTCGATGCGGTGGCCGCGCTGGGCGTGCGGAACATCTTCGGGGTGGACGGCGCCAACATCGAGGACCTCTACGACGCGGTCTTCGATGCCGACGTGGATGTGACCGGGGTGGTTGCCAAGCACGAGTTCTCCGCGGCCACCATGGCCGACGGGTACGCACGCTCGTCGAGTGGGCTCGGTGTTGTCGCCGCCACCTCGGGTGGTGGCGCGATGAACCTGGTCGCCGGACTGGCCGAGTCCTACACCTCGCGGGTGCCGGTGCTGGCCCTGGTCGGTCAGCCACCGACCACGTTGGAGGGCGGCGGGGCGTTCCAGGATTCCAGCGGCCGGGCGGGTTCGATCGACGCTGCGCGGTTGTTCTTCGAGATCTCCCGCTACTGCACGCGGGTCGAGCGGCCCGAGGACATCGCCGAGCACCTGGAGCGGGCGGTGTCCGCGGCGCTGTGCGGTGGGCCTGCGGTATTGCTGTTGCCCAAGGATGTTCAGCAGGCCACCGTTACGGGGCCCCGGTTCACCCCGCCGACCCGCCGGGTGGTTCGCGATCACATCGGGCTGGCCCGGGTCGCCGAGATGATCGCCGCGGCCCGGCGGACCGGCAAGATCGTGCTCATCGTCGGCGATCAGGTGGCGCGCAACGATGCCCGCGCGCAGGTGCGGGCGTTGGCCGTCGCGTTGGACGCGGCGGTCGGGGTGGCACCGGATGCGAAGGATTGCTACGCCGCCGACGAGCATGGATTCTGCGGTGTGGCAGGCATAATGGGCCACGCCGAACTCGTCGACGCCGTGCAGCAGGCGGCGTTGTGCCTGCTGGTGGGCACCCGGATGCCGATGACCGCACGAGCCGGGCTCGACGGTGCGCTGGCCGGAGTGCCGGTGGCCAGCATCGGCGCCGAACCACCCTATGCGCCCACGGTGCACGCGGTGAGCATGGACCTCGGGTCGACACTGGACGAGCTCACGGCGCTGTTCGACGTCGACGGCGTACCGGAACCGGCAGGCCCGCAGGCCCTGACGACGCTGGAGGTACCCGACTCCTCGGGTCCGGGGCTGCGCTACCGCGAGGCCGTGGAGGCGATCACAGCGATGCTGCCGGCGGGAGCGGACGTGTTCGCCGACGCCGGGAACACGGGCGCATCGGTGGTGCATCATCTTTCGGTGCCCCGCGGCGGGCGGTTCGTGGTCGCCCTCGGGATGGGCGGCATGGGCTACAGCTTCGGCGCGGGGATCGGCTCGGCGTTCGCGCGGAACAGAAGGACGTTCGTGATCGCCGGGGACGGCGCGTTCTTCATGCACGGCCTGGAGATGCACACCGCGATCGAGCACGACCTGCCGGTGACATTCATCGTGTTCAACAACAACGCGCACGCGATGTGCGTGACCCGCGAGCAACTGTTCTACCGCGATCGATACAGCTTCAACCGATTCCGGCCGGCCCTGCTCGGCGAGGGGATCGCGGCGATGTTCCCGACGCTGCCGGCATTCGCCGCGCGAAGTGTCGGCGAGCTGACCGACGCGCTGGCACGCAGCGCGCACACCGAAGGCCCGTCGTTCGTAGCGGTGGACTGCGATCCCGACGAGATACCACCGTTCCTGCCGTTCCTGACCAGCCCCCGATAAAGAACCGAAGGAGAGAAATCGTGACCATCAGTCTTCCCGCTCTGAGCGACATCGCCGAGGATCTGATCCCGGGTGTGCTGCGGATCGAAAATTCCGACAAGGAGGCCACCACACCGATCATCGTGGACATGCTGCGGTCGGTGTACCCGCACGACCAGGTGTTCGGTCAGTTCTGCCCGGTCAACGCCTACATCGCGGCGCCGCCGCGTGAGGTGTACGAGTACCTTGCGGACACCCGGTGTCTGGAGGAGTGGACCTACAGCCTGCGCGGGTTCACCGAGACCGACGAGCCCGGGCTGTGGCTCTCCTACGACCGACTCGGCGACCAGACGAAATGCTATGTGCGCACCGTCGCGAACCCCGACGCGATGACGGTGGACTACCACTGCGCGTGGGACCAGGGCCGACACCTGTGGATGATCTATCTGATGCGGGTGGTCGATGCGCAGGTGGTGCTCAACAAGCCCGGATCGGTGGTGCTGTGGACCAACTGCCGCCACCCGTTCTACGACGAGAACCCTTACCCGGAGACGGCACCGGCGAACCGCCCGGTGTGGGTCGGCGACTTCTGGGACATGTTCTCCGCCGGACATCAGTTGGAGATGGACAACCTCAAGGCCATCTGCGAGTACCGCGCCACCCACGGTCTGCCGATCAAGCCGGAATGGATGAAATGAGCATGACAGTGCACGCACCGATGACAGCGGCCCGGCCCACGGTCAGCCTGGTCGACGTCGCCAGCTATCTACCGGAGAATCGGGTTCCCACCGAATATTTCACTCAGTTCTCCCGCTCGGACCGGATGGCGAAGAACGTCATGTTCCGCTCGCCGAAGTATCGGCACCACGTGGCCCGTGACGAGACTGCGGTGGACATGGTGGAGCGGGCGGTGGCCCCGCTGATCGACAGGCACGGCGCGGACACGATTTCGAACGTGGATGTGCTGCTCACCCACACCCAGCTGCCCGACAACCCGGTGCTCGGCTGCGGCCCGGAGGTGGCCCGCCGGTTGGGATTGCGCCCGGACTGGGTGATCGACGTGCACAACGGCGGCTGCGCGTCGTTCGTGCACATGATGGCGCTGGCCCGGACCATCCTGCAGAGCTCCGATGCGACCACGGCGCTGGTCGCCACGACCCAGAACAGTGCGGGACAGGTCTTCACCCAGAGCGAGATCCGAGGGTTGGCGCATGCCTCGGTCCCCGGCGACGGCTGCGGGGTCGGCCTGTTGACCAAATCCGACGACGCCCCGATCCTGGGCATCGAATGCCGCACCTATCCGGAGTTCGGCGGGGACATGACCTTCGAGGGAGTTCCGGTCTCCGATCGCAAGTACTGGGAGCCGGGCCTCGGGCAGGTCTGCGTGGGGTTCACCGAGTCCAAGATCACCAAGGTGTTCGCCCGCGGCAACCGGCTGGTGCCGGAGGTGGCGCTGGCGGTCTGCGATCGGATCGGCGTGCAATCCGCCGAGGTCGACACCTTCGTCACCAACCAACCCAACCGGCTGTTCCTGCGGAACTGGCGCGAGGCCATGCAGCTGACCCCGGAGCAGCACCCGGACACCTTCGACGAGTGCGGAAACCTGTTCGGCGCCGGCATTCCGGTGACGCTGGATACCGCCAACCGGGACGGGCGCATCGGCAACGGGTCACTGGTGGTGCTGGCCGGATTCGCCCACGCCGGCGACTTCGCCGGTGCGGCCGCCGTCCGATGGGGAGCGGGGCCGACGCCATGACCGGCGAGATCGCGGAGGCGACGACACCGTCGGCGGGGAGCGGCGTGACCAGGCCGGTGCCCCACTTCGAGCTCGGGCTGAGCGAGAACCCGTTCCCGCCGTTGCCGTCGGTGCTGGCGGCGCTGTACGAACAGATGGCCCGGGCGAATCGATATCCGGAGTTTCTGCCGCAGCGGCTTCCCCGGATCATCGCCGACCGGGTCGGTGTGGACCCGGAGCAGGTGGCGGTCGGTTCGGGCGCGACGGGGGTGGCGATGCAGATCATGCAGGCCGTGCTGCGAAGCGGCGAAACCATGGTGTTCGCGAACCCGACGTTCGACGGTTATCCGATCATGGCCGACATGTTGGGCGTGGAAGCGGTGGCGGTGCCGCTCGATCATGGTGGTCGCCAGGATCTGTGTGCGATGGGCGAGGCGGTCGACGACCGGACCGGGCTGGTGGTGGTGTGCCGGCCGCACAACCCCACCGGCACCCTGGTCTCCGCGGCCGACCTGGAGGTGTTCCTGTCCTCGATTCCGCCGCAGGTGGTGGTGATCCTCGACGAGGCCTACGTCGAGTTCATCGACGCCGCCGACGCGGTCGATGTGCTCGGCCTCATTCGCCGCTACCCCAATATGCTGGTGCTGCGGACGTTTTCGAAGGCATTCGGGCTGGCCGGGCTGCGCATCGGGTACGTATTCGGAGGGCGGGAGCTGGTGGCGCGGGTGCGGCGCCGGCAGCTGCCGTTCGGGATGAGTTGCGCGGCGGTGGCGGCGGTGACCGCCTCCTATGCGGCGGAGGACGAACTGCGGGACCGGGTCGCGCGGATCACCGCCGAACGCGAACTCTTGTGGGTGGCGTTGCGGCAGAACGGGGTGCATGTTCCCCGCAGCCATGCCAACTTCCTCTACCTGAACGGGTCGCGCATCGCACCGGCGCTGCAGTGTGCCGGCATCGTGGCAAAACCCTACGCCGACGGCAGCGCCCGCATCGCGGTGGGCGATCCCGCCGCCGGCCGCGCGGTGCTGCGGGCACTGCAGGCGATCTGAGGGCCGCGGTATGTCGACGATGTTGCCGCGTGCCTCGCAGTTACGTGCGGCCGGGCGCGGTGCTGTTCGCACGCTCACCGCCGGGGCCGATCCCGATCGCTATTTCCGGTGGCGGCGCGACCGCGACGGTGACCCGTTCGAGGTCCGGTTTCCCGGCTTCACGCCGATCCTGTTCACCGGACATCCCGAGGGTGCCCGAGATATCTTCCGTGCGCCCGTCGATCTGGTCGAGCCCCCGACCCCGAATCCGATCGCGCCGCTGGTCGGGGACGCGTCGCTGATCTTGATATCCGGAGAGCGGCACCGCCGGGAACGGAAATTGTTGACACCACCGTTCCACGGGGAGCGGATGCGGGCATACGGCGAGATCATCCGCGTTTCGACCCTCGATGAGATCGCCGACTGGACTCCGGGACGCACCGTCGACTCGCGGTCTGCCCTTCGGGCCATCACCCTGCGCGTGATCCTGGAGGCGGTGTTCGGGCTCACCGGCACCGAACGCCCGGCCGAATACATCCGGGTGGTCGCCGATTTCCTCGCCGCCTACACCGGCCCGCTGATGTTGGTTCCACCGCTGCGCCGCGGTGTGTTCGGACACGCGCCCTGGGATCGGTTCGTCCGCGCACGCGACGAATTCGATGCGTTGCTGACCGAGGACATCGAGCGCCGGCGCGCGGAGCCCGAGGACGGCCGGGTGGACATCCTGAGCATGCTGCTCGCCGCGACCTACGAAGACGGGTCGCGGATCGACGACGGCGAACTGCGCGAGGAACTCCGCACATTGCTGGTGGCCGGGCACGAGACCACCGCGACCTCGGTGTGCTGGGCGTTGTTCCATCTGCACCGCCACCCTGAGGTCCGCGAGCGGGTGATAGCCGAGGTGCGGGACCTGGGCGCGACGGCGGCGCCCGAGGACCTCGCTCGGTTGCCGTACCTGGACGCGGTGTGCCACGAGACGCTGCGGTTACACCCGCCGGTGCCGATCGTGCTGCGCCGGCTGACCGGGCCGCTGCACGTGCGCGGCGTCCCGGTAGCCGCGGGCGCAACGGTCGGTATCGCCCTGCCGCTCCTGCATTCGCATCCGGATGTCTGGGAACGACCCGACCGGTTCGATCCGGAGCGTTTCGTCGGGCGGCGCTACAGTCCGTTCGAATTCGCGCCGTACGGCGGCGCGCATCGACGGTGCATCGGGTTCGCCCTGGCGGAGTACGAGATGCCGATCGTGCTGGCGACCATCCTGTCGCGGGTCCGGCTGGCTCTGCCGGAGCGGGCCCTACGCCGGCCGCCGCCGGTGTCGGTCCCACACAACATCGCGACCGGGCCGCGTCGGCCGATCATGTTCGAAGTGTTGGGCCCGCGGCACCAGGACGACCGTTCGGACGGGTCGTCGGTCCCGCACGGTCCGGGGTGATGTCGAGCGCGGCGGCGCCCGGTGTTCCGGGCGGGGATGAATCCGATTGCCGACGATCGAGAGCAGGATCGAGATGAGCACCACCACCGACGGCTACCCGGCCGGGCCCGGGTCGCAACGCCCTCGCCATGGTGCAGACTGCGGCGCTCACGGCGGCGCCGGTAAACGCGACGACGAGCCGCGACACGCGGCATCGGAGGAACAACAGCTCACCACCGCGCATGGCAAACGATCGCGAAGGAGCGACGACGTCATGGTGACACGGCTCGCCACCCTCATCGTCGACCGTCCCCGCCGGGTTCTCGCCGGCGCCCTGGCCTTCCTGGTGCTCGCCGGTGTGTTCGGCACGGGTGTCTCCGCCGAGCTGAAGGTCGGCGGTTTCGACGACCCCGACTCGGAATCGTCTCTGGCCGAGGCCTTCCTCGACGAGCGCTTCGGCGGCTCCACACCCAACCTGGTGTTGCAGGTCACCGCCCGCGCCGGCGATGTGAACAGCCCCGAGGTGATGGCCGCGGCGCAGCGGCTCGAGCGGCGGATCGCGGCGGAGCCGGAGGTGACCGAGGTCGGCTCCTACTGGACCACGCGGCTGCCGGATCTGCGCAGCACCGACGGCCGGTCCGGGCTGGTGCTGCTGCACGTCGGCGGCACCGCGGAACAGGCCGCCCGGCACACCACGACGATCCTCGCGGAGCTGCCCGAGGACCCGGCGGTGCGGGTGGCGGCCGGGGGCAAGCTGGGGCTGACCGACGCCCTCGAGACCCACGTGGCGCAGGACCTGAAGCTGGCCGAATCGATCGCGCTGCCCGCGACGCTGCTGCTGCTGATCATCGTGTTCGGCAGCGTGGTGGCCGCGCTGCTGCCGCTGAGCCTGGGCGTGGCCTCGATTCTGGCGACGATGCTGGTGCTGTTCGTGCTGGCCCAGGTCACCGACGTGTCCGTCTACGCGCTGACCGTGGCCACGGCATTCGGGCTCGGCCTCGCCATCGACTTCGGGCTGCTGCTGGTGTCCCGGTTCCGCGAGGAGCGGGCCGCCGGGCATCCACCACGGGAAGCGGTGATCGAGTCGGTCGCGACGGCCGGCCGCACCATCCTGTTCAGCGCGGCCACCGTGACGGTGGCGATGGGCGGGATGCTCGTGTTCCCCATCTACTTCCTGCGGTCGGTCGGGTTCGCGGCGATGGCGGTGGTGGTGACGGCGGCCGTGAGCGCAGTGGTGGTGCTGCCGGCGATTCTGGCACTGCTCGGTGGGCGAATCGACTCGTTGGCGGTGCGGCGCCGACGCGACCGGCTGGCGGCGGATTCGCCGTTCTGGCGTCGCACCGCGGCGGCGGTGACGCGCCGACCGGTGCGCGCCGCGCTGCCGGTGCTGATGCTGTTGCTACTGATGGGCCTTCCGGTCCTGCACGCCCGGTTCGCGACCCCGGACGAGCGAGCGCTGCCGGTCGATTCGGCCGCGCGTCAGGTCACCACCGCGATCCGGGACGACTATGCCGCCGACAGCTCGGACGCAGCGATCTTGGTGGCGCGCAACGACGCGGCGGCGCTCGAGCGGGTGGCCCGCGAGGTGTCCGCGCTCGACGAGGTGGCCCGGGTGGACGGCGCCTTCGGCCGCTACCAACACGGGATGCTGGTGGCCGGTCCGGGACCGCAGAGCGCGCGCTTCACCGCCGACGATGCCGGGTACGTGCTGGTCGAACCGACGGTGGACGCGCAATCGGAACCGGCCCAGGACCTGGTGCACGAGATCCGGGCGCTGCCGGCGGTGGCCGAGAACCGCGTTGCCGTCGGCGGCCCGACGGCGACGCTGATCGACAGCAATTCCGCGATCGCCGGCCGTCTGCCGTCGGCACTCGCACTGCTGGCCGTGTCGACCTTCGTGCTGTTGTTCCTATTCACCGGAAGCATGATCGTGCCGATCAAGGCGCTGCTGCTCAACGTGTTCGTGCTCATCGCGGTGATCGGCGCGATGGTGTGGCTGTTCCAGGACGGGCACCTGGCCGCGATCACCGGCGTGACGCCCGCACCGCTGAACATCGGCATGGTGGTGCTGCTGTGCTGCATCGCGTTCAGCCTGTCGGTGGACTACGAGATCTTCCTGCTCAGCCGGATCAAGGAGGCGCGCGACGGCGGGGCGGGCACCACCGAGGCGACCATCGAGGGCCTGGGTCGCGTCGGGCGGATCGTGAGCAGCGCCGCCGCCCTGCTCACCGTGACCTTGCTGTCCTTCTCGACCGGGCTGTCGTTCATGCAGATGTTCGGGATCGGCACCGCGCTCGCCGTGCTGATGGACGCCACACTGGTGCGCGGTGTGCTGGTGCCGGCGTTCATGCGGGTGGCCGGCGAGTTCAACTGGTGGGCACCGGGACCGCTGCGCCGACTGCACGCGCGGATCGGGGTGCGCGAGTCCCCGAGGTCGTCCGCTCCCGCAGGGTCGCGGCCAGGCAGCTGAACGTTCGGGTCGGCTGCGGCGTGCACGGGCTGCGCCACCAGCGGGGGCTGTCCAGCGGCAGCGTGCCGAACAGCGTCCCCATCACGATGGGCCAGGCTGTCCGTGTGCCGCCGCGGGATTTCGCAGTCCGGGCACGCGAGCCGGGAGGACAGCGCGGTGGCGACCTGGTGTTCGACCACGGTGTCCTGCACCGCGGCGAACAGGTGCTCGGCCCAAACATCGCGGTCGAGGGTTTTCCCCGTCGCCGGTCACCGTGCCCATGCCGAATGATGTTCTCCACGTCAACCACTCGTGCCGGGTGCAACACCCGCCGAAACACACCACGAGAAGAACACCTTGGACAAGAAAGTGTTTCGCGCAGCGATGGCCGTTCCCGAGGCGATCCATCCCGTCAGGCTCGGCCCGCTTGCTCCCGCATCCGCGCCGTTGTTCAGCGTGCCGGTCGTGGGCGCCGTCCCGCCCGACGTGGCGAGGTTGCCGCGGAAACAGGAGTCGACTACTCGTTACCGCCACGCGGTGAAGTGCGACGGCTTCGTCAAGGATGCTCTCCCCATACCCGATATGAGACCGGCAAGTGCGTCGCAGAATGCGCCGATGAAGCGAGGCCTTCATGATCGAGGACGCAGCGATCACCGAAGCCACGAGACGGTTCACCCCCGGCTCGTCGCCGAACAGGCTCGCCCGGCAACGTGCCCGCCATCGCCCGGTCCGGCCGCCGACTGCACGATCCGTCCCGTCCCCACCCGTGACCCTTTCCCTCGGTGTGGAGATTTGCACCCGTCGGTACTTCGTGGAATCCATGGTGTCGGTCTCGGTTCCACGGTGAACCGCCGACAACCACCGACCTGATACGCGATAGTTGCCAGGAGCTGGAGATGAACCCACTCGCGTTCCCCCAATCGGACGAGCGATCGATCACAATCGAGTTCGACGAGCTGCACAACGAGATCGACCACATCGACGCGGAAATTCTCGCGGCGGTCGTCCGGCGCACGGAACTCTCTCGGAGAGTTACCGCGGTCGAGCGGGCCTGCGGCGTCACCGGCACCCCGTACAAGCGCGACCTCGCGGTGATCCACCGCTTCGGAGTGCTCGGTAAGGAAGGCCACTCGCTCGGCAGCCTGCTGATCCGGCTGGCGCATCCGCGCAACCACCGCTGAACTTGCCACCCCAAACCCGACAAGAGGAGGACTTCCGATGAGAAACATCCGACTCAGAAACATCCGACGTGCCGGGTCGGTGGCAGCGGCAGCGGCGCTCGGTCTGCTGGCAGTCGGCACTGCGTCCGCGACCCCGCCGGTCGCCACACCCGAACCCGGCGGGGTCATCCGCATGGACCTGGCACCAGGGGAAACGTGGGAGTGCGAGGGATGGAGTCTCGAGCCGCCGTACCTACAAGTGGTCCCGGACTTCGACAAATTCGAGACCGGACCGAACCCGATCTTCTTCCGATACACACCCGGTACCCGAGCGTTCATCCAGTGCATCGGCACGGGTGCACCGTACTACTACGTCGGCCCAATCGTGACCGCCATCCCATAAGTTCGCGCACGCACTGTCAGCTTCGCTGATGGCCGGCTGCAGCGGATGATCTCGCCGCTCGTGCTCATCGATGTCCTCGATGAGCACGAGGCCCGGTTCTTCGGCCAGATCGGTGCCGCCGCCCTCGCGACCTACCAGCCCGGTACCGCAGGAACGGTGAGAGCGGCGCCCCTGCCCGAGGTGGCTGACGAGCTGACCCAGTGGGGTGTCTCGAGAAGGACGAGGTCCGTGCAGGTCGAAGGGCCGGAGCCGGTAGCGCGAAGCCGGGGCCGTCCCCCGCCTGGAATCGGGTGCTGTCCCGGCAACCGCGTCGCCAGGGGAGGCAGTCGAAGCGCCCTTGACGACGACCACGGGCGGGGGGATCGCGTACAGCGCCCGGCGGTGATCACACGCAGTCCTTCACGCTGTCCCGGAAGGAGTTGGCGAGCTGCGTCCGGGAGCGGACACCAACCTTGCGATAAACCCGTCCCAGGTGCATCTCGATCGTCTTGACACTGAGGAACAGCTGCGTGGCGATCTCACGGTTCGTGCCACCGTTTGCAGCAAGCTGGGCCACCTCCAACTCCTGTGCGGTGAGCGCGTCGGCAACGCTTCCACTTCGCGCCTTGGCTGGTTGCCCGGCGGCGGTGAGTTCGGTGGCCGTCCGCGCCGCCCACAGGCGAGCCCCAATGCGCTCGAACCCGTCGAGTGAGCAACGAAGATGCTCGCGCGCGTCGCGCCGACGACCCGCCCGACGGAGCCGTTCGCCATAGCACAATCGCGTGCGGGCCGCATCGAACGGCGACGGGCACCGAGCGTGGAAGGCGACTGCCCGCGAAAAGAACTCGTCGTAATCCCCATCGCCAGCTACCAACGCCATAGCCCGCCAGATCAAAGCACTGAGCGCCGGAGGCAGCGTCAATCCTGCGAATCCCCCCAGCTGATCTCGCATTGTGGCGCTGATGTCCGCACCGACCCGAACGTAGGCCTCGATGAGATCCAGGGACGAGACTCGCACCACCATCGGGTCGCGTACATCCGGCTCCGGGCCTCGATTGACCTCTTCGAGGTATGGAATCGCCCGATCGGGTCGGTTCAGGCTCAGCTCGAGCAGGCCCAATCCCTCCAGCGCCACGTGATGCATCACGCCCAAGCGGGTGACCTCACGCTGTCGCAGCGATTCCGCAGCATGAGCACGGCATGACTGTTCGTCACCAACTTGCGCTTCGAGCAGCGCAAGGCAGCCCAGCGCCGGACACAGCGTGAAGACGTCACCGATACCGGCCGCCAGTTCGGCCGCCTCCGCAGCCGCGGACCGGCCCGACTGCAGCCGTCCTCGCCTACTGTCGGCGAGCGCTGCAACATGCAGCGCCAGCGGTAGATGGCCCAGCGCGCCGCTGCGCCGTAGCTGATGAAGCAACGGATCGAGGAACCCCCGCGGATCGATCTCCTCGCCGTACCAGGTCACACCACTGAGCGCGCCGACAAGGACCCACTCGAGGTCGGGCTCACCTGCCGCAGGCTTCCGGGTCGACGCGGCCGCCTCCCGCATCCACCGCATGCCGTCCGACTCCTGGCCCATCAGTGTCAGAGCGTTCCCGATGACGGTCTTGCTCAGGAGTTGGGTGTTTCCGTCGGCCGGGGAAGCTGAGTGGGCGGCCTCCCGCGCGAGCGCACAGGCGCCCGCGGGATCACCCGCTGCCAGCGCTCCAATGGCAGCCGTGGCCCGCAACGAGGCCGCCCGCGCGGGGTCTACCTCGCTGACCGCAACCGCGCCGGCCTGCCACACCATGCGGGCGACGCTGGCCCGTCCCGTGTGAAGTTCAATTCGACCGCGCATGTCCGCGATGTCGGCATGCAGGACGGGATCGACCGTGTACTCTTCGGACTTCCTCAGCAGTCGCAGCGCAGTGTCAAGCTGTCCCGCGGAGTGCGCCGCGTTCGCGGCGGCACAGAATCGGCGCGCCTTCGAGGGGCCGTCCGTGGAGAGTTCAGCGGCGCGCTCGAGCGCCAGAGCGGCGCCGGCATAGCCGCTGCGTCTCAGCGCATGGTCTGCAGCCTGTTCGAGGGCTCGAGCGGCGGCCTCGTCAGGCCCCAGAGCGGCCTCGGCGAGGTGCCAGGCCCGGCGTTCCGCCTGTGACGGCGCCGTCATGACGGAGGCAACAGTTCGGTGGAGTGCCCGTAATTGGCCCGGTGTCAGATTGGTCAGTACGGCAGTACGCAGCAACGGGTGCACGAAATGAACATCGGCGACCTCGACGGCGACCAGCCCGTTGTTCTCGAGCGATTCCAGCGCGGCACAATCTCCAGGTTCCGCCGCCAGCGCGGCGAGCACCACCTCGAGGCCATCACCGGCGGCGACCGCGGTGATGCGGAGCGCGTGCAGCGATGCACGGTCGAGGGCGGAGATACGCGGGCCGAAGATGCGTGATGCGGCGTTCTCCGCCGAGAATGGCGCTCGGAGCGGGTCGGTGCCGGTCAGCTCAGCGCGGGTGAGGGTGCCGCTGACCTCATGCAATGCCAGTGGGTTGCCTCCGAGTTCCGCGGTAAGCGCGCGCACGACCTCCTCGGCGGGTGCAGCCGCGAATCGGGCGGTGAGCAACTCCGCGGCGGAATCCTCGTCGAGCGCGCCGATGTTCAGCTGCTCGATGTCCGCGAAGCCTCCGACGTCGCGCGTGGCGATCAACAGCACGAGTCCCTCGGCCCGCAGTCGGCGTGCAGTGAAGGCGAGTGCCTCGGCGGTGGAGACATCCAACCATTGCGCGTCATCGACGAGCACGAGAGTCGGGGATCTCTCGGCCGTCGTCGCGAGCAACTGAAATGCCGCCGCGCACACAGCGAAGCGGTCACGGGGTCGTTCCGCGCTGAGCGTGAGCGCGCAGCGCAGGGCGTCCGCCTGAACGGCGGGCAGCGAACCGAGCCGATCAAGGACGGGCGTGAGCAATCGTCCTAGCGCTGCGAACGGGAACATGGTCTCCGCCTCGACCCCGCTCACGGACAACACTTTCAGTGTGCGAGCGCCGTCGCGGGCGTAGCGCAGCAGGCTTGTCTTACCGATCCCAGGATCCCCGGTGATGACGAGCGCGGCGCTCGCCCCCGTCAGGGGTTCCGCCAACAACTGATCAATTCGTGCGCATTCCGGCCGCCGCCCGAAAAGCACATTGGAATCGTTTGGGGTGCCGCTCGAGGCGTCGTCGAACACCCGATTGTGCCGCACCATGGTCGATTCGTGCATTGCTCCTTCTCGCTCCTTTATGAGTTCTAGGAAGTTTTCAAATCGACTCGATCAAGTCGTTCCCGGAGCGTTTTCGGTTCGAGGACTCCACCGGAATGGCAGCACCGTCACGCCAGCCGGATCGGTCCGCAACATCTTGTAGCAGTACATCCTTTCGCGGCCCACGGCCGGATATCCGAGCGGCCGCTCGAGGAGACCGTCATGCACGGATACCGACATCAATTGATGGACTTGTTCGACATAGAGGCCGTTCGGACCTCCACATGGGGCCGTCCACCCAGGTCACGAGCGCGTAACCGACGTCGTCCACGCCTCCCCGATGGCCGTTCATTTGTTCCAAACTGAGATTTGCCTCCTTGTCTATCTTCCGCTCGCTCGACCACCCGGAAACCCACCCTGGGTGGGCAATCGATCCACCCTCGGTGTTCCGTGCGGTCCGGCGCAGTCGCCAGTGAGCGATGTCATCTCTGCCCGATCGTGTGCTGGCGCAGTCGCCACCAACGATTTGCAGCATGTTCATCCAACTCGCGCGTCGTACAATCTTGCAGATTGCGCCGAAAAACGGCGCGCTGTCCGGTGCACTACTCGCGCAGCGGGCGCACCGCTTCTGCCGAGGCGTTCCAGCACTCGATTCGAATTCGAAGATTATCGAGCTCATACATCAGTCAGTGATCGCCGCAACGGACTCCGATTGCACCGCGCGTCTGCTACTTCGTCCGCCGTGGTTGTTGTGCGCTGATCGTGTAGTTACTGCACCACCTGATCGTCTTAGCTCGGGAGACAGTAAGCCCGAGTAGTCGGCTACTCCATTCCCTGAGCTTGATTTTTGACCTGTGCGGTTTACACCGGCCGGTTCCTGCATGTCGGTTCTGACGCGTTTGCCCGCGTGGAAATACGGAGCGGGACGGGTGTTCTTCGAGCCGAAGGGTCGTCCGGGACCGGGCCGGGAGGGTCTCGGCGCACCGGCCGGAGTGGGCATCGTCCGGCAGATGCACCGACACCCGCGACGGACCCGGGCCAGGGTCAGCCGGCCCGGAGGCCGCGGTCGCTCCCAGGGTCGGCGCAGGTCCTCGGCCAGGGGCCGGGCGAGCCGCAGCTGGGCATGCGCCACGATGACGATCCAGGTCCAGCGATCGGCCGTCTCGGGACGGCGGATCGTCGGCGCAGTCCACTCCGACGCCTGCTGGAACTTCTTCGAAGGTGTGCACGAGGAAAGAAGCGGCGCAGAAACATCTGCCACAGTCCGTCGACGTGGTCACCTCCTACGGTGGGGTCCGAGTACCACAGCCATACCGGGGCCGGGTGCCGGTTCCGGGCAGATGGCCGACGGTCAGTGGGATTACCGTGCCCTCGACGATCGGCAGTGCTCCGGGATGCTCGGCCCACACCCCTTGGTGGATGAGCCTCGGGTTCAGCTGATTCCATGCGGAGGCCGTCGCCGTTCCGTACCGGCCGGTGACCGTGCTCGTGGTGGCCGCGGGTGTGGGCCAGCTGCTCAGGTCGGCGAACCGGAACTGCGGGCCGTGCCGGGGTGGCGCCGGTGCGGCCCGGCGGCAGCGCCGGGAAGCACGACACGCGGTCCCCGCGCATTCGGCCCAGGATCCACCCCGGAAGGTCGGTGAGGGCGACCGCCAGCCGAGGCAGGTCGTAACCAGCGTCGAAGATCAGGAGGATGTCCGGGTCACCGTCGCGGTGCTGCCCGGCCGCTCGCAGACGCTCGACCACGCTGCGCACTTGTCTTGCGGTGACGAGTGTTTCATCGTCGTCCGGCTGCAGGCGGACTGCGTCGAACACCGCCGTCCACGAGGTGCGACCCGGCTCGAGCGCGGCGACGAACGAGTACTGCCGGCCGGGGATCAGCTGCGCCCGTCCCGTGCCGCGCCCGTACACGTGGCGGAACGTACGCTGTGGGCTCGTCGGGCATCCGGGCGCGGCCAGGCCCTGACATCGACGGCCAACACGATCGCGCCCTCGCGGTCGCGTGGGATCGACTCGGCGGCAATCATGTTCCGTAGACGATCGATGTCGAATCCGCCCAGGCCGTCGTACAGGGCGCCGTGACCGCGACGGCGTTCGGGTGTCAGGGGCAACTTGACGAGGGTACGGACCGCACCGCCGGAACACAGCACCGCGTCAGTCAACTCGAACAATGCGTCACGACGAGTGGTCAGGCAGTCGTAGAACCGGCCCCGGAACGCCGCCAGGTCGATACGCGTATCGATTGCTCGGCTGCTCGCCGACGGCCCGCACGTCGGGCACACTGATGCCCACGGCCACCATGTGTCCTCGTCTCGGATGTTTCTGTGGAAGGAACCCCAAGATGATCGGGTGGTAACCGTCGCGAGTCGCCGCGACACGCCGAACAACACCGGCCCCTACAGTCGCAGCAGGTCGCCGAGGTGAAGAATCGAGCTCAGAGTGCATCCGAGAACGCTACGAGCCGGTGGCGAGGCATGTGAAGTGTGGGAACAGGTGAACTCCTGGTAAGTCAAGAGTGCTTACGTCACGACCCGACCAAGAGTTCACTGGCCATCATCGCTCATCGCGCCGTGCCCGGCATGCCCCACCCCGGACACGGCCCCCGGACACCAGTGCGCGGTGTACCGTCGTCGTCGCTCACCGACGCCCAGTGGGCGCTGCTCGAGCCGCCCGTGCCGCCGCCGGGCAACATCGACGGCGAGGGCGACGACCCGACCGCCGGGACCCGGCGTCACCGCGCCGATCGGCAATGTTCGGTAGACCGAAAACAAGTCTGCGAGTAGCCTGGCGGACGGGTTCCCCGAGGCGCACGGAGGTCGAGATGACGACGATGGATTCGCCCACCCCCACCCGCCGCCGGCCCGCGTCCGTCGACGTGGCCGGAACCGCATGGCCGCTGTACAAGCTCGAGGCACTCGTCGCGGCCGTCCTGGTCCTCCTGGCGCTGTTCGCGATCACCGCGGATGCGCAGACCGCCGTGCTCACCGCCGCCGCGACCGCCACCGTCGTCTGGTGGGCCCGCCTGCTGCACTACCGCCGCGACACCTGACCGCAGCGACACCCGACCGCAGCGTCGTCCGACTGCAGACACCGTCGGCGGGTCAGGTCGCCAGGCAGGCCGGCCCGAGCAGAGCCTTGAGATCCCCCATCAGCGCCGACGACGGCTCCACCCGCAGGCTGTCGTCCACCTTCAGCACGGTGACCTTGCTGCCGGAGATCAGCCGGACGTGCACGTCCGAGGTACCGGGGTGGCGGGTGAGCACGCTCTTGAGCGCCCCGACCTTGTCGGGGGTGCACAGCCGGGTCGGCATCGACACCGACAGCGGCTTGGCCACCCCGACCTGCGACAGGTCGGGCACGGCGAGATCGTTGGCGATCAACGAGATCCGGTCGTCGCGGATCGACACCCGCGCCTTGACCAGCACCACCGAGTCCTCGACCACGTCCATGCCGTACACCGAGTAGGACTGCGGGAAGAAGAGCACCTCGATGCCGCCGGCGAGATCCTCGAGCTGCGCCGACGCCCAGGTCAGACCGTTCTTGTTGATGCGGCGGTTCACCGACGCGAGGATGCCGCCCACGGTGACCTGGGTGCCGTCCTTGATCGCGCCCTCGAGGATGGTCGGGATCGCGGTGTCCGACTGCTGGGCGAGCACGTGCTCGACGCCGTTGAGCGGATGCCCGGACACGTACAGGCCCAGCATCTCCCGTTCGAGGGCGAGCTTGTGCTTGGTATCCCACTCCTCCTCGGGGATCTTCACGTTGAACACCGAGGTGACCGACTCGTCGGCGTCCGCGCCGCCGAACAGGTCGAACTGCCCGATCGCCTCGGCCTTCTTGGTGCCCATGACCGCGTCGATCGCGTCGGCATGGACCAGCATCAGGCCCTTGCGGGGATGGCCGAGCGAATCGAACCCGCCGGCCTTGATCAGCGACTCGATGACCTTCTTCGAACATGCGAGCGCATCGATCTTGTTGAGGTAGTCGGAGAAGTCGGTGAACCGGCCCTTCTCCTCCCGCGCCCGGATGATGGACGCCACGACGTTGATACCGACGTTGCGCACCGCGCCGAGGCCGAACCGGATGTCCTCCCCCACCGACGCGAAGTCGACCCGCGACTCGTTGACGTCGGGCGGCAGCACGGTGATGCCCATCTTGCGGCAGTCCGACAGGTAGACCGCAGCCTTGTCCTTGTCGTCGCCGACGGACGTGAGCAGGCCCGCCATGTACTCGGCGGGGTAGTTCGCCTTGAGGTACGCCGTCCAGAACGAGACGAGGCCGTACCCGGCGGCGTGCGACTTGTTGAACGCGTATCCGGCGAACGGAAGCACCGTGTCCCACAATGCGGTGATCGCGGGCTGGGAGAAGCCGTTGTCGAGCATGCCCTTCTGGAAGCCGCCGTACGCCTCCTCGAGGATCTCCTTCTTCTTCTTGCCCATGGCTCGCCGTAGCAGGTCTGCCTGTCCGAGCGAGTAACCGGCCACCTTCTGAGCGATCTGCATGATCTGCTCCTGGTAGACGATCAGGCCGTAGGTGTCGGCCAGGATGTCCTTCAGCGGCTCCTCGAGCTCGGGGTGGATCGGCTTGACCTCTTGCCGGCCGTTCTTGCGGTCGGCGTAGTCGTTGTGGGCGTTCATGCCCATCGGGCCGGGCCGGTACAGCGCGAGCACGGCGACGATGTCCTCGAAGCCGGTCGGCTGCATCCGGCGCAGCAGATCGCGCATGGCGCTGCCGTCGAGCTGGAACACGCCCAGGGTGTCGCCGCGGGCCAGCAACTCGTAGGTGGGCGGATCCTCGAGCGGCAGCGTGTCCAGGTCGAGGTCGATGCCGCGGTTGTTCTTGATGTTCTCGATCGCGTCACCGATGACGGTGAGGTTTCGCAGACCGAGGAAGTCCATCTTCAGCAGGCCGATGGCCTCGCACGACGGGTAGTCCCAGCCGGTGATGATCGCGCCGTCCTGCGCCCGCTTCCACAGCGGGATGGCGTCCATCAGCGGCTCGGAGGACATGATCACCGCGCAGGCATGCACGCCGGCGTTGCGGATCAGGCCCTCGAGGCCGAGCGCGGTGTCGTAGATCTTCTTCACGTCCGGGTTGGATTCGATCAGCGCTCGGACCTCGGCGGCCTCCTTGTACCGCTCGTGGTTCGGGTCGGTGATGCCCGACACCGGAATGTCCTTGGCCATGATCGGCGGCGGCAGCGCCTTGGTGATCTGGTCGGCGATCGCGAAGCCCGGCTGGCCGAACTGCACGCGCGCCGAGTCCTTGATCGCGGCCTTCGTCTTGATGGTGCCGAACGTGATCACCTGGGCGACCTTGTCGTTGCCCCACTTCTCGGTCGCGTACCGCACCATCTCGCCGCGGCGGCGATCGTCGAAGTCGATGTCGATATCGGGCATGGACACGCGCTCGGGGTTGAGGAACCGCTCGAACAGCAGGCCGTGCGGGATCGGATCGATGTTCGTGATGCCCATGGCGTAGGCGACGAGCGAACCGGCGGCCGAGCCCCGACCCGGACCGACCCGGATACCCACCTCGCGGGCGTGGTTGATCAGGTCGCCGACGACGAGGAAGTACGCCGGGAAACCCATCTCGCAGATCACGTCGATCTCGTAGTCGGCGCGGCGCAGGTATTCGTCGGGCGCGCCGTTCGGGAAGCGGCGGTCGAGGCCGCGCATGACCTCCTTGCGCAGCCAGCTCGCCTGCGTCTCCCCCTCGGGCACGGGGAAGATCGGCATGCGGTCGCGGTGGGTCCATACCTCCTCGTAGGACTGCACCCGCTCGGCGATGAGCAGCGTGTTGTCGCACGCGCCGGGCACCTCGCCGTCCCACAGCGCCCGCATCTCCGCGGCGGACTTCAGGTAGTAGCCGTCGCCGTCGAACTTGAAGCGGGTCGGATCCGACAGCGTCTTGCCGGTCTGGATGCACAGCAGCGCCTCGTGGTTCTCGGCGGCATCCTTGGTGACGTAGTGGCAGTCGTTGGTGGCCAGCGGCGGGATGCCGAGCGTGCGGCCGATCTCGAGCAGGCCCTCCCGGACGCGGCGCTCGATGGACAGGCCGTGATCCATCAGCTCGAGGAAAAAGTTGTCCTTGCCCCAGATCTCCTGCCACTTCGCGGCCGCCTCGAGCGCCTCGCGGTCGTGGCCGAGACGCAGCCGGGTCTGGATCTCCCCCGACGGGCAGCCGGTGGTCGCGATGATGCCCTCGGCGTGGTGGGCGATGAGGTCCTCGTCCATCCGGGCCCACTTGCCGAGCTGGCCCTCGATGGAGGCGAGCGAGGACAGCTTGAACAGGTTCCGCAGTCCGGTGGCGTTCTCGGCCACCATCGTCATGTGCGTGTACGAGCCGGAACCGGAGACGTCGTCGGACTTCTGGCTCGGATCCCCCCACTGCACGCGCTTGGTGCTGAACCGCGACTCCGGGGCGATGTAGGCCTCGATGCCGATGATCGGCTTGATCCCGAACTTCGTCGCGGCGTTGTAGAACTCGCTGGCGCCGTACATGTTCCCGTGGTCGGTCATCCCGACCGCCGTCATCCCCAGCCGCTCGGCCTCCTTGAACAGGGGACCGACCTTCGCGGCGCCGTCGAGCATCGAGTACTCGGTGTGGTTGTGCAGATGAACGAACGAGTCAGCCACGCGTGCCTCTCCCGGAAGGTCTGTGAGCATCCCGAGTGTAGGCCTCCCCGGCGACGGGATCGGACCGCCACACCGGCGCCGGCGGCGAGTCGTGACCGGTGTTACTCCGGTGTACTCGAGGTGACCGGTTCGAGGCGTCCGCGCGCCGTGCGGGCCCGCAGGACGGCGTCGACGGTGAACACCGCCAGCGCGGTCCAGATCAGCCCGAATCCGATCCACCGCGAGGCGGGCATGTCCTCGTGCAGCACCAGCACGCCCCACGCCATCTGCAGGCCGGGGGTCAGGTACTGCAGCATGCCGAGGGTCACCAGCGGCACCCGCTGGGCGGCCGCCCCGAACAGCAGCAGCGGCAGCGCCGTGACGAGCCCGGCCGACACGAGCAGCAGCGAGTGCCCGGCCCCGTGGCCGGTGAAGGTGCCGGTGCCGGTGACGGCGAGGAAGACCAGGTAGCCCGCCGCGAACGGCACGGCGACGATGCCCTCCCCCGTCAGCGACGTCCGCGGATCGAGCGGCACGATCTTCTTGACCACCCCGTACAGCGCGAACGAGAACGCCAGGGTCAGCGCGATCAGCGGCGGCCGGCCGTAGTCCACGGTGATCACCGCCACCGCGGCGGTCGCCACGAACAGGGCCGCGACCTGGGCGCGGCGCAGGCGCTCCCGGAAGAACAACACCCCGAACAGCACGCTGACCAGCGGGTTGATGAAGTAGCCCAGCGCGGTCTCGACCACCCGGCCCGACACGACGCCGTAGATGTACGTACCCCAGTTGACGGCGATGGCCACCGACGCCGCCGCGACCAGGGCCCACACCCGCACGCCCAGTCCCCGCAGCGAGCCGAGCCGGCCGAGCACGGCGAGCAGCAGCAGCATCGCCAGCAGCGTCCACAGCACCCGGTGGGCGAGGATCTCGACGGGTCCGGCGGGCTCGAGCAGCCCGAAGAACGCCGGGAAGAGTCCCCACGTCAGATAGGCGCCGAGCCCGCACACGATGCCGGCGTCGAAGCGCGATGCGGTGCTGCTCACCGCTCAACGGTAGGGCCCGGTGGCGCGACCGCGCGCGCCGGGTGGATCAGAACGACACGGTCGGCGGCAGTTCCGTGCCCGCCGGAGCGGTGTAGAACTCGCGCTCGCGCACACCCGCCGGTCCCGCGAAGAACATCCACGGGATCGTCTTCAGCGACGTGTTGAGCCGGCCCGCGGCGTCGTTGTAGTACTGGCGGGCGAAGGCGAGCTGGTCCTCGGTCTCGCCGAGCTGGCGCTGCAGATCCAGGAAGTTGGCCGAGGCCTTCAGGTCCGGGTAGTTCTCGGCGACGGCGAGCACGTCGAACACCGCCTTCTCGAGCCGGGCGTCGGCCTGGGCCTTCTCTGCGACCGTGCCGCCGGAAGCCGCCCGCGACGCGGCGGTGCGCGCGGCGGTGACCTCCTCGAGCACGCTCTTCTCGTGCGCCGCGTAGCCGCGCACCGTCGCCACGAGGTTCGGCACCAGGTCCGCGCGCCGGCTCAGTTGCACGTCGATGCCGCCGAGGGCCTCCTGGGCCAGCACGTCGGCGCGGCGCAGCCGGTTGAAGCCGACCACGAACACAGCACCGAGCACCACCACCAGCACGACGACGATCACGATTGCGGTCACCATGGAGCCGCCCTCCTTCCGTAGCCCGGCACCGGTGCGGACGCGCCGGTGCCTCGTTCACTGCGGCGATCGGTCACCAC
>NZ_JAALEG010000046.1 GCF_011058165.1 Rhodococcus aetherivorans
AACTCGAAGCCCTCGGGTACTCCGTCACCTTGACACCGGCCGCCTGACCCGCACCACGACACGCCCGCTCCGCCGGGAGCTGGCACGTGTTCGCACCCGTGCGCAGGTCACCTCATTTTCGGATTAGCGGCAGTAGTTGTCGGCGACCGTAGTCGCCGGCATCGCTAGTTTCGGCGGCGGGGCAGCCGCACCACCTGGACGAAGAACTCGTCGATCTGCCGGACCGCCCCGATGAACTGGTCGAGGTCCACCGGCTTGGTGACGTACGCGTTGGCGTGCAGCCGGTAGCTGCGCAGGATGTCCTCCTCGGCGGCCGAGGTGGTCAGCACCACGACCGGGATGTCGGACAGGTCCGGGTCGGACTTGATCTTCTCGAGGACCTGGCGTCCGTCGTACTTGGGCAGGTTGAGGTCGAGCAGGATCAGGTCGGGACGCGGCGCTCCGACGTGCTCGCCGCGCTGGTACAGGAAGTCCAGCGCCTCCTCGCCGTCGCGGACGACGTGCAGCTCGTTGCCGATCTTGTTGTCCTCGAAGGCCTCACGGGTCATCAGCTCGTCGCCCGGGTCGTCCTCGACCAGGAGGACGTCGATGGGTTCTGCGGGGGTCATGCGGGGGCTCCTTCGAGATCGGTGTCGGCCGGGGCGTGCTCTTCGGGTTCTTCGTCGGGCAGGGCGGGCAGGGTGAAGCAGAACCGGGTGCCGCCGGTGTGCTCGGTGTCGATCCAGATCCTGCCACCGTGGTACTCGACGATCTTCTTGCACACCGCCAGGCCGATGCCGGTGCCGGTGTAGACGTCGCGGCCGTGGAGGCGCTGGAAGATGACGAATACCTTCTCGGCGAACTCCTCGTCGATGCCGATGCCGTTGTCCGTGACGCACAGCTGCCAGCGGCCGGCGCCCGCCCGGTCACCGTGGTCCTCACCGTCGATCCGGTCGCACGTGATCCGCACGACGGGTGCGCGGTCGGGGTGGCGGAACTTGATCGCGTTGCCCAGCAGATTCTGCCAGAGCATCGTCAGCAGGGTCGGATCGCCCGTGATCTCGGGGAGCTGCTCGGGCCGCTCGATGCGCGCCCCGGACTCGTCGACGGCGGCGGCGAGGTTGGCCACTGCCTTGTCCAGCGGCTGATCCAGATCGACGCGCACGTGGGCGTCGTTGACCCGGCCGACGCGGGAGAACGCCAGCAGGTCGTTGATGAGGACCTGCATGCGCTTGGCGCCGTCGACGGCGAACGCGATGTACTGGGTGCCCCGTTCGTCGAGCTTGTCGCCGTAACGCTTCTCGAGCAGCTGGCAGAAGGAGGCGACCTTGCGCAGCGGCTCCTGCAGGTCGTGGGAAGCGACGTAGGCGAACTGCTCGAGTTCGGCGTTGGAGCGGCGCAGTTCCTCGGCCTGGGCGTCGAGGTCCGCCTTCTGGCTGGCGAGGCGCTGGTGCTGGGTGTGGGCGGCCGCGAGCGCGAACACGATGCGCCCGCGCATGGCTTCGACGTCCTGGGCCAGGGCCCGGATGTCCTTCGGGCCCTGGGGGCGGATGTGCTGGTCGAAGTTGCCGTCCGCGACGACGCGCCGCGTCGCCGCGCGCAGGCTGACCAGCGGCATGGCGACGAGGTTGTGCACGAGGATCACCATGAGCAGGCCGGTGAGCAGGAATCCCGCCACCATCGCCACGAGCACGGAGTTGCGGATCGTCCGGGCGTGGATGAGGTCGTCGTAGCCCTCCGCGCGGGCCTGGACGAGTTCGGCGTTCTGCGCCTCGAAGAGGGTGCGCATGGCGTCGAACGTGGTCCGGCCCCGCTCGGTGCTCGCGGGATCCACGGGCTGGGGGACGCCGGGGACGACGCCCGCGACGAGCGGGTCGGCGTAGTCGGCGCGCCACGCCGCCGCCGCCGCCTCGATCTCGTCGACGGCGGCGAGCAGTTCCGGATGGCCGGCGGTGAACTCCCGCATCCGGTCCGCGGCCTCCTGCTCGATCCGCTTGCCCGTCAGGTACGGCTCGAGGAATTCGACGTCGGCGGTGGCGGCGTAGCCGCGGGCGCCGGTCTCCTGATCCAGCAGCGCCGCCTGCAGGCGGTACGCCTCGGCGCGGGCCGGCTGGATCTGGTCGACCAGTTCGTCCGTGATCTGGACCGTGCGCTGGATGAAGTAGCCGCCCACGATGGTGCCGAGAACGACGAACACGGCAAGGACCGCGAAGGCGACCTGGAACCAGCTCTGGACCGTCAGCCGCGAGCGCACCCGCTCGACCTTGGGTTCGGGCATCGACGGGTCTCTCATGACTGCTTCGTCACCTTCTCGCTCCAGCGCACGTGTACCACGGCCACGTCGTCGGCGAGTCCTCCGTGACTCTCCGCCAGCGCCTCGGCCCGGTCGATCAGGGTGTCGACGAACGCTTCGGGCGCCAGGTGGCCCTCCTCGCGGGCCAGCCGCAGCAGGCCCTCCTCGCCGAGGCGTTCGCCGCCGTCGCCGATCCGGCCTTCGAACAGCCCGTCGGTGAACATCATGATGCCGCCGCCTTCCGGCAGTTCCAGCTCGTGCACGGGCCACGTCGAGACGCCGGGCAGCAGTCCGAGGGCGGGTCCGCCGGGCGCCTCGACCCAGTCCACCCCCTGGGAACTGTGCAGCAGCAGGCCCGGATGCCCGGCGCGCATCACCCGCACCCGGCGCCGGTCCGGCGACATGGCGAGGCTGGTGAGGGTGGCGAAGTGCCGCTCGTTCGCCCGTTCGGCGACCATGATCTGCTCGAGCTTCTGCAACTGCGCGACACCGGTGACGCCGGTGACCACGAGGGTGCGCCAGGCGATCCGAAGGCTCACCCCGAGTGCGGCCTCGTCGGGGCCGTGCCCGCTGACGTCGCCGATGAGCACGTGCACCGTGCCGTCCTCGGTCTGCACGACGTCGTAGAAGTCGCCGCCGAGCAGGGACTGCTCGCGCCCGGGCCGGTAGCGGGCCACGACGTCCACGTCGCCCGTGCCGCGCAGCATCGGCGACGGCAGCAGGCCGCGTTCGAGGCGGGCGTTCTCCCGCGCCTGCAGCCGGCTGGCCTGCAGCGCGACGGCGGCATGCTCGGCCTGCTTGCGCTGGATCGCGTAGCGCACGGTCCGGCCGAACATGTCCGGCTCCACCCGACCCTTGACGAGATAGTCCTGCGCGCCGGCGGTCACCGCCGCCAGCCCCGTCTGCTCCTCGGCGAGGCCGGTGAGCACCACGACCGGAACGCCGGCGGCGTACTGCTGCACCCGGGCCAGCGCGTCCATGCCCTGCGCGTCGGGCAGATGCAGGTCCAGCAGGATGCAGTCGGGCAGTCCGTCGGCCAGCTCCGCGCGGGCCGCGGCCATCGTCTGGACCCATTCCAGGCGCATGCCCTGCGCGCTGTCCGCCACCAGTTCCTCGACGATGAGTGCGTCGCCGGCGTCGTCCTCGATCAGGAGGACCGACGGCTCCTCCCGGTCCCAGTCGGTCTCCAGAGCGACCGATGTACCTTTGCTGCTACTTCCTGGTGGTGCGCCGGCAGGCCCGTGCTGCTCGGAGAACATGGCCCCTGCCCTTCGATCTCGCGTGCCGTGATCCCGGATCCCTCACTCCGGACGACAACAGAGGAAGAATACCTATCGTTCGCCCGCCCGCCGTCGCCCGCGGACGACGAACCGGTCACCGGGCATGGCGGCCCTTGCGTGCGACGGGCTCGGGGGCGCCGGGCCGGGCCAGCAGCGCGGCGATGCCGGTGGTGAGCGGAACGGACAGAGCGAGCGCGATGCCGCCCACACACGCCCGCACCACCTCGATGGCGACGGCGTCGCCGGTGAGGACGTCCGAGATGGACCGGCCGGCGACGCTGAACAGCAGCAGCAGGGGCAGGGCGCCACCGGCGTACGCCAGCACCAGGGTGTAGACGGTGCTGGCGATGTGGTCGCGGCCGACCCGCATCGCGGAGGAGAACACCTTGCGGCGCGAGGCCGTGGGATCGAGCGCCGCCAGCTCGAACGCCGACGCCGCCTGGGTGATGGTCACGTCGTTGAGGACGCCGAGCGAACCGATGATGAAGCCGGCGAGGAGCAGGCCGGTGATGCTGACCTGCTCGAGGTACAGCTGCACGTCGGTGTTCTGTTCCTCGGACAGCCCGGTCAGGTGTGTCATCCAGATCGCGAGGTACGAGAGCAGGGCGGCGAGCAGCATCGACGCAAGGGTGCCCAGCAGGGCCGAGCTGGTGCGCAGATTCACCCCGTGCGCGAGATAGAGCACCGCGTAGAGGATGATCGCGCCGCCGACCAGCGCGACGGGCACGGCGGGTTTGCCGTCGAGCAGCGCGGGGAGCATGAACACCACGAGCACCCCGAACGCGATCAGCAGGCCGATCAGGGCGCGCAGGCCACGCCACCGGGCCACGGCCACGATGACCACGGCGAACGCCGTGATGATCAGCGCGAGGGGGAGCCCGCGGGAGTAGTCGTAGAACGAGTACTGGGTGGCGCCGGACGGGTCGACCTGCCGCACCAGCCGGATCTCCTCGCCGACGCGCAGGTCCGGCTGCCCCGGGCCGGGCCCGATCTCGAGCAGGGTGCGGGTGCCCTCGTTGGGGCCCGAATCGATGGTGACGATGCTGCGCTGGCACTGGTAGGCGTCGGTCGCTGGGGGAACGGGGTCGCCGGTGAACGGGCGGCCGGCCGAACTGCTCCCGCACGGGCCGATGTCCTGCTCGACGACGGTGCCGGCCTCGGTGACGACGGCTCCGCCGCCGGTGGTCTGGAACGGGGCCGGAATGTCGACCGCCTGCCCGCTGGGCCACAGCGCGACGGCGCCGGCGAACACGGCGACGCCGATCGCGACGAGGAGTCCGACGACGACCTTCGCAGCGGTGGGTCCGACCGGGATCGGCCCGGAGAAGTGGCCGTGGCCGTGGCCGTGTCCGTGTCCGGGGGGCTCTGAGCGAGTCACCGCATCAGGGTAACGACGAGATCGCGGCGAGGTCGCATCGCGGAAGACCGGCCGCATCCGGGGGACAAGGGCTGGTGGTGGCGGGGAGCAGGGGGGGTGTCCCCGCCACCTTCGACCTGATCTCGCACAGGGGGGATGGCGATGATCAGGGAGCCCAGCACGCTGAGGTGCCGTAGACAAACGTACTGGCTCTGTCGGCCCCCGGGGTAGTACCTACAGTGTGTCGGTCCTCACCGGGGTCGGGCCGCACGCTCGTTTTCGGGGGGAGTCGACGGCTCTGCCTGCGGTGACGCCGTTCGTTCGTCGCAACATATACTTTCGACAACGGTCGGCGTGTCGTGCATCCCGGGCGTGTCGCGAGGAGGTCACCGCGGTCACTGCTTGTAGCTGGACAGGAAGTTGCCGAAGCGTTCGATGGCCACCGCCAGGTCGCGGGCCCACGGCAGCGTCACGATCCGCAGATGGTCCGGATCCGGCCAGTTGAAGCCGGTGCCCTGCACCATCAGGATCTTCTCCTGCAGCAGCAGGTCCTGGACCAGCTTCTCGTCGTCGTGGATCTCGTACACCTCCGGGTCGAGGCGCGGGAAGGCGTACAGGGCGCCGCGCGGCTTGACGCAGCTGACGCCGGGAATCGAGTTCAGGCGTTCCCACGCGACGTCGCGCTGCTCGAGCAGCCGGCCACCGGGCAGGATCAGGTCCTCGATGCTCTGATGCCCGCCGAGCGCCACCTGGATCGCGTGCTGGGCCGGCACGTTGGGGCACAGACGGGTCGAGGCGAGCAGGTCGATGCCCTCGAGGAACCCGCCGGCGTGGTCCTTCGGGCCGGTGATCGTCATCCAGCCCGACCGGTACCCGGCGACCCGGTAGGCCTTCGACAGGCCGTTGTAGGTCAGGCACAGCAGGTCGGGCGCGAGGGTGGCCAGGGAGATGTGCTTGGCGTCGTCGTAGAGGATCTTGTCGTAGATCTCGTCGGCGAGCAGCAGCAGCTGGTACTTCCGGGCCAGCTGCACCAGCTGCTCGAGCACCTCGAGCGAGTACACGGCACCCGTCGGGTTGTTCGGGTTGATGACCAGCAGGGCCTTGGTCTTCTCCGTGATCTTCGACTCGATGTCCTCGATGTCGGGATTCCAGTCGTTGGACTCGTCGCACAGGTAGTGCACCGGCGTACCGCCGGCCAGGGACGTCATCGCCGTCCACAGCGGGTAGTCCGGCGCCGGGATCAGCACCTCGTCGCCGTCGTCGAGCAGGGCCTGCATCGTCATCGTGATCAGCTCGGAGACGCCGTTGCCGAGGTAGACGTCGTTGATGTCGAGCTTCGGGAAGCCCGGCACGAGCTCGTAACGGGTGACGATGGCCCGGCGCGCCGACGCGATTCCCTTCGACTCGGAGTAGCCCTGGGCGTTGGGCAGCGCCGCGATCATGTCCTGCACGATCGTCTCGGGTGCCTCGAACCCGAACGGCGCCGGGTTGCCGATGTTGAGCTTCAGGATGCGGTGCCCCTCCGCCTCGAGCCGCGCGGCATGCGCGTGCACCGGCCCCCGGATCTCGTACAGCACGTTCTGCAGCTTCGCGGACTGCTCGAGCTTGCGGGTGATGCGGTGATGAAGGTGGCCCTGTTCTCCTGTACTCACGGCGTCCATGGTGCCACCCGGCCGCAACCGGGTTTCAGCCGGATTTCGCCTGCATCGCCGCGTCCACCGCGACGATCGGCCCGAAAAGTGCAATCATGACCACTTGTGACCGTTGCGTCGGGGTGACGCGCGGGTGGATTGAGGAGTCGCACGGTATGGCACAGGGAACTGTGAAGTGGTTCAACGCCGAAAAGGGTTTCGGCTTCATCGAGCAGGACGGCGGTGGACCCGACGTGTTCGTCCACTACTCGGAGATTCAGGGCTCCGGCTTCAAGTCGCTGGACGAAGGTGCCCGGGTCGAGTTCGAGATCGGGCAGGGACAGAAGGGCCCGCAGGCCCAGGGAGTCCGTCCCATCTGAGCGGGTCGTCCCGACGGTTCGACGGCGCTGCACCTACGGTGCGGCGCCGTCGCTGTATTCGGACCGGTCACAACTTCGTGGGGGTTCGTCTCGTTTGTCCTACTATTCGGTAACATCCCGGCGCGTTGCGGACATATGGGATGTAAGAACCGTGATGTTCGGGGGACGGGCGAGACAACCAGGGGGTTGGTGTACATGGTGGGGGACGGGAGCGCGGGGGCGCGCTGGAAGGACCGGAAACGGTACCTGTGGCTGTGCGGGCTCGCCGTCCCGCTGAGCCCGTTCGTCGCGTGGCTGTTCGTCGAGTACCTGCACCTCGGTGTCTTCTGGGCGTTCGGTGCGCTGCTGATCGCGGTGATCGTCCCGCTCGTCGACCGATTCACCGGCGTCGACAAGGCCAACCCGCCGGAAGAGGTCGTGCGCGAGCTCGAGGAGGACCGGTACTACCGCTGGTGCACCTACCTGTACCTGCCGCTGCAGTACGCGGGGCTCGTCTTCGCCTGCTGGGTGTGGACCGTCGCGCCGATGGGCTGGCCCGAGCGGTTCGCGATGGCCGCCACCGTCGGCGTGGTCGGCGGCGTCGGCATCAACGCCGCGCACGAACTCGGGCACAAACGCACCGACCTCGAACGCCGGCTCGCCAAGATCGCCCTCGCCCAGTCGGGCTACGGGCACTTCTTCGTCGAACACAACCATGGTCACCATCTGCGCGTCGCCACCCCGGAGGACGCCGCGACGGCGCGGTTCGGCGAGACGTACTGGGAGTTCCTGCCGCGCTCGGTGTTCGGCGGCCTCCGGTCGGGCTGGCGGTACGAGCGCGAGCGCCTGGCCCGTCGCGGGCTGCCCTGGTGGAGCCCGCGCAACAACGTCCTGAACGCCTGGGCACTGACCGTCGTGTTGTACGCCGGGCTGATCGCGGTCTTCGGATGGTCCGTCGCGCCCTGGCTGGTGGTGCAGGCCGTGCTGGCCGTGATGTTCCTCGAGGCCGCGAACTACCTCGAGCACTACGGTCTGCTGCGCGGCACGCATCCGAACGGCACGTACGAGCGCGTCGCGCCGCGGCACAGCTGGAACAGCGACCACAGCTGCAGCAACCTGTTCCTCTACCACCTGCAGCGGCACAGCGACCACCACGCGAATCCGCTGCGGCGCTACCAGACGCTGCGCACGATGGAGGAGGCGCCGCAGCTGCCCGCCGGCTACGCCGTCATGATCCTGCTGTCGTTCGTTCCGCCGTTGTGGCGCAAGGTGATGGACCCGCGACTGCTCGACCACTACGACGGTGATTTGTCGAGAGTGAACGTCGACCCGCGCCTGTGGGAATCGCTTGTCACTCGGCGCGACATGTGAGCAAAATCCGCCGGAGAACTGTTGGACGCGACCTGTACGCTATCGTTCGCAGTCGCGAGTCCGCGGCTCGAGGATTCAGTGGGTAGCACACACGAGGCAACTCGATGTGCAATGACGCGATCAGGGGTGTCTACGGATGGAATGGCATCGCGCCCGGTTCGGCCGGAGGTACACCGGTCGGCGCACGAGCGTGCTGGCCGCCGCGGCCCTGTGCTTCGCGTCGGTGTTCATCGCTCCTACTCAGGCCACGGCCGCTCCCGTACGTGCCGGGGTCCCCGCAGTCGTCGAATCGCTCGAGCACATCAACGGCAATCTCTGGAATTTTCGGGTGTATTCCCCCTCGATGAACCGAGCGATCCCGCTGCTGATCATTCGTCCCGCCGATACCTCGGTCCCCCGTCCGACGCTGTACATGCTCAACGGGTCGGGCGGTGGTAAGGACGGTTCGAACTGGCTGAATCAGACCGATGCCCTCGAGTTCTTCGCCGACAAGAACGTCAATGTGGTGGTTCCTCTCGACGGTGAGTCCAGCTACTACACCGACTGGATCGAGGACGATCCGAGGATGGGACGCCACAAATGGGCGACCTTCCTGACCCGGGAACTCCCGCCGGTGATCGACGCTGCTCTCGGCACCAACGGCGTCAACGCCATCTCCGGAATGTCGATGTCGGCCACATCCGTCCTGAATCTCGCCATCCAGGCACCGGACCTGTACAAGGGGGTGGCCGCGTACAGCGGCTGTGCCCAGACCAGTGACCCGCTCGGACAGGCCTTTGTCCGCACCGTAGTCGAGCTCCGCGGTGGCGGCGACCCCACCAACATGTGGGGGCCGTACGACGGACCGGGCTGGAGGGCAAACGATCCGTACCTTCATGCCGAGAAGCTGCGGGGTCTGTCGCTGTACATCTCGACCGGCAGCGGCCGCCCAGGACCGTACGAGACTGCACTGGCAGAAGCGGCGCAGACCTCGGAGCTCATGGATCAGACCCTGGTCGGCGGCATCATCGAGGTCGCGACCAACGTCTGCACCCGCCACCTGGCGGACCGGCTCGACGAACTCGACATTCCCGCGACTATCACCTTCCGGGGTGTCGGAACCCATTCCTGGGGTTACCTGCAGGACGAGCTGCATGCGTCGTGGCCGCAGCTGGCCGCGTCGCTGGGATTGGCGCCTTAGCACAGGTCCAGCAGCAGCACTTCCTTCTCTCCTCGTCCCCTCCGGGGGACGGCGGTCGGTTAGCCTTTCGTTGGGTGGGGATCCAGGGAGGGGCTAAACAAATGCATTCTGGGCACGATCGGGGTGGTCCGAAGGCAGTTTGTGCCGGCGGAACTGAGGGATCGACGAAGACCTTCCCCCTCTCATCGGCACAGCGCGGCATCTGGTTCGCCCAGCATCTGCTCGGCGACGTGCCCATCGCGATCGCCCAGTACGTCGATCTCCGTGGCGACTTGGACTTGTCTGCGCTGACAGCCGCCGGCGCGGCGAGTGCACGCGAAATCGGCACAGGCATGCTGCGGATCGTCGAACGGGACGGTGAACCGTTCCAACTCGTCGACGAGACCCTGACTGACCGGATCACCCACCTAGACCTGAGGAACGAGGCGGATCCCGAGGGCGCCGCCCACGCATGGATGCGCCGTGAGTACTCCACCCCCGTCGACATGCTGCACGACCGGCTCATCGAGACGGTGACACTGCGCATCGCCGACGACCGGTGGTTCCTGTACTCCCGAATTCACCACATCGCGCTCGACGGGTTCGGAGCAATGACCTTCACGAGCCGCCTTGCCGAGCGGTACACGGCCGCCGTCGAGGGCCGCGAGCCCGGGGCGGTCACCGTCAGTGCCCTGCCCGCGATCGTCGAGGACGAGGCGCGGTATCGCACGTCCAGCAGGTTCGAAACCGATCGCACATACTGGGCCGAGCATTGCCGAGGTCTGCCACCATCGATCAGCCTCGCCGGTCGCGCTGCCGACATCGGGCCGCATTCGGTGGTGGTCGGTACACCAATACCCGATCGGGTATCCACCGCGCTCGACCGCGTCGTCGAACCCGACTCCGGGGTAACGTTTGCCGCGGTTGTGGTCGCGGCGTTCTCCGCCTACCTGTCGCGGTTGACCGGGGAGGCGGACGTCGTGCTCAGCCTGCCGGTCACTGCACGAGTTACGGCGAAGCTACGGCGATCGGGCGGTATGGTGTCGAATGTCGTGCCGCTCCGCCTCGACGTGTCCGATTCTGTCACGCCCACCGATCTCGTCCGACAGGTGCAAGTCGCACTCGCAGGCGCACTGCGCCACCAGCGGTACCGGCACGAGGATATGAGACGCGATTCCGGCGCGGGCAGCGGCCGGCGCGGTATGTTCGGACCCGCGATCAACATCATGATGTTCCACACGGACGTTCGGATGGGGAGCGCGACCGGCCGATTCCACGTGCTGACCACCGGACCCGTGGAGGACCTCGCGGTCAACATCTACCCAACGGAGGCGAATCGGCCGGCGCGCGTCGACTTCGAAGCCAACCCCAACCTGTACACCGAGGCCGAGCTGCGTGGTCATCACGCACGCTTCCTCGAGTTCCTCCACGAGTTCGCCGCATTCGGAGAAGACGCTGTCGGCGACCTGGAGATCCTGCACCGGGACGAGCGCCGCGATCTCGTACCGGCTCGCGGTCCCGAAGCCCAGCCGCCGCGCCTGCTCACCGACCTGTTCACCGACGCCCTCCGTCGCAATCCGACAGGGACAGCAGTCCGTGCACCAGGGGTGCAACTCGACTATCGGCAACTCGACGTCCGGTCGAACCAGCTTGCGCGACAGCTTATTCGACAGGGTGCGGGGCCGGAGAACTTCGTTGCACTCGCGTTGGACCGCTCTGTCGACGCCGTCGTCGCCGTGTGGGCGGTGGCCAAGACCGGGGCGGCATTCGTACCGATCGACCCGAGGCTGCCGTTTGCGCGCATCGAAATGATGATCTCCGATTCGGGCGCACGGCTCGGGATCACGAGTCGTCGATGGGTCGATATGCTACCACCCGGGCCGCAATGGGTTGTGCTCGACGACGACTCGGTCCGAACGCATCTAGCCGACTTGCCGGAAGAGGAGATCGGCGACGGTGAGCTGCTCCGTCCGGTACGGCTCGGCCACCCTGCTTACCTGATCTATACGTCCGGTTCGACGGGTCTGCCGAAGGGTGTCGTTGTATCAAACCACGGCCTACGGGCCTTGGCAGACGAGATGAGGGACAGATTTGCGACGACGAAGTTGTCTCGCGTGCTGCACTTCTCGTCGCCGAGCTTCGACGCCTCTGTGCTCGACTACCTGTTCGCCTTCGGTGCGGCAGCAACGATGGTGATTGCACCGGCCGAGCTGGCCGGCGGTGCCGAACTGGCGGCGCTGCTCCGGGAGGAGCAGATCACGCATGCATTCGTCACACCTGCTGCGCTCGCAACGGTCGCCGCCTTCGAACTCGACGCACTCGAGACCGTCGTCGTCGGGGGCGACGTGTGCCCGCCGGAGCTGGTGGCGCGATGGGCAGTCGGCAGACGCATGTTCAACGCGTACGGTCCGACCGAGTCGACGGTCTCGGTGACGATGGAGGGGCCCCTCCGTGTCGGTGCAACCATCGGCATCGGTGGCCCCATCCGGGGTGTCAGCGCGTTCGTACTCAATGCGCGCCTACAGCCTGTGCCGGTCGGTGCGGTGGGGGAACTGTACGTCGCTGGACCCGGAATCGCGCGTGGGTATCACGAGCGCCGGGCCCTGACCGCGAGCCGGTTCGTCGCCTCTCCGTACGGGGCACCCGGCGACCGCATGTACCGCACCGGTGACGAGGTGCGCTGGCTCGCCGACTGCGAGGGGTACCGCCTCGACTACGTAGGGCGCGCCGACTTCCAGGTCAAGATCCGCGGATTCCGAATCGAACTCGGCGAGATCGACGCCGCACTCTCCGCTCAGGACGGAGTTGCGTTCGCCACCACCGTCGTCCACGAAACCGAGGCCGGGACAAAGATCCCCGTTTCGTATGTACAGATGGAACCCGATGTACAGTTCGACGCCGCGGCGTTGTTGGACGGCATCGGACGACGCCTGCCCGCGCACATGATACCGGCGACGGCCATGGCACTGGACCGGATTCCGCTCACGCCTGCAGGAAAGCTCGACAAGGCGGCATTGCCGCCGCCGACATTCGCATCTGCCGCTGAATACCGGTCCCCGACAACGGAGGCCGAACTGGCGCTGACCACCGTGATCCGAGATCTGCTCGGCCACGAACGCGTCGGGGTCGACGAATCCCTCTTCGCGCTCGGCGGTGACAGCATCGTCGCGATGCAGATAGCCGCCCGCCTAAAGGAACTCGGATTCCAGGTCACGGCACGGCAGATATTCGAGCACAAGACTGTCGCAGCGATCGCGGCGGCTGCCGAGCCGGTCGTCGCCGGAAGTGCGCCCGTGTTGGAGGAACTCGATGGTGAGGGTGTCGGACCGATCCCGCTCACCCCCATCATCCACTCGATGCTCGATCGAGGTGACTACTCCTCCTTCGTGCAGGCAGTGTTGCTCACGCTGCCAACCGGAATCACCGAGCACTCACTCGGGGACACCGTCGCCGCGGTACTCGACCGACACGACATCCTGCGCTCGTGGTTCCGGCGTGACGGTGCGGGTGCAGTGTTCGAAACCACCGATACAGCATGGGAACCGTCGGACCTGATAACTCGAGTCCCCTTCGCTGGCGCTCTCGACAGTGCTCGGTTCGCTCGCATCGTCGCCGAGGAATGCGACTCTGCAGCTCGACGGCTGGACCCGGCATCCGGAATCATGCTGCAACTGGTGTGGTTCCGACCCGAGGATCCCGAAGTCCCGGGCCGACTGCTCCTCGTCGCGCACCATCTGGTAGTCGACGGCGTGTCCTGGCGGATCTTGTTACCGGACTTCGCATCTGCCTGGATACAGGTCACCGCGGGCGGCACCCCGATGCTGCCCGAAGTCGGCACGTCGATGCGCCGATGGGCGCACGGCGTGCAGGAGGCCGCCCGCTCCGGAGTCCACCGCAAAGAACTCGACTACTGGCGCAGTGTCCTCGACTGGCCGGACCCCTTGCTCGGTACCCGTGCACTCGACCCTCTGAATGACACCATGCGGTCTGCGGGGCGAATCACGGTCCACATCACTCCCTCTGTCACCGAGACGGTGCTGAACCGGCTGCCCGAGGCGTTCGGTTGCGGCGTCCAGGACGGACTGCTCGCCGCCTTGGCTCTTGCACTGGTGCAGTGGCGCCGCGATCGCGGCGTCGAAGAGCGCTGTGCACTACTCACTGTCGAGGGTCACGGTCGTGATGAGGACGCTGCAGTTCCCGGAGCCGACCTCGCGCGTACCGTGGGTTGGTTCACCAGCGCCTACCCCGTCCGTCTGGAAGTTCCCGACGTGAGTGTTTCCGACGCGCTCGACGGCGACCGCGCCGCCGGCGCCGTGGTGAAGGCGGTCAAGGAGCAGCTCGCCGCCGTTCCGGCCCACGGTGCCGGTTTCGGGGTGCTGCGTTACCTCGACGGCGAAACGGCTCAACTGCTCGCGGCGAATCCCGTTCCGCAGATCGGGTTCAACTACCTGGGCAGGCTTACTGCTGCGCACCTTCCCGACGACCTGCGAGCCGTCGGCTGGCTGCCTGACCCGTACACAATGGAGCTCGCGCCCAATCGTGCCTCCGACTTGGCGCTGGCATCCGTTGTCGACATCAACGCGATGGTCGTAGACGGCGCCGACGGACCGTACCTGACCGCCTCGTTCGATTACCCGCCCGAAGTGTTGCGCGACGGCGAGGTATCCGCGTTCGCAGACCTGTGGCGTCGCGCGCTGGAGGGACTCGCTGCCCATGTGCACCGGCCGGGCGCCGGTGGATTGACACCGTCCGATCTTCCGCTCGTGTCGCTCGGCCAGAACGAAATCGAGCGGTGGGAGCACCGTCATCCCGACCTGCGGGACGTGTGGCCGCTGGCGCCGCTGCAGGCCGGACTGTTGTTCCATTCCACCCTCGCCGCCGAATCGGTCGACGTGTACACCGCGCAGCTTCGGTTCGACCTCGAAGGTGAGGTAGACCCTGCGCGGCTGTGCGCCGCGGCGAACGGTGTGATCGCCCAACATCCGAACCTGCGGACTGCCTTCGTCTACACCGATTCCGGCACGCCCGTTCAGTTGGTCCTCGACACAGCGGAGGTTCCTTGCCGGCAGGTCGATCTCGATACGCACGGTCCCACCGCCGACACCGAGGTGGGGCGCCTGCTCTTCGAGGAACGCGTCGCTGCCTTCGATCTGACTCGCCCACCGCTGGTGCGACTGCTGCTGATCCGCACCGCCCCCCGACGGTACGTGCTCGCCGTGACGAACCACCACATCGTTCTGGACGGCTGGTCGATGCCGTTGCTGGTGCGCGAGTTGCTGATTCGCTATGCCACCGACAACGGCCAGGCGGGCCCGCCGGCGCCCCTGTATCGGACGTACCTGGAATGGTTGGCCAGCCACGACCGAGAAGAGTCGGTGCGTGCGTGGACGCGTTCCTTGGACGGACTCGATGAACCGTCGTTGCTGGCTCCTCATGCCTCCAGGACGCAGAGCGAGGTGCCCGCAGAGATCGACGTCCCGCTGTCCCCGGCGCTGGTCGAGGCGCTCGGTACAGTCGTTCGGGACTGCGGCATAACGATGAACACTGTCGTGCAGGCGGCGTGGGGTCTGTTGGTGTCGCGGGTACTCGGCAGCGACGACGTCGTCTTCGGCGCCACCGTTTCCGGTCGTCCTCCTCAGCTACCCGACGTCGAGAACATGCTGGGCCTGTTCATCAATACGGTTCCAGTGCGGGTGCGGGTCGATTCAGAGGAGACGCTGCGCGAATTCCTCGCTCGTTTGCAGGTCGAGCAGGCTGCGTTGCTCGATCACCACTACCTCGGGCTGAGCGACATCCAGACTCCGACGGGGCTGGGAAGCCTGTTCGACACGCTTACGGTGTTCGAGTCCTACCCGATCGACAAGTCGGGGTTCGACGAGAACACCGATATCGGTGGGATGCGGGTGACCGCTCTCGACGGCTGGGACGCAACGCACTATCCGATCACTCTGACCTCGTTCCAAGAGCCGCAGTTGCGTTCACGTATCGGCTACCGGGCCGATGTCATCGACCAGGAAGCGGTCATCGCCCTCGCCGAGCGCCTCGTCCGGATCCTCGACGCCATCGCCGGTAACTCCGACGCTCCGGTCGGCAGCGTCGACTTGTTGACGCCCGGGGAACGTCGATTGGTACTCGAGGGATGGAACGACACAGCCGAGCCGCTCGGCAACGCGGGCGTGCTCGAGGGTTTCGCCGCGCAAGTGGCACGGACGCCGGATGCGGTAGCGGTGGTGTACGAGGACGAATCGTTGTCGTACCGGGAATTCGCCTGCCGCGTCAACCGATTGGCGCGATATCTGATCTCACGCGGCGCCGGCCCGGAGGAGGTGGGGGCGTTGGGGACGAGTCGATCGATCGAGATGTTGGTCGGCCTCTACGCGATCCTCGAATCCGGCGCCGCGTACCTGCCACTCGATCCGGAGCATCCGACCGAGCGTACGGGCTATGTGCTCGACTCCGCGAAACCCGTTCTGGTGTTGAGTACGTCGACCGACCGCGCCGCGTTGCCGAGGTCGGCGGCGGCAGTGGAACTCGACCACTTGGACGTGTCGGGATTCGCGTCGTCACGGGTGAGCGACGACGAGCGGCAGGCGCCGCTGCGGCCGGAGAATACGGCGTACGTCCTCTTCACGTCCGGTTCTACAGGTCGACCGAAGGGTGTGACGGTGAGCCATCGGTCCGTGGTGAACCAACTGGAGTGGATGCGTGATCGGTACGGTCTCGACGAGCACGACACCGTTCTGCAGAAGACGCCGATCACGTTCGATGCCTCGGTATGGGAGTTGTTCTATCCACTGCAGGTCGGATCCCGATTGGTGGTGGCAGCACCCGGAGGCCATCGTGATCCCTGGTATCTGATGCGGATGGTGGAACGGTGGCGCGTCACCATTTTGGAGTTCGTGCCGTCGATGCTCGCGGAGCTCCTCCGCGATGCCTCGCTGCATCTACCGGCGTCGCTGCGGTTCGTGTCGGTGGGCGGTGAGGCACTGCCGGCAGGGCTGGCGACGCACCTCGCCGAGCGGACCGGTGCGGTCCTCGACAACACGTACGGACCGACCGAGACGACTGTCACCGCGACGGTGTATCGCTGCTCCGCCCAGGTTTCGGGTGTCGTGCCGATCGGCAGCCCGGTTCGGAACACCCGTACGTTCGTTCTGGACGGCCGGTTGCGTCCGGTGCCCGTCGGGATCGCCGGCGAGTTGTATCTCGCGGGCGCGCAGCTCGCGCGTGGTTATCACGGCCGGCCGGACCTGACCGGCGAACGGTTCGTAGCCAACCCATTCGGTCCTGTGGGTTCGCGCTTGTATCGCACCGGTGACCTGGTGCGGTGGAACAACGACGGCGAACTCGAGTTCCTCGGCCGGACGGATTCCCAGGTGAAGCTCCGGGGTCTTCGGATCGAGTTGGGTGAGATCGAGGCTGCCCTGCAGCGTCACGAGGACGTCGCGCAGGCGGCGGTACTGGTCCGGAACGAAGGGTCCACTGGGGAGTACCTTGCCGGGTACGTGGTGCCTGCGATCGGGACCGTCATCGACGAGCAGGCCGTCCTCGCCGCCGTCGCGGCGGAACTGCCGCACTATATGGTGCCGTCGGCGCTGGTGATCCTTCCGGAGCTGCCGACGACCGCGTCCGGAAAGATGAACCGCAGAGCTTTGCCGGTTCCGCAGTTCGCGGGCACAGCGGAATATGTACCGCCGCGTACCCCTGTCGAGCACAGGCTCGTCGATATCCTGACCGAGGTGCTCGGTGCTGAGCGCATCGGGCTCGCCGACAAGTTCTTCGACCTCGGTGGGAACTCGTTGGTCGCCACCCGGGTGATCGCCCGGATCAATGCCGAATTCGGTACCGACGTGGGTGTGCGGGAGCTGTACGACGCCTCTGACGTGGGCTTACTCGCCGGGGTCGTGGAGCTGGCGCAGGCAGATGTGGACAGCCGCCCGGTCCTGCAGGCTGTGGAACGTCCCGAGCGAATTCCTTTGTCTCCCGCGCAATCGAGGATGTGGTTTCTCAACCGGTTCGACCCGACGACCGGCGCGTACAACGTTGCGGCCGCCCTCCGGTTGTCCGGAGCCCTGAACGTCGACGCGCTACGGTCTGCCGTGGTGGATATCGTCGACCGGCATGAGTCGCTGCGCACGGTCTATCCCGAGTCACCCGACGGTCCCTACCAGGTCATTCTTCCGACCGCCGAGGTGATCGCGGGCCACGACGTCCTCGTCACGGCGCCGGAATCCGTTCCGGAAGCCGAACTGCAACAACGGGTACAGTCCGCGGTGGCGCACGGCTTCGACGTCACCGAGCAGATACCGATCCTGCTCGATCTGATGCGGTGCGCGGACCGCGACGAGTACGTACTCGTGATGGTGGTGCACCACATCAGCATCGACGGCTGGTCTATCCAGGTGCTCGCCCGCGATCTCGTACACGCCTACTCGGCGCGCATCTGCGGTGAGGCACCCTCGTGGCATGCACTGCCGGTCCAGTACTCGGACTACGCACTGTGGAAGCGCTCTGTCCTCGGCGACGAGGACGATCCCGAGTCGATCGCTGCTCGCCAGATCGCCTATTGGAAAGCCGAACTGACGGGGACGCCCGAGGTCCTCGAGATTCCCACCGATCATCGTCGACCACTCGTGCCCAGCTACCGTGGCGGGACCGTCGAGTTCGGGATGGACCGCGAATTGCACGGTTCGATCTCGGCTCTGGCGCGAGCGACGAACGCGACACCGTTGATGGTGCTGCACACCGCACTCGTGGTGCTGCTCGCACGGCTCAGCGGCACACACGACATCGTCGTCGGCTCCCCTGTCGCCGGTCGCGGGGAGCAGGTGCTCGACGAGGTCGTCGGCATGTTCGTCAACACCGTAGTGCTGCGTGCTCTCGTGGATCCGGGGCAGTCGTTCGTCGACCTGCTCGAGCGAGTGCGCGCCACCGCACTGTCCGCCTACGCCCACGCGGACGTGCCCTTCGAACGGATCGTCGAAGTCGTCAATCCCGGACGGTCCACATCCCACCACCCATTGTTCCAGACCATCCTGGCACTCGAGGACGAGCGAGACCGCAGTGTCGAACTTCCGGGGCTGCGCATCGCCGAACTGCCCGTCGAATTCCACATTGCGAAGTTCGATCTGCAACTGGTGGTGTCGGAGTCGTACGACGAAGACGGAGCCCGGACCGGCGCCCGGGCGACGCTGACCTACGCCCGGGATCTCTTCGAACACTCCACCGCCGAGACGTTCACCCGGCGCTTCGTGCGGCTCCTGCGGGAAGCCGTAACCGAACCGTCCACGGCAGTCGGTGCTCTGGAGATCATCGATCCCGCCGAACGGTCGCAGGTCCTGTGCGAGCCCGGTGACGCGCCGGTACGCACGCTGCCCGAACTGCTGGCGGATGCCGTGCGATACCCGAATGCGACAGCGATGGTGTTCGTCGATTCCGTAGCGGATACGACGACCGAACTGACCTACGGGGACCTCGACAGGCGGTCGAATGCGACAGCTCGGTTACTCGTCGCTCGCGGCGTCGGCCCGGAACACTTCGTGACGGTCGCGATCCGCCGCTCCATCGAGTCGGTGCTCGCCCTATGGGCGGTCGCGAAGACGGGTGCAGCATTCCTGCCGGTGGATCCGACTTACCCCTCGGACCGGGTCGAACACATGCTCACCGACTCCGGCGTGAACGTCGGCATCACGACCTGCGCGGATCGTGACTCGTTGCCCGCCAGTGTGAACTGGCTGGCGCTCGACGATCCGGGGACGGTCGCCGCGATCACTGCACAGCCGGACCATGCACTGACGGATGCGGATCGTTCCACACCGCTTCGGCCCGAGAACCCCGCGTACGTGATCTACACGTCCGGCTCGACCGGCACGCCGAAGGGCGTCGTCGTCGGGCACGCTGGACTCGCGGCGTTCGTCGCCGAACAGCAGAAGTGGTACGGCGTGGACTCGGCATCGCGCACGCTGCACTTCGCGTCCCCGAGTTTCGATGCGTCGATCCTGGAGCTGTTGATGGCCTACGGAGGAGGTGCGACGATGGTCGTCGCTCCGGTCGACGTCTACGGCGGGGCGGAGCTGACCGCGATTGTGCGGGGCACCGCTGTGACCCACATGTTCGTCACCCCGGGCGCACTCGCGACGATGGATGCCGAGAGCCTGGACTGCGTGGGAGTTATCGTTGTCGGTGGCGAGGCCTGCGAACCGGCGCTCGTGCGCCGGTGGGCCGCGGGGCGCCGAATGTACAATGCCTACGGTCCTACCGAGTCGACCATCATGGCCACCCACCACGGGCCGATGAGCGTGGACGCTCCGGTGCTCATTGGTGCGCCCATTGCCGGAACTGGGGCTCTGGTGCTCGACTCCTGGCTGCAGCCGGTGCCCCCAGGGGTCGCAGGCGAGCTGTACCTGCGTGGTCGAGGGTTGGCCCGCGGCTACCACGGCCGACCGGGGTTGACGGCCGAACGGTTCGTCGCCGACCCGTACGGGACGGCGACGCGGCCTACCGGACCGGCGATCTTGTCCGCTGGACGAAGCCGGGATTGCTCGAGTACCTCGGTCGCACGGACTTCCAGGTCAAGGTCCGCGGACACCGGGTCGAGCCCGGCGAAGTGGACGCCGTCCTCGCATCGCACCCGAGCGTCGATACGTCGGTTACGGTCGGTCACTCCGATACTGGTACCGTCGTGTCGTACGTGCTCCCTGCGCCGGACAGCACGGTCGAGCCGGCAGCGCTCGCGGCGTACGCCGGACAGCTACTGCCGGCGTACATGGTTCCATCGGCGATCACGGTCATCGACACGCTGCCTCTCACCCGCGCCGGTAAGATCGACACGGCGGCGCTGCCCGCCCCGGCCTTCCTCGGTCACGAGTACGTGGTGCCGCGGACGGCGTCCGAATGGCTAGTTGCGCAAGCATATTCGGACGTGATCGGCCTCGAACGGGTCGGGGCCGAGGACGACTTCTTCGCGATCGGCGGTAACTCGCTGAGCGCGACCCGGGTCGTCGCGCGGTTGAACGCGGAGTTGGGCACCGCGCTGGGCGTGCGGGAACTGTTCGAGGCTCCGACCGTCGCCACTCTGGCGGCGCGGGTGGATGGCGCAGATCGCCGGGAGAACCGGCCGGCGCTGGTGGCCGGCTCTCGGCCCGAGCGGATCCCGCTGTCGCTCGCACAACAACGGATGTGGTTCCTCAATCAGTTCGATCCCGACTCGGCGGCATACAACATCCCGTTGGCGGTGCGTCTGACCGGGGCCCTCGACGTCGAAGCACTCCAGGTGGCGGTCGGGGATGTGCTGGAACGGCACGAGGTGCTGCGCACCGTCTTCCCCGCCACCGACGACGGCCCGTACCAACGGATTCTACCGGTCGGCCGTGTGCACATCGACCTCAGACCGCGAGTCGTCGAAGATGCCGGGGGGGTGCACGACGCACTCGTGGATCTACTGATGTGTGGATTCGACGTCTCGCAGGAAGTTCCCCTTCGTGGCGCGCTGTTCCGCCTCGGGCCGGACGAATACATGTTGGCCCTGGTAGTGCATCACATCAGCGGCGACGGCTTCTCCACTGTTCCCCTCGCCCGCGACGTGCTGGCTGCCTACTCTGCCCGACGCGACAGAGCTGCGCCGCAATGGGAAACGTTGCCCGTGCAGTTCGCGGATTATGCGCTGTGGCAACGGACCGTCCTCGGCGAAGAGAACGACCCGGCCTCCATCCTCGCCCGGCAACTGTCCTATTGGGTCCGGAAGTTGGCCGACGCTCCCGCCCTACTCGAACTTCCGACCGATCGTCCGCGTCCGGTGCAGGCGTCGAACCGCGGCGCCCACCTGGACTACGCGATCGGCCCGGAGTTGACCGCTCGGCTCCAAGACCTTGCCCGGGACCACGGTGCCACATTGTTCATGGTGTTGCATGCGGCATTGTCGGTGCTGCTTGCCCGGTCGAGCGGGAGCACCGACATCTCCGTGGGCTGCCCCATCGCCGGCCGCGGTGAACAAGTTCTCGACGATCTGATCGGCATGTTCGTCAACACTCTGGTGCTGCGAACCGAGGTCGATCTCGCACAGCCCTTCACGGACTTGTTGGCCTCGGTCCGCGCGACCGATCTGGCCGCCTTCGGTCACGCGGACGTTCCGTTCGAACGCGTAGTGGAGGCCGTCGATCCGCCGCGTTCACAGGCATACTCGCCGCTGTTCCAGGTGGTGCTGTCGCTGCAGAACCTCGGCGTCGGTCAGCTCGAGCTGCCGGACCTGCAGGTGGAGGCCATCGATCCGGGAGTGGACGTCGCCAAATTCGATCTGGAACTGACCGTGCGCGAGGAGTGTGGCTCCCTCGCGGTCAACCTCACCTATGCGACGGATCTGTTCGACGCCTCGACAGCCAACGACTTCGGGGAGCGGTGGGTGCGGGTGCTCGAATCGGTCGTCAGTGACCCGTCGATCCCGATCGGCGACATCGACCCGATGGACCCGGCCGAAAGGGATCGAACCCTGGCGGTCGCTGCCCCGACGCCGGTGCTGGTGCCGGTGCGAACGCTGCCCGAGATCCTCGTGAGCGGTGTCGTCAGGAACTCGGCGGGTGTCGCGCTGTCGTGCGGTCAGGTTCAGCTCACGTATCGAGAGCTGGACGCCCGGTCCAACCAGCTCGCCCGCATGCTGATCAATCGGGGCGTCGGTCCGGAGAAGTTCGTCGCGGTCGCATTCCCGCGATCCGTCGCCTCCGTCGTGGCGCTGTGGGCGATTGCCAAGACCGGTGGGGCGTTCGTTCCGATCGATCCGAAGCTGCCGGTCGAGCGCATCGAGTACATGGCGACCGACGCCGGCACGATCCTGGGCCTCACCAGTGCCGAGACCACCCCGCTACCCGACGCGACGACATGGCTCGCCCTCGATTCGCAGGCAGTACAGGAGGAATGCGAAAAGCATTCATCCGAACCGATTTCGGACGACGAGCGCGCCGCGCGGATCCGCCTGTCGAATACGGCATACATGATCTACACGTCCGGTTCGACCGGCACACCTAAGGGCGTCGTCGTCACTCACCGGGGTTTGGCGGCGTTCTCCGCCGATGCCCGTCGCGAGTTGGGGCTGAGCCCGGCTTCACGTGTGCTGCGGTTCTCGTCGGCGAGTTTCGACGCGTCCGTGTTCGAGACGATCGCCGCATTCGGCGCCGGTGCGACGATGGTCATCGCGCCACCCGACATCGTCGGGGGAACCGAGCTGAGGGACGTGCTCCGCGCCGAGCGAGTCACTCACATCATCACGGCACCGGCCGCCCTGGGAACGGTCGGAACCGAGGGGGTGAGCGACCTGCAAGCGGTGGTCGTCGGTGGCGACGTGTGCCCGCCGGAACTCGTCGCCGAGTTCGGACCGGTGTGCCGCTTCTTCAACAGCTACGGCCCGACTGAAACCACGATCATTATTACGATCACCGAGGCTCTCCTGCCGGGCGATCCCGTCACGATCGGCTCCCCGATCGAGGGCGCCGGAGCCGTGGTTCTCGACGCCCGTCTGCATCCGGTGCCTGTCGGTGTGATCGGGGAGCTGTATCTGTCGGGGGCGGGCACGGCCCGCGGTTATCACGCCCGCAGTGCCCTCACGGCGGAGCGCTTCGTGGCTCATCCCTTCGCCGGTCCGGGGGAACGGATGTACCGGACAGGTGATCTGGTGCGCTGGACGCGGGACGGCGAACTCGAGTTCGTGGGACGGCGCGACGCACAGGTCAAGGTGCGGGGTCTGCGGATCGAGCTCGGCGAGATCGAGACGGCGCTGAGTGGGTGCGAGGGCGTTGCGCAAGCGGCAGTGGTGCTGCACCACGTTCCACGCGTCGGTGATCAGATCGTCGGTTACGTGGTTCCGACGGCCGGCGCCGTCCTCGACCCCGATTCCGTCCGGGAAGCGCTCCGGCGGACCTTGCCCAACTACATGGTTCCGTCGCATGTGATGGCGCTCGAGGCGTTGCCGGTCGCGACGTCCGGGAAGCTGGACCGGCGGGCGTTGCCGGTGCCGGTGTTCGAGGTCCGTGAGTTCCGGGCGCCGACGAATCCGGTGGAGGAGATCGTGGCGCGAGTGTTCGAGGAGACGCTGGGGGTCGAGCGTGTCGGTCTGGACGACGATTTCTTCACCCTGGGCGGGAACTCGCTGATCGCGACCCAGGTGGTGTCCCGCCTGGGGGCGGCGCTCAATACCCGGGTGCCGGTGCGGGTGATCTTCGAAGCGCCGTCGGTGGAGACGTTGGCGGCGGCCGTTGAACATCAGGCCGGAGAGGGAGGCGAGGTTCTGCTGACGCGGCGGGTGCGTCCGGAACGGATTCCGTTGTCGTTGGCGCAGCAGCGGATGTGGTTCTTCAACCAGTTCGATCCGGAATCGACGGCGTTCAACATTCCCTTCGCTCTCCGGTTGTGCGGTGATCTGGATGTCGACGCGTTGCAGGCGGCGGTGACCGACGTGGTCGACAGGCACGAAGCGCTGCGGACATCCTTCCCGAATTCGGATTTGGGTCCGTCGCAGGTGATCCTTCCGGTGTCGGCGCTTGCAGTGGACGTGACCCCGGTTCGGGTCGATCCGAACGAGGCGCACGCTCGGGTCTTCGACTTCGTGGCCCGTGGGTTCGACGTGGCGTGGGAAGTTCCCTTGCGCGTGAGGCTCTTCCAGCTCGGTGACCGAGAGTTCGTGCTGGCGCTGGTAGTACATCACATCTCCAGCGACGGTCGCTCCGGGGCGCCCCTGGCGCGGGACATTGTCGCCGCGTATACCGCGCGGCATGAGGGTCACGCTCCGGGCTGGGCGTCGCTTACGGTGCAGTACGCGGACTACACCCTGTGGCAGCAGGAGGTCCTCGGCAGCGAGGACGATCCGGACTCGCTGATTTCCAGGCAGTTGGGCTACTGGACGAAGGTATTGGCGGGTCTTCCCGATCTCGTCGAACTGCCGACGGACTATCCGCGCCCTCCGGTGCAGTCCGGACGTGGCGGGGCAGTGGACTTCATGCTCGGCGCCGACCTCGCCGAACGGGTGCATCGCCTTGCCCGGGAACACAACTCGACCTTCTTCATGGTTGCGCATGCAGCGTTGGCGGTGCTCCTGGCACGGTTGAGCGGTACCGACGACATCCCGATCGGCACTCAGGTCGCCGGCCGTGGTGAGGCGGCACTCGACGAGATGGTCGGCATGTTCGGGAACACGCTGGTGCTTCGGAACCGGATCGACAGCGCGGCGTCGTTCGCGGAGATTCTGGCCGACGTCCGGGAGGTCGATCTCGCAGCGTTCGGGAATGCGGACGTCCCGCTCGAACGACTGGTGGAGGTTCTCGATCCGAAACGCTCGACCGCCTACTCGGCGCTGTTCCAGGTGTTGTTGGTGGTGCACAATTACACACACGCGGAGGTGTCCCTGCCGGGGCTGACCATCTCTCCGCTGGAGCCGGGCGTCGTCGGCGCCAAACTCGATCTCGAACTCGACCTGGCCGAGGTGTTCGATAAAGGGGGGCACCGACGCGATGTTTCGGCTTCGTTCACGTACGCGGTCGATCTGTTCGAAAAATCGACGGTGAGCGGGTTCGCCGAGAAGTACGTCGCGATCCTCGACGCCGTGACCCGCGACGTGGCCGTCGCGGTCGGGGACATCGAATTGCGCAGCGCCGTCGAACGTGACGCGATGGATCGGTGGAACGAGACCATCGTCCCGTTGGCGGACGCGACGTTGCTGTCGGCCTTCGATGCGCAGGTCGGGCGGGCACCGGATACGACGGCCGTGGTGTTCGAAGACCGGACCCTGAGCTACACGGTGTTCTCGTCACAGGTGAACCGGCTTGCGCGGTATCTGATCTCGCGGGGTATCGGGCCGGAATCCCCTGTCGGGCTGTGTATCGGCAGATCCGTGGACATGCTGGTCGGGATCTATGCCGTCCTGCAGGCGGGTGGGGCGTACGTGCCGTTGGATCCGGAGCACCCGCCGGAGCGCACGGCGTACATCCTCGGGGTCGTCGAGCCTGCCGTGGTGCTCACGACGGAGATGGACGGCAAGGCGCTGCCCGACTCGGTCGAATCGATTGCCATCGATTCGCTCGAATTGTCGGCGTGGTCGGACGGTCCAGTCGGCGACGACGAGCGCAACGGTGTTCTCCGACCGGAGAACACGGCGAACGTGATCTTCACCTCGGGCTCGACTGGCCGGCCGAAGGGAGTCGCGGTCTCGCATCGCTCGGTGGTCAACCAGATGGCGTGGATGGGTGAGCGGTACGACATCGGACCGCAGGACACGGTGCTGCAGAAGACGCCGATCACGTTCGACGCTTCCGTGTGGGAACTGTTCTTCCCGTTGCAGACCGGTGCCCGCCTGGTGATCGCGGCGCCCGGCGGCCACCGGGATCCGGCATACCTCGTCGACGTATCCACGCGTTGGGGGGTGAGCATCCTCGAGTTCGTGCCCTCGATGCTTGCAGCGTTCATGAGCGATGCGGCGCTGACGCTGCCCGACTCGGTGCGGTACCTGTCCGTCGGCGGGGAGGCGTTGCCGACCGAGCTGGTCGACCGGGTGCGAGCGAGGTGCGGCGCTGTGGTGGACAACACGTACGGACCGACTGAAGCAACGGTCACCTCGACGGTGTTGCGGTGCGGCGATCACGACGGGCCGACGGTTCCGATCGGCCGTCCGATCCGCAACACCGGTGTGCTGGTTCTCGATGTGCGCCTGCATCCCGTCCCCATAGGAGTACCCGGAGAGCTGTACCTGTCGGGTGCGCAGCTCGCTCGCGGGTATTTCGGCCGAGCGGACCTGACGGCGGAACGCTTCGTGGCCCAGCCCGGCGGGTCGCCGGGCGAGCGAATGTACCGTACCGGGGACCTCGTGCGGTGGCTGCCGGACGGGAACCTGGAGTATCTCGGGCGCACCGATTTCCAGGTCAAGGTCCGTGGTCTGCGCATAGAACTCGGCGAGATCGAAGCCGCGCTGCGGACCGAGCAGACGATCGACCAGGCGGTAGTGTCCGCTCACGAGAGCGAACTCGGAACGCAGCTCGTCGGTTACGTGGTACCGGCGGCCGGCGCCGTCCTCGACCCCGATTCCGTCCGGGAAGCGCTCCGGCGGACCTTGCCCAACTACATGGTTCCGTCGCATGTGATGGCGCTCGAGGCGTTGCCGGTCGCGACGTCCGGGAAGCTGGACCGGCGGGCGTTGCCGGTGCCGGTGTTCGAGGTCCGTGAGTTCCGGGCGCCGACGAATCCGGTGGAGGAGATCGTGGCGCGAGTGTTCGAGGAGACGCTGGGGGTCGAGCGTGTCGGTCTGGACGACGATTTCTTCACCCTGGGCGGGAACTCGCTGATCGCGACCCAGGTGGTGTCCCGCCTGGGGGCGGGGCTCAATACCCGGGTGCCGGTGCGGGTGATCTTCGAAGCGCCGTCGGTGGAGACGTTGGCGGCGGCCGTCGAACTGCATGCCGGCGCGGGCCGGGTGCCGCTGGTGGCGCAGATGCGTCCGGAGCGGATTCCGTTGTCGATCGCGCAGCAGCGGATCTGGATCCTGAATCGGTTCGAGCCGGGCTCACCAATGTACAACCTTCCTGTAGCGATCCGGTTGTCCGGTGATCTGGACGTCGACGCGTTGCAGGGGGCGGTAACCGATGTGCTCACGCGGCACGAGACGTTGCGGACGGTGTATCCGGAGATCGACGGGGACGGGTGGCAGGTTGTGCACCCGGCCGCGGAGACCGGGGTCGACTTGGCGGTCGAGGCGGTACCCCCATCGGGGGTGCACTCGCGCGTGCTCGAGTTGGTTTCGTGCGGCTTCGACGTGAGCGTCGAGGTGCCGGTGCGCGTCGCGTTGCTGTCCGTCTCGGCGAACGAACACGTTCTGGTGCTGGTCGTGCACCACATCGCAGCCGACGGGTTCTCGGTGGCGCCGTTGACCAGGGACGTGATGGTCGCCTACGGCGCGCGAACCCGTGGAGAGGCGCCGTCGTGGGCACCATTGCAGGTGCAGTACGCGGACTATGCGTTGTGGCAGCGGGAGGTGCTCGGTGACGGAGACGACCCGGAGTCGGTGATCGCGGAGCAGATGAACTACTGGAGGGATCAGCTCGCAGAGTTGCCGGAACAACTGGACTTGCCGTCGGACCGGCCTCGGCCGGGGGTCGCATCGGGCCGGGGCGCAACGGTGGCGTTCGACGTGCCGGCCAAAGTGCACGCTGGGCTGGCGCGCCTGGCACGAGAACGCGGGGCGACTCTCTTCATGGTGCTGCACAGCGCGCTGGTGGTGCTTCTGGCGCGGTTGTCGGGTACCGACGACATCGCGATCGGTACGCCGGTGGCAGGCCGGGGTGAGGCAGCCCTGGACGACCTGGTCGGGATGTTCGTCAACACACTGGTGCTACGGACACGAATGGATCCCGCCGCTGCATACACCGCGTTGCTTGCCGACACGCGGGAGACGGACCTGTCGGCGTTCGCGCACGCGGATGTGCCCTTCGAGCGGTTGGTAGAGGAACTCAACCCGGTCCGCTCGCAAGGGCGGCATCCCCTCTTCCAGGTGATGCTGACCTTCCAGAATCTCGAACGGGTACTGTTCGAGATTCCTGGCCTCGTAATAGCCGGCTACGATACTGACTGGACGACGGCCAGATACGACCTGCACCTGACCGTGTCCGAGGCCTTCGGCGAGGACGGGGAGCCCGGCGGGATCACCGCGGCGTTCGCATACGCGACGGATCTGTTCGACCAGACGACCGTGCAGACATTCGCACAACGATTCGTACGCATCCTCGAGTCGGTGGTGGGCCACCCTGACGTTCGTCAAGGAGATATCGACATCCTTGTGCCCGATGAACGGATCCGGGTGCTCGAGCATTGGAACGCACCGCTGGCAACGCTGTCTACGGCGGCCGGCGCGACGCTCGTGGACCTGTTCGAGGCGCAGGTGACGGCCACCCCGGACGCCGTAGCGGTGGAATCCGCGGACGAGACCCTGACATATGCAGAGTTCGACGCGCGGGTCAACCGCCTCGCCCGGTACCTCACAACGATTGGAGTGGGACCGGAAAAGCTTGTCGGCCTTGCTATCCGTCGAAGCATTCACCTGATGATCGCCATGTACGCCGTCGTCAAGGCTGGGGGAGCCTATGTGCCGATCGATCCTGACCATCCTGCGGAGCGGACGCACTATGTACTCGACTCCGCCGATCCTGTGGTAATACTGTCCACGACGCGGGAGCAATTCGGCGCCGCAGGAGGCCGATCCGTTCTGACTGTCGACGACCTCGACATGTCGGGGCTCTCCGGCGAGCCCATCCACACAGCCGAGCGGGCAGCACCTTTGCGTCCGGACCAGACGGCATATGTCATCTACACCTCCGGGTCGACGGGCCGACCCAAGGGCGTAGCGATCCCGCACGCCGCAGTGGTGAATCAGTTGCGTTGGCGTCAGGACGATTACGCGTTGACGGCGACGGATGCGCTTCTGCAGAAGACGCCGTTCACCTTCGACGCTTCGGTCCGGGAGTATTGGTGGCCGCTCGCATTCGGGGCTCGACTGGTGATCGCGTCACACGACGGGCACCGGGACGCGTACTACCTGGCGGAGATGATCGCCCGGCACCGGATCACGGTGATGCACTTCGTGCCGTCGATGCTGTCGGTGTTCACCTCGTCGGCGCGTCCGCACGAGGTCGAGTCCCTCCGTCTTGTGTTGTGTGGTGGGGAGTCGCTCACCTCGAATGAGATCGAGAATCTGCGGGCGGTCAGCCGAGCCGAGGTTCGCAACGAATACGGGCCGACGGAGGCCACGGTGACCGCCACTCGGAGCAGGGCGCTGGAGACAGGCACCACGGCGGTGCCCATCGGTCGTGCGGTGCCGAACATGAAGGTGTACGTGCTGGATTCTGGTCTGCACCCGGTTCCGGTGGGTGTCGCCGGTGAGCTGTACCTGTCGGGTGTTCAGCTTGCCCGCGGATACGTCGGACGGGGCGATCTGACGGCCGATCGATTCGTGGCGAATCCGTTCGATGCCGGCTCCGGAAGCAGGATGTATCGCACTGGCGATCTGGTGCGGTGGACCGCGGACGGCGAGCTCGAATACGTCGGTCGTTCGGACTTCCAGGTCAAGCTACGCGGTCAGCGCATCGAACTCGGCGAGATCGAGGCCGCGCTGCGTGTGGACGAGTCGGTCGCTCGGAGCGCCGTGGTCCTTCGCGACGACGGCGCCGGGCAACGCCTGGTGGCATATGTCGTGGCGAGAAGTGGACGAGACGTGGATACCGATGCCCTCCTCGAATGCGTGCGCGAGGTGCTGCCGTCGTACATGGTGCCGTCGACGGTGGCAGTGCTGCCGGAGTTCCCGCTGACTGTCAACGGCAAGCTCGATCGCAAGGCATTGCCCGATCCTCACGTCGATATGCTCCCGTCGCGCGAGCCGACGACACCGACCGAACAGGCGGTGGTTGCCGCGTTCGCTGACATCCTCGGGATCGAAGATGTCGGTGCCGACGCCGACTTCTTCGAACTCGGTGGGAACTCGCTGGTGGCCCTGCGCGTCATCGGCCGGCTACAGGACGAACTCGGTGTGAAGGTGCCCCTTCAGTGGCTATATTCCGAACCTACCCCCGCATCCATCGCCTCTCGGTTGGACGAGGAGGTACAGACCTCGGACGAGATCGGGCTCGAAGTCGTACTGCCCATACGGGACAAGGGCACAAAGAAACCCCTGTTCTGTGTGCATCCGATCATCGGACTGTCGTGGTGCTATGCCGGCCTGGCGCAGCATCTGGACCCGGAACGCCCGATATACGGATTGCAGACTCCGGCCGCACTGGAGGACGATTACTCTCCACTCTCGATCAGTGAGATCGCCGAGCGTTACATCCGCGAGATCCGTGCGATCCAGCCTTTCGGGCCGTACCACCTGCTCGGCTGGTCTCTGGGCGGTGTGATCAGCCATGAAATTGCGGTTCGCCTCGAGGAAGACGGGGAACGCGTGGCCGTGCTGGTGATGATGGACAGCTACAACCTCGACGAGGCATCGAGTGCCCTCGACGAAGGGGAAGCGATTCCGGTTCAGGATCTCCTTGGCGGATTGGGCATCGACGGCGCTGTCGCCGCCGATCGGACTGTATCCGACAAGGATGGTCTGATCGCGATCGTTGCTGACGCTCTGGGCGTTTCGAAAGACGTGGTCGGACCAATCCTGCACCGGCTGACTGCGAATGGGGAACACGATCGTGCGCTGTCCGTGGCCCACCAGCCCGGCGTCTTCGGCGGCGACGTCGTCTTCTTCGTTGCGCAGCAGGGCGCGCCCGACGACGACCAGCCGCTGGAGGGATGGCGGTCGCACGTTCGCGGCACGATCCGGTCGCAGTTTGTGGAGTGCACGCACTGGCAGATGGTGTCCCCCCAGGTGCTCGAGCTGGTCGGATCGGTGCTCCGCGACCGCCTCTGACACGGCGGGATCCGCGTTACGGTCCCGAGCATCGGCACACCGCTCGGTGTGCCGATGCTCGTTCTCTCAGAAGGGTTTCCGGTCGGTGACTGGAAGTCCGGTCATGCCGACATGGCCACGAGCACCCGTCGCTCGCCCGTGTACGGACGTCGGGCATGAGCTGCCAACACGTTGTCCACGAGAGCGAGATTGCTGGTTTCCCAGTCGATGTCGTAGGCCTGCTTCCAGCCCATCTCCCGGACGTGCAGGACGTACTCGGCAGGTATGGGGGAACCGTCGCGGAATGTCACGGATTGGGGCAGATCTGCTTCGGTGAACATCTGCGTCATAATCGTACGCACGTCCTCGGGAAGCCCGGCGGGATGCCATTGGTCGACCTGGTTGAACCACACCTCTTCCCCGGTGACCGGATGGTGTGTCGTTGCAGCCCGCTCCTGGGTAACGCGCAGGCCTGTGGAGGTCCACGTCCAACTCGACCTCCCCTCGGCGAGAAACGCTTCGACCTCGTCGCGGTTGTCCGTTTCGAACGTCTGCTGCCAGCTCTTGCCCAATCCGCGCCCGCCGTGCAGATTCTGGGCGTACCGGAGCCCACCGGCGAACGCGTCCCGCACTTCCGGGTCGATCAGTTGGAGCCAGTTCGCGGCATCCGCTAGGGGCGTGGCTCCCCCCGTTTCGGCGGGCTGCTCGCAGTAGAAGAGCAGTCGGGAGGGCCAGGCGGACGCATAGCTCAATTCGTTGTGCATGGAGATCGATTGGTCGGCTGGATACTCGGTGGAGGTGTAGATGTTTCCACCGAGATTCGACCGTGGCGTGTTCCCGTGCGTGTAGGCGGCACGATTCGGCAGGAAGAGGTCGATCGCGCCGTCGAGTGTGTCCCGAGTGATGTCGAATCCCTTGAAGAGCAACGCCCGGTGCTCTGTGAGCAGACCGTCCACGTCCAGCCCGTTGCCGATCAGGTCGCTCAAGCCCTGGGGGGTGGGAGCAACGTCGTATGCGGTGGGGAGAACGACGAGTGGCTGCCATTGTTCGCCTTCGGTCATCATTGATCCTCGCTGATCGTCGGTGGTGCTTCGGAAATCATTGACGACCTGGCTGAATCGGCCAGGCGCGTTGGGGGTGCAGTTGTAGGCGGGTCGACTACTGGCACCCGGTCGGAGGGGAGCGCGTCGCGTCGAGTTCCGCGAGAACCAGCGACGCGGTGAGCCGATCGGCCAGCATCTCCAGATGTGAGGTAAGAGCGGGCCGGCAGATGTCCTGCAGGACTATGTTGGTGACGTTCGGCCCCTCGGCGCGGCCATTGGTGTACGGGACGACGACGTCATCGTGGGTGGTGAGCACGTTCGTGTAGCGCACCCCCTCCGCGAACGGGCCATCTTCGTTGAAGGTCCGGAGGAAGCTCGAACCGGGGCGCATTTCCTGGCAGGCGGGACAAGCCGCTTCGAACGCGGGGCGCGCGGATCCGGACTCGGCGATCTCCTGGGGAAGGTCGAGAGTCGGGAAGACATCGGCGCCCTGCCACAGTGGAGCGAGACCGACCACCTGATCGACCTTGGTGGCACCGCCGACGTGCCGAACCCAGTAGGCCGATACGAGCGTGCCTTGCGAGTGTCCGAGCAGATCGACTTTCCCGGCACCGGTTTCGGCGAGAACGTGGTCCACGAAATCGGACAGCTCCTGCGCGCTGCGTGCGATCGGTCCCAGTCCGCCGACCGCCGAGACCGGCCACGGCGCGGCCGGTGCGCCGAAGGTGAGTGCGAACACGCAATAGCCCTCGTTTGCCAGCAGCGGGGCGAACGTCTGCCAGGCGATCTGCCTATTTCCACTGCTGTTGTGCACGAGCACCACTGGTTCGGGACGGGTCTTGCTCGGACGGCAGGTCCAGTCGTTGGAGCCAGGGGCGGATCCCCCGGGGTTCGCCAGTTCGACGATCGAGGGGTCCGGAAGGTCGTACGGCACGGGCAGGGCAACCGGCGCTGCACCGGCGGGGGCGGGCAGAAGCACGCCGAGTGCCGCCGCGGTCAGCAGGGCAGCGAGCCGAACAGTCATCAACACATCCTAGAAGCAGGGGTAGGTCAGCGAAACTCGAACGATAGGATGCAGAAGTCGATTCGAGATGGGGTGGATATGCGGCGCTTCGAGGTCCTCACTGCGGCGGCCATTTTGTCGGCCTCCGCGTTCGGGTGGACGGCGTCGCCGGTCGGGGCGGCACCCGGCCTTCCCGCCCCGACCGACCTCCCGGTCTCGGCGCAACCCTTCGGCCTCGCTCGCATCGTGAGCACGACTGCTGTTGCCGATCGTCAGTTCAATGTGGTCGTGCATTCGCCCGCCATGGGCAAGGACATCACCCTGCGGGTCATCCGGCCCGCCGACCCCTCGGTGCCGCGACCGACGTTGTACCTGCTCAGCGGGGTCGACGGTGCTTCCGACGCGCGCAGTTGGACAACGGAAACGGATGCAGTGGAGTTCTTCTCCGACAAGAACGCGAACGTCGTCATCCCCTACGGCGGGGCCTCGAGCTACTACACGGACTGGATAAGCGACGACCCGAATCTGGGCCGCAACAAATGGACCACGTTTCTCACCCGTGAGCTGCCGTCGCTCGTCGATGCCGAGTTCGGTTCGACGGGGCGGCACGGTCTCATCGGGTTTTCCATGTCCGGTACGTCGTCTCTGAACCTGGCGATCGCGGCACCCGGTCTCTACGAGGCGGTTGCGAGCTTCAGTGGATGCGCCATCACCAGCGACCCGATCGGACGTGCCTTCGTCGCGGCGACAGTGGTCAACTTCTTCGGGAATCCGTTGAACATGTGGGGTCCGTTGGACGATCCGACGTGGATCGCCAACGATCCCTACGTCAATGCCGAGCGGTTGCGCGGCACGAAGCTGTATCTCTCCAACGGAAGTGGCCTGCCGGGCCGCCACGACGCCCTCGAATCCCCATGGATCGAAGACGAGGGCGAACTCGTCAACGTCGTGGTGGAGGGCGGTCTCATCGAGGCTGCGACGAACGAGTGCACGCGCAGGATGGCCGGCCGGTTGGACGAACTCGGCATCCCGGCGACCGTCAATCTCCGTTCCACCGGAACCCACAGTTGGGGGTACTGGCAAGACGAGCTGCACGCGTCGTGGCCGATGTTCGCGGACGCTCTGGGAGCATAGGCGTGGTGGCCTTCGGCGCCCTCCCGGGCACGACAGCGCCCCTCGCCGAATCGGCGAGGGGCGCTGTCTGTGATCACCCGACTACGCGCGCCGGCCAGGGGCCTTGGCGCCGGACCTGAAGCCCAGCGCGCCCGGCTTGGCCTGCGGCGGAGCCGGTGCCTCCGCGCCGTTGGTCGACGGCACCTCGGGGGCTGGTGCCTTCTCCGGCGGTGCATCCGGATCGGGCGCCTCACCCGGTGGTGCGTGCGCCGGTTCCGGTTCCTTCGCGGGAGCCTCGGGCTTCTCCGCCGGAGACTTCTGCGCGGCGGCCTTGCGGGCGCCGGGAGCCTTCGCTCCGCCCTTGAACGCCAGGCCACCCGGCTTCGCCTTCGGCGGCTCGGGAGCCGTCGCGGGTGCCTCCGAGGCGGGTGCCTCCGTTACGGGAGCTTCGGCGGCCCTTGCCGTGGCGGGAGCCTCGGCCGCCGGTACCGTGGCGGTCGGAGCGGCCTTCTTGGCGCCCGGGGCCTTGAGCCCGCCCTTCATCTGCAGTCCGCCCGGCTTGGCCTTCGGAACCGACGGCGCGGCGGGTGCCTCGGCGGCCGGTGCCTGCGCAGCCGGGGCCTCGGCCGGTGCGGCCGCGGCCGGAGCCGTCTTCTTGGCGCCCGGGGCCTTGAGCCCGCCCTTCATCTGCAGTCCGCCCGGCTTGGCCTTCGGGGCCGCGGGGGCCTCGGCCGGAGCGGATTCGGCAGCGGGAGCGGCGGTGGCCGGAGCGGCCTTCTTGGTGCCCGGGGCCTTGAGTCCGCCCTTCATCTGCAGTCCGCCCGGCTTGGCGGCCGGGGCCGCGGGAGCCTCGGCCGCGGCACCGTCGCCGGCTGCGGGAGCCTTCGCGCCCGGCGCCTTCAGGCCGCCCTTCATCTGCAGCCCGCCCGGTTTCGAGCCGGGAGCCTTGGCGGCGCCCTTCATCTGCAGGCCGCCGGCCGGGGCCGTCTTGGGGGCCGCTGGGGTCGCGGCCGCCTCCTCGATCTCCTCGACGCGCTCCTTCTCCACCGTCTCGGCGGTCGCCTCCGAGGCCACGGCGGCCTCCGGGGTGCCGGCGGTCGCCACCGGTTCCGCGACGGGCTGCTCACGCGGGATCACCTTGATGTTCTCGCTGAGCGTCGCGGGCTCGAGACGGGTGATGGAGTCGAGCATGAGCTGGGCGACGTCGACGACCTCGACGCCCTCGCCCTCGCCCTTCTCCTGACGCGCGGTGACACCGTCGTTGAGCATGACGCGGCAGAAGGGGCAGCCGGTGGCGATCTTCGACGGATTCGTCGACAGTGCCTCGTCGACGCGGTCGATGTTGATCCGCTTGCCGATCTTCTCTTCCATCCACATGCGGGCACCACCGGCACCACAGCACATGGACCGTTCGCCGTGCCGCGGCATCTCGGTGAGCTTCGCGCCGGACGCGGCCATCAGCTCACGCGGTGCGTCGTACACCTTGTTGTGGCGGCCGAGGAAGCACGGGTCGTGGTAGGTCACGTCCTGGCTCACCGACGCCACCGGCACCAGCTTCTTCTGCCGCACCAGGCGGTTCAGCAGCTGGGTGTGGTGCACGACCTCGTAGTTCCCGCCGACCTGGGGGTACTCGTTGTTGAGCGCGTTGAAGCAGTGCGCGCAGGTGACGACGATCTTGCGCCTGGAGTCCTCGACGCCCTCGAACACCGAGTTCAGGGTCTCGATGTTCTGCATCGCGAGCTGCTGGAACAGGAACTCGTTGCCCGCGCGACGGGCCGAGTCACCGGTGCAGGTCTCCTCGGCACCGAGAACCATGAACTTCACGCCGGCGGTCGCGAGCAGCTCGGCGACGGCCTTCGTGGTCTTCTTGGCCCGGTCCTCGTAGGCGCCGGCGCAGCCGACCCAGAACAGGTACTCGTAGTCGGCGAAGCTGTCCGCATCCTGGCCGAACACCGGAACGTCGAAGTCCAGCTCGGAGATCCAGTTGAGCCGATCCTTGGCGTTCTGGCCCCACGGGTTGCCCTTGTTCTCGAGGTTCTTGAACAGACCCGCGAGCTCGGACGGGAAGTCGGACTCGATGAGCACCTGGTAGCGGCGCATGTCGATGATGTGGTCGACGTGCTCGATGTCCACCGGGCACTGCTCGACGCAGGCACCGCAGTTGGTGCAGCTCCACAGCGTCTCCGTGTCGATGACGGGCGCGAGCTCACCCTCGACGGTCTCGCCGACCAGCTTGCGATCGGCCTCGGCCAGGGCTGCCGCCGGGACCTTCCCGAGCTTGGCCTCGTCCGCGTTGCCCTCGGCGTCGACCAGGCCGACCTCGTCGCCGCCGAGGTCCTTGCGGCCACCGGCGAGCAGGTAGGGAGCCTTGGCGTAGCCGTGGTCGCGCAGCGAGGTGATGACCAGCTTTGGCGACAGCGGCTTACCGGTGTTCCAGGCCGGGCACTGCGACTGGCAGCGACCGCACTCGGTACACGTGGTGAAGTCGAGCCAGCCCTTCCAGGAGAAGTCCTCGATCTGGCCGGCACCAAAGGTGTCGGTGTCCGGATCGGCCGTCTCCATGTCGATGGCCTTGCCCTTCGACGTCATCGGCTTCGCGGCGCCGAGGGCGACGCCACCGTCGTCCTCGCGCTTGAAGTAGATGTTGAAGAACGCGGCGAAGCGGTGCCAGGCGACACCCCACGTGATGTTGCGGCCGACGACGTACAGCCAGATCATGCCGGACATCAGCTTGACGAACGCGAAGATCGACACCATCACCGCGCTCGCCGGCAGCAGCTTGGCGAGGTTCATCGTGAAGAAGTCGGTCCACGGGTTGGCATGGCCGTAGGTCGCGATCTTGCCGGCCTTGACGAAGATCATGCCGAGGCCCTCGATGAGGACGACGGTCTCGACGAAGTACGCGGCCCGGAAGTCGGAGCCGGCGAAGCGCGAGAGCCGCGCGGGCTTCCGCGGGTGGTTCAGCTGCCGGATGATGATCAGCGCCGTGATTCCGATCACGGTTCCGAGGCCGAGCAGTTCGTCGAGCAGGTGATAGACGGCGGTGTTGCCGATCAGCGGCCAGTGGAACGCCGGGTCGAAGGTCTGGCCGTAGGCCTCGAACCAGACGATCGCGCCGAGCATGAAGCCGACCATCACCAGCCAGTGGGCCCAGCCCACGGTGCGGAACTTGCTCATCCGGGTGTGTGCGACGAACTCGACGAGCATCTGCTTGAAGCGCGGGAAGAACGGCCGCCACCGATCCGGAGCCGGCTGGCCGATCCGGACGACGTTGACCATCTTCATCGCGCCACCGATGAACGAGTACCAGCACACCAGACTGAGCAGCACGCCGATCGTGCCCAACGTGATCGTCAGGGCATTCATAGGTGGCCTTTCGTGTCGGGGGCGGCAGCGGGCCGCCTGGTTTGAGCCCACGCATCCTAACCCGAATTAAGTTACCAGCCGGTAGCTATAGAAAGTTACCGGACGGTAGTCTAGTCTCGCGGTGCTGCGGCGCGGTGCTGGGCAGGGGTCGACCGCGTGGGGGGCGGCCGAGTTGCCGCATCGCGCCGTGGCGTGAGTGTCCGTTCACGCTAAGCGTTAAACCTTTCGACTGATTGAGGCAGGCAAACCTAACGTGCAGTTGCTGGTCACGCTTCGGCATATGTATTCGCGAGTCCGGCAACGGAGTGGCAACGGATTAGGTACATTCCGGACGCGAGGATCTGTGTGATGTCGGTTATGATGCTGCGCAAGATGTGCTTCGCGTACCTATGAGCAGGGCTTTCGGTGCGTCGAGTGCATTTGGTGTCAGAACTTGGGGGGCGTCCGTTCGGGGGCGTGCGCCGAAGTCACAGAACGGAATCGAATGAAGTTCAGGAAGCTCGCCGCCGTCGCGGCGATGACCATCGCCGCCGTCGGCGTCACCGCCGGCACGTCGTACGCCGCACCGGCGGTCACGGCACCGGAGAAGATCAACTACGAGACCAAGGCGGAGGGCGACTCCGTCGTCACCGTCATCGACGCCGGCTCGTTCGCCGTGTCCGGCGACGGCAAGAGCGTCGAGCTGCAGGACAGCGACGGCAACGCGGTCGTGAGCCTGCCGCTGGCCATCCAGCTCGGCGACCTGCAGCTGCCCTTCGAGCGGGAGATCAGCGAGGACGGCAAGACCCTCACCCTGACGCCGGTCGTTGCCGAGGACAAGCTGACGCCGGTTGCGCCCGAGGACAAGGTCGCTCCGGGCCTCAGTCCGGTCAGCCTCAAGCTGCAGGACGTCGCGTCACCCGAGGAGAACCTCAAGGCGCAGGAGAACTTCGCCTCTCAGCTCGGCATCGCCTCCGCCGTCGGCGGCCTTACGGGCGGCATCATCGGATGCGTTATCGGCGCCGTCGCCGGTGGTATTCCGACCGCTCTGATCGCCGCCCTCCCCGGCTGCGCCGCCGGCTTCGCCATCGGTAGCGTCGTCGGCACCATCGCTGCCGGTGGCCCGACCCTGGTCATCGCCGGCATCGGCCTGATCCAGACCCTCACCGCTCCTCCGGGCACCACGCAGTGGGCCAACTAGCACCCACGACGTGACTGCGGCCCCCTCACCGTCACGGTGAGGGGGCCGCAGTCGTTCTCGAAGGGTTCGGAGAGAAGGCATGTGGAGGACGGTCGGGGGCGCCCCGATCTCGTGCGCCCTCGATCTCGACGGTGCCCTCACAGCATCGACTCCGGCCTCTCGACGTGGCGGATGTCGAGCACCCGACTTTCTCGCACCGGTCGTCCGTCGCCGCCTGCAGGCAGCGGTCCACGTTGCTTCCGTCGCTCCGGTCGTCGGACACACGCATCCTGATCTCGCGGTCGGCCACCCGAACTCGTCACCCGGCGCGACACGCCGCACAGCACGAGGGCCCGCCTCCGGTCGGAGGCGGGCCCTCGTGGACTCTCAGGGAGCGACGATCACCAGGTGCGCACGCGCAGCCCGGGGTTCTCCGCGAGGATCACGCCGATCGGGGTGGCGAAGAGTTCCGGCGCCTCACCCATCAGCCCGCTGACCACCCCCGCGACCTCGCACATGCCGAACTGACCGACGTTCGATGCGCTGGAGATGCCCAGGGCGAGAGTGCCGGTGACGATGGTGCCGCCGCTGTCGCCCTGAAGGGCGCACAAGTTGGTCGAGAAGCCGTCCTCGAGGATGCGGTGACCGACGTCGACAGTCTGGCCGACGGACGTGACCACCCCGCAGCTGTAGCCCGAGCGGATGCCGGACTTGCAGGCGGGCGCACCGGCGACCGGTTCGGCGACGCCGGTGATGGTAAGCGGCGCGGCCAGGGGCACCCGCACGCCGTTGTTCTCGAAACGGGACTGTGCCTCGCCGGTGGGCCGGATCAGCGCATAATCATGGCCGTCCAAACGGGTCTTCTCGAAGGTGCCGAGGTGCTGGCCGAGCTCCTCACCGATCAGCTGGTACACCTTCGACGCGAACTGGGTGCCGGCCGAGAGCCGGTTCGGGTCGCAGTGCCCGGCGGTGATGTTGAGCGGCCGGTCCGAGCCGTCGACGGCGTTGAAGCCGAGCGAGCAGCGTAATCCCTCGCCGGCGCCGAGCGCGGCGTAGGCGTCGCCGCCGAACAGGGCCTGCGGGGCGGCGAGGTCTGCGACGGGCTGCAGTTCGCCGGCGGCGGGCTCCGGGACGAGCGGCGCGGGCGCGAACAGCACCCGGGCACCCTGCAGGAAGTTGGGCAGCTGAATCCCGGCGACGTTCTCGGTGCGCAGCACGACATCGTTGTTCACGACGTCGATGGCGACGCCGCGAACCAGGTCGGCGACGGCGGGCGGCTGCGTGGCCAGCCAGTCGTTCAGCGCCTTCAGTTCGTCGCGCAGCTGCGTCTCGGTGCGGTCGGTGTCCTCGACGGTGAATCCGGCCTCCTCGGCGGCCTCGCGGGCGGTGTCGTAGCCCTCGCCTTCGGTCAGCCCCACCTTCGGGGTTCCCTCGGGGTCCAGCCACACGCCGGAGAATACGGCCGCGAACTTCTCCCGCGCCGATTCGGCGAAGCGGGCCAGCTCCTGGCTGCGGGCGGCATCCGTCAGGTACCGCTCGGGGCTCATCTGCAGGTCCCTGGCCAGCGCCTCCACGAGTTCGTTCGGCAGCGCCGTCGCCTCGATCGGGGCCGGGTCGGCCTGGGCGATGGCGGCGGCAGGACCGAGCAGCATGAGCGCTGCCGAACCGTAGACCGCTGCTCGACGGGCGAAGGAGCGTCGCATGGATGCCTTCCTCGTTGATCTCCGCGACGGGGCACGAAGATGCCGGCCCAGGGATGGACCGGTGCTGGATTGGACGATCATATGGGGTCGGCCGCGCGAACACCCAGCCGCGCGGCGCGTCGTCAGGCCGCGGCGGCGGTCCGCACCCGGACGCCGGTCTCGGCCTCGATGTCCCGGACCGCGATGCCCAGGCTGGACGTGCCGCCCTGCGGGGCGAGCACCAGGTTGGCCTCCACGCAGTCCGGGGCACCGGAGCTGTTGGAGCCGCTGATCACGCCGAGCGCGAGGGTGCCGGTGACGATGGCGCCGCCGCTGTCGCCGGAGAGGGTGCAGGCGGTCGTCGCGAATCCGCGAATCGTGGTGCTGGTGCCGTCGGCGCTGACCAACTGGGTCTCCACGCGGTCGGCGGCGACGATCCCGCACGTGAAGTACGACGACTGGCCCGACTTGCACACAGGTGCGCCGGCGACGGGCGCGGCGGTGCCGGTGACGGTCAGCGTCGAGCCGTTGCCGCCGCGCACCACGGGGCGGTTCAGGCCGGCGTCCACGCCTGCCTGGTCGAGGCCGATGATGCCGTAGTCCAGGGTGCTGCCCACACCGACGGTCGAGCGGGTGAACGACCCGATCTTCAGGCTCTCGTCGATGTTCTCCCGGTTGGGCAGGTAGACGGTGGAACCGCCCTCCTCGCGGGCGATCTGGTCGCAGTGGCCGGCGGTGACGTTAACGGCCGCGCCGTCGGCGTCGACGGCGTTGAAACCGAACGAGCACACGCCGATGCGGTCGAGCGGCGTCGAACGGATGTCGCTGTCGGCGGTGATGTAGGTGTCACCGCCGAGCGGGCCCGGCTCGTTCGGCGGCTGGCCGGGGGTGAGCATGACCTGGACGTTGGCGATGAGCGTCGGCAGGTTCAGGGCGCGGCCGGCCGGGCTGTTGGCGATGTCGACGATCAGGCGGTTGTTGAACACGTCGATCGACGTCGCGTTCACCTGGGAGGACAGTTCGCGGGGGAGCGCGGCGACCCAGCGGTTCAGCTCGGCGAGGGACTGCTCGAGCCCGTCCGCGGACACCGGCGCGACGGTGACGTGGTAGCCGTCGTTCTCGGCCTGCCGGGCGGCGTCGGGGTTGGTGACCGCGACGACGGGCCGGCCGTCGGTGCCCAGCCATGCCCCCGCGAAGTCCTCCGGCCGTTCGGCACGGAAGCTGCGCGCGTAGTCCGCGAGTTCCTGCGCGCGTTCGGATCGCGCGAGGTACTCGTCGGCGCTGATCTTCAGGTCGCGGCTGATGGCCTCGACGAGTTCGGCGGGCAGTTGATCCGCGGGCAGCTGGTCGGCCGGGGCGGCGTGGGCGGTCGCAGCGAGCGGCCCGGCCAGCAGCAGTGCCGACGCCGCCGCGACGACGACACGGCGAACGGTGGTACGAGCAGCGGCGCGCGACGCCGACGAGTGACGCATGGGGGCCCTTCGAGAATGGGTTGACGGGTTTCGTGCGCGGTCGTGCCGCGGAAGCGGACACAACCGTGTGACAGCGTACGGGACGGGGAGGGTCACCCTGCCGCCTCGGAACCGGTCGTGTCCGTTGGGTCCGGTTCCGTGGTTTCGGGGGGCGTCGACGTTGACGTCCCGGTCGGCGCGACGGTCGTGGGGGTCGTCGTCCGGGCGGGCCGGTCCCGTTCGCGGGTGGCCTCGCTCGTGGTCGGTGCGACCGTGGTCGACCGCGTGGTGGTGGACGGGGCCGGCCGGGACATCGTGGCCCGGACCGACGTGGTCGGCGGCGCGGCCTCGGCGGCGGTGCCGGGGGCGGGGGTGAGCGCCACGAGCCCGGAGTCGACGGTGGCCGGCGCCGCGTCCGGGGCGGTCGTCGTGGTGGTGGTACTGGTCGGGGTGCCGGTGCTCGGGGGCACCTGCACCGCGCTCGACAGCGACTCGTAGGCGGCGCCCGCCTCCCGCACGGGTGTGTCCGCGGGGGTGTCCCGCAGCGAGAACACCAGGGCGCCCATCCCGACGAGCAGCGCGACGGCCGCCGCGACGGCGCCGCCGACGACCAGCCGGTTGTGCGGAGCCCGGTCCGGGCCCCCGGGCACCGCGTCCGCCTCGGTGCCGACCGCTGCGACAGTGCCGGCCTCTGTGACAGTGCCGGCCGCCTCGACGGGGGCCGTGGCCGCGACGGGCGGCTCGACGGGGGCGACGGGGTCGAGCTGGGTGCGCGCCGCGGCGCCGGTGCGGACCGCCGGCATGATCCGGGTGGCGCCGAGCATGTCCGCGGAACCGGCCGCGGCGGCGAGCGCCGCGCCCCGCACCACCGCGTGCTGCGGCTGCGGCGGCAGCACGCACCGCACGCCCATACCGGCCTTCACTGTCTGCGCGACGAGTTGCGCCGCCGACGGGTCCACCGGCTCCTCGGTGCTGATCACGACGGCGTCGAGGTTGCTGACGAGCCAGCCGAACGCGCCGAGCGCGGCCGACAGCTGCGCGGGTACCGACGGGGCGTCCCCCTCGGGGTAACGGAACGAGCGGCCCGCGGCGACACCGGACCGCACGAGCGTCACCGTCGATCCGCCGGCGTCGAGGTGATAGACGGCGACGAGCCGGCCGCTCTGCTGTGCGACCCGGGACTCGAACCAGGCCGCGACGGCCTCGGCGTCGGAGATCAGGGTGACGTGCCGCAGCCCGACGTAGTCGAGAGCATTGCGCAGCACCGCCACGGTCGCCGGCGACCATGCGGTGGGATGTGCGGCGGCGACGGTCGCCGGGGCGTCGCCGACCAGGGGTGCGGCGTCGGCGAGCAGGCATTCCATCGCGGTCGCGACGAGGTCCTCCGCGCGGGAGAGGGCGCCGTCCTCGGCGCGCACCCCGGCCGGTTCGCCCACTCGGTCGACGAAGCCGGAGAAGGAGCTGCACTCGTCGGCGGCGCCGGGGTCACGGACGCCGAGCGTTGCCGTGCCGTCGGAGTGCAGGTGCAGACGGGTGAGGCGTTCGACCGGCTCGGGGTCGGGACGGATGCCCTCGGCGGAGGTGACGGCCACGGCGGACACGATGGTGCCGACTCTCAGGCCCACGCCTACGGACATGCAGAAATCCCCCCGTTCCCACTGGTTGCCGGTTGCCGAACCTCGGCGCCGTGCCCGAGCGCACGGAGCATCGAGATGAGCTCCGATCGCGAGCCGGCGCCGAGCCGCCGCCGGATGCGCGCGACGTGATGCTCGACAGTCTTCGCGGAAATGTACAGGCGCGACCCTACTTCGCGGTAGGTCAGGCCGGCGACGACGAGGTCGGCGACCTCCGCCTCCCGGTCCGACAGGGGGCTCGGCGCCGCCGGTGCGTCGGCCGCGGGCGTGGGCGTGGGCGCGGCGGTGCGCGGCGCGGCCGACGGGTGCCGCACGGCCCGTGCGACCTGGAGCAATGCCGTCGCCGTCGCCGTGTCGTCGACGCGCAGCGCGGCCTCGCCGGCCAACCGCGCCCCGTCCCACGGCAGGCCGATCGCGGCGAGCGATTCCGCGGCCGCCTGCACGCGCGCGGGGTCGGCATCGCCCTGCAGCACCCGCAGCCAGGCCTGCCCGGCCCGGGCCAGGGCGGCCGCGTAGGCGGTGGTCTCCGCCGCCGCCCCGAGGGCCCGGGCGTGCGGCAGCAGCTCCGCGGGCTGGTCCGCGGCGATGGCCGCCTGCACCCCGTACCAGTGCAGCGTCGCGCCCCACAGCGGCGGTTCGTCGAGGGTCGTCAGGAGATCCTGGGCCTGACCGACCAGGTGGGCGATGCGGTCGGCCTCGCCGAGCCGGACCGCGGCGAGCCACAACTCGCCGAGCGGCAGCAGGCTCAGCAGGTCCACCGAGTACTCGGCCACCACGCCCTGCGCCGCGGTCCAGGCGGCGGTCAGCGCGCCGACGTCGCCGCCGCGGCGGGCCAGGCCCACCCGCAGCCCGTGCAGGAACAGCAGGTCCCGCTGCTCGGTGGCGTGGGGGGTGAACTCGTCGGCGGCGGCCGTCGCGGCCGGCAGGTCGCCGCCGATCAGCGCCGTCCACGCCGCGAGCAGGCGGTGCCGCACGGACGGCGCCGCGGTGGCGCGGCCGAGCACGGCGCCGGCGTGGGTGAGTTCGCCGGAGTGCAGGCACAGCAGCGCGGTGATCGCCTCCGGGGTGTCGGGCAGCAGCCGCGTCCGGTCGGCCGCCCCGTGCACCGAGAGGGCCCGCGTGAGGGTGTTCATCGCGACGCGCCCGTCGCCGCCGACGGACTCGCGCAGGCCCGCGGCCAGCAGCTGCGCGGCCGCCGCGGACGACGTCGGCGCCGCGGCCTCTGTGCCGAACCGGGCGGCGGTGCCCGGGCGACCCGCGGCGAGCAGCACCGTCGCGGCGATGGGCGCGTCGGCGCCGGCCCGTTCGGGGCCGAGCCACTCGTACAGATCCGCGCTGCGCCCCAGCATGCCGCGGCGCGCGGCGACGGTCGCGGCGATGCGGGTGGCGGCGGCCAGCTCGCCGGCGGGCAGGGCACCGGCCCGGTCGAGCAGACGGTCGGTGAGCTGTCCGGCGGTGGCGAGGTCGCCGGCGAGCCCGGCGGCCTCGGCGCGGCGCACGTCCAGCGCATCGGCGTCGGCGCCGGCACGGATCGCCGCGTCGTACAGCGTGCGGGCCTGCGCGGGCTCGGCCGCGTCGGCGAGCGTCACGAGAAGGGCGGCGAGGCGGGCGTCGGCCACCCCGGCCTCGGCGAGAGCCCGGGCGGCGTCCGCGGTCAGCAGCCCCGCGTCGAGGCGCAGCGCCGCCAGCCGGTGCGCCAGCGTGCGGACGGCGTGGGTCCCGAGGACGGCGGCGGGCACCGCGGCGGCCGCGGGGATCGGGACGTCGCCGTCGACGGTGAGCAGGCCGCTGGCCCGCGCGGCGTCGACGAGCTCGCGGGCGCGGTCCGCGTCGACGCCGAGGACGGTGGCGACCTCGAGCGGGTCGAGGGTGCCGCCGAGGCCGGCGAGGACCAGGACCCGGGGCAGGTCGGGGTCGCCGCCGCCGAGGCGGTCGCGAACGCGGGCCGCGGCGGCCCGCCGGGGATCGGTGCCGTCGCGCAACGCCGCGAGGGCCGCGTCGACGACGTCGCGGGCGCCGCCGGTCAGCCGGTGCACCGCGCGGATCGGTTCCGGGCGCGGGGTGAGACCGAGAGTTGCTGCGCGACCGGCAATTTCGCGCGGGCTGAGGGGGTGCAGTTCGACGAGCGCCGAGTGCGCGCCGAACGCGGACAGCAGCGCCCGCAGATCGCTGCGGTGCGGCCGCGGCTCCGTCGCGACGACCACCGGCCGCTCGCCGCGCCGCACCTGCTCGGCGAGCGCGAGGACCGATTCGGCGGGCAGGGTGTGCGCGTCGTCGACCACCAGCGCCGCCGGCGCGGGGGAACGCGGATCGGTTCCGACCGTGAGGCCCCGGCCGGCGAGCGTCTGCCGCACCGAGGACAGCAATGCGGACTTGCCGCTGCCGGCGGGACCGGTGAGCAGCAGCCGCGGCGGGGTCGCGGCGACGGCGTGCGCGACGTCGCGCGGCAGGGGGGTGGGCTGCGGCATCGGTCAGTTGCCGAGGAGTCCGCCGACGCCGTCGACGGCACCACCCACCCCGTCGACGACGCCGCCGACCGCGTTGCCGGTGCCGTCGAGGACCGCGCCGGCACCCTGACCGGCGCCGCCGAGCGCGTCACCGACCTGCGAGCCGTAGTTCGGGGACGGCGCGGGCG
>NZ_JAALEG010000047.1 GCF_011058165.1 Rhodococcus aetherivorans
GTGGCCCGGGTCGGCAAGGAACTCGCCGACCTCGAGAACGTCGAATACCGGGCCCGCCGGATCGTGGAGCTGATGGCGCTGGTGCTGCAGGGGGCACAGCTCGTGCGCCACGGGCATCCCGCCGTCGTGGGCGGCGCCGACGGTGTCCGCGACACGGGCGTGCAGGTCCCGCATGTGCGCCGCGTAGACCGGGAACCGGGTGGCCGAGTCGGCGATCTCGGGAAAGTTCTCGATGTTGACCAGGGTCGGCACGAGGACCGTGCCCTGCGCGGCCATGGTGGCGATCGTGTCGTCGGTCAGCCCGGTGCCGTGTTCGAGGCAGTCGATGCCGGCGGCGAGCAGGCCGGGCAGCGCGTCCTCCCCGAACACATGGGCGGTCACGCGCGCTCCCGCACGGTGGGCCGCGGCGATCGCCTCGACGAGGATCCCGTCCGACCACAGCGGCGCGAGATCGCCGGTGCCGCGGTCGATCCAGTCGCCGATGAGCTTGACCCAGCCGTCCCCCGCGCGGGCCTGGCGAACCACCTCGTCCGGCAGCTGCGATTCGTCTTCGAGGTCGACGGGCAGCCCGCGGATGTAGCGCTTGGGGGCGGCGATGTGCCGTCCCGCGCGCACGATCCGTGGCAGGTCGGCCCGCTCGTCGAGGTGCCGGGTGTCGACCGGGGATCCCGCGTCGCGCAGCAGCAGCACCCCGGCGTCGCGCTCGGTGACGGCCTGCGCGATCAGCCCGTCCGCGTCCTCCGCGCCGCCGCCGAAGCGGATCCCGACGTGGCAGTGGGCGTCGACGAGACCGGGCAGGATCCAGCCGTCGGCGGTGAGCAGCTCGGCCCCGGGGATCGGCTCGGCGGCGAACGTGCCGTCGTCGCCGATCCACAGCTCGATCGGTTCGCCGTCCGGCAGGGACCGTCCGCGCAGGGTGAACGCCACGGCGGACTACTTCTTCGGCAACTTCAGCTGCGAGAGGTCGAAGTTCTCGAGACCGGGCGGCAGCTCGTCGAGGCCCTTCGGCATCTTCGACAGGTCCGGGAACCCGGCGGGCATCCCGCCCATGCCGGGCATGCCGGCGGGCATGCCACCGGGGAATCCGCCCTTGATCTTCGGCGGGGTCGGCCCGCGGCCGCCCTTCTTGCCCTTCTTGCCCTTCTTCGCGCGCTGCGGCTTGCGGGACCCGGGCATGCCCATGCGCCCGGCCATCGCGGCCATCATCTTGCGGGCTTCGAAGAACCGGTCGACGAGCTGGTTGACGTCGGAGACCTTGACGCCGGAGCCGTTGGCGATACGCAGCCGCCGGGAGGCGTTGATGATCTTCGGGTTGGCGCGTTCCGCCGGCGTCATGCCGCGGATGATCGCCTGGATCCGGTCGAGCTGCTTCTCGTCGACGTTCGCGAGGGCGTCCTTCATCTGTCCCGCACCCGGCAGCATGCCGAGCAGGTTCGCGATCGGGCCCATCTTCCGCACGGCCATCATCTGCTCGAGGAAGTCCTCGAGGGTGAGTTCACCGGAGCCGATCTTCGCGGCGGTGGCCTCGGCCTGCTCGGCGTCGAAGACCTGCTCGGCCTGCTCGATGAGGGTGAGCACGTCGCCCATGCCGAGGATGCGGCTGGCCATGCGCTCGGGGTGGAAGACGTCGAAGTCCTCGAGCTTCTCACCGGTCGACGCGAACAGGATCGGCTGACCGGTCAGCTCGCGGACGCTGAGCGCGGCACCGCCGCGGGCGTCGCCGTCGAGCTTGGTGAGCACCACGCCGGTGAAGCCGACACCGGCGCGGAACGCCTCGGCGGTGCTCACGGCGTCCTGGCCGATCATCGCGTCGAGCACGAACAGCGTCTCGTCGGGCTGCACGGCGTCGCGGATGCCGGCGGCCTGGGCCATCAGCTCCTCGTCGATGCCGAGGCGGCCGGCGGTGTCGACGATGACCACGTCGTAGTGCTTGGCGCGGGCCTCGGCGACGCCGTCGCGGGCGACGTTCACCGGGTCGGCGGCGGTGATGCCGAGCGGGTTCTCGCCGCCGCCGATGGAGGTGCCGGGGTGCGGGGCGAACACGGACGCACCGGCGCGTTCACCGACGATCTGCAGCTGGGTGACCGCGCCGGGCCGCTGCAGGTCACAGGCGACCAGCAGCGGGGTGTGGCCCTGGTCCTTGAGCCACTTGGCGAGCTTGCCGGCGAGGGTGGTCTTACCGGAGCCCTGCAGACCGGCGAGCATGATCACCGTGGGCGGGGTCTTGGCGAACTGCAGCCGCCGGGTCTCGCCGCCGAGGATCCCGACGAGCTCCTCGTTGACGATCTTGACGACCTGCTGGGCGGGGTTCAGCGCGCCGTGTACCTCGGCGCCCTTGGCTCGTTCCTTGATCTTGGCGATGAACGAGCGCACCACGGGCAGGGCGACGTCGGCCTCGAGCAGCGCCAGGCGGATCTCCCGGGCGGTCGCGTCGATGTCGGCGTCGGAGAGGCGCCCCTTGCCGCGCAGGTCCTTGAGGGCTCCGGTCAACCTGTCGGAAAGGGATTCGAACACCGAATGCGCTCCTGGGTCTGGCGAAGATGCGGACAGTTCTGCGCTCCAGGGTAGCCGCTCGCGGCACGAGTTCTCGCACGTGCACGAGCGGCCGCCCCGCCCTCAGCCCTTGTCCTCGGGTTTCTTCGGCTCCGGAGCGGGCACCACGGCGAGCACCGCCCGCTCGACCCGCTCCCGGTTCTCCCGGGTGTCGGAACCTCCCAGATCGATGCAGAACGCGTCCACGACGGTGCGGCCGAGGGTGGAAACCCGGGCCCAGCGCACGTCGGTGCCGCACCGTTCGAACGCGTCCGCGAGCCGGCACAGCATGCCCAGCCGGTCCTCGGCGCGCAGCTCGAGGATCGCCTGACCCGGATCCGGGGCGTCGATCCAGATCAGGTGCGGCGGCGCCTGCGCGTAGGTGCCCGGCACGGCCCGCTCCGGGCGTTCGGGCAGCTGCGCCTCCCGCGCCGCCTGCTCCTTCGCGTCGAGCGTGGCGAGCAGGTCGAGGTCCCCGGCGCGGGCCCGGATGAGTTCCTGCCGCAGCAGACCCGCCGGCGGCGGGGCCCCGAACAGCGGCGCGACGGCGAAGCTGTTGACCGCACTACCGGCGTGGCTGCCCACCGAGGCGGACAGCACGCGCAGGCCGTGCAGGGCCAGCACCCCGGCGGCGTCGGACAGCAGGCCCGGCTCGTCGGGCGCGACCACCGTCACCGTGTAGGCGTGCGGGTTCTCGCCGGGTTGGAGCTCGACGTGGATGCCGCCCTGTTCCGCCTGCTCGGCGAGCTGGGGGTCGATCGGGTCCGGTCTCGGCAGCTCCTCCCCCGCCATCACCAGCCGGCAGCGCCGGACCAGCTCCCGGATGAGCGCCGCCTTCCAGTCGCCCCACACCCCCGGGCCCGTCGCGAGCGAGTCCGCCTCGGCGAGGGCGTGCAGCAGCTCGAGCAGCACCGGGTCGCCGTCGATGGCCTCGACGACGGACTCCACCGTGGCGGGGTCGTCGAGGTCACGGCGGGTCGCGGTGTGCGGAAGCAGCAGATGGTGGCGGACCAGCGCGGACAGCACGGCGACGTCGGACGGCCACAGACCCATCCGGCGGCCGATCTGGGTGGCGAGTTCCGCGCCGACGACGCTGTGGTCGCCGCCGCGACCCTTGCCGATGTCGTGCAGCAACGCCCCGAGCACCAGCAGGTCGGGGCGTGCGACGCGGGTGGTCAGCCCGCCGGCGTACACCGCGGTCTCCACCAGGTGCCGGTCCACCGTCCAGGTGTGCACGGCATCGCGCGGGGGCAGATCCCGCACCGCCCCCCATTCGGGGAGCAGCCGGCCCCACAGTCCCGTCCGGTCGAGCGCCTCGATCGGGTCGATCGCGCGGGTTCCCGAGCCGAGCAGCACGAGCAGGTCGTTCAGCGCGGTGCGCGGCCACGGTTCCCGCAGTTCGGGGGCGCTGTCGGCCAGGCGGCCGAGGGTGGACGCGGAGATCGGCAGGTCGTGCTGCGCTGCGGCCGCGGCGACCCGCGTGATCAGGCCGGGGTCCTTGCGCGGGTGCGCGTCGCGGGCCAGCGTCACTTCGCCGCCGTGTTCCACCACACCCTCGTCGAGCGGGCGCCGGACGGGGACGCGGCGCAGCCGGGACAGGCCCTTGCGGGGCAGCGAGTTTCCTGCCGTGCGTACCCCGACCTCCACCGAGTAGCTCACGGTCCGGGCCGCCTCGGTCAGCACGCGGGCCAGGTCGAACCGGTCCCCGATGCGCAGGGCGGCGCCGATCTCGTCGGCATCCTGGGCGCGCAGCTGGTCGCGGGCCCGGCCGGCGACGCGGTGCAGCTCGGTGCGCACGTCCAGCAGGCGGCGGTGCGCGGCCGCGAGCCCGCCGCCGGGAACGTCGGGCCCGAGCCCGGGCATGCCGTCGGTGAGCTGCGCGACGGACAGTGCGTTGAGCAGTTGCACGTCCCGCAGCCCGCCGCGGCCGCTCTTGAGGTCGGGTTCGGCCCGGTGCGCGATCTGCCCGCTGCGTTCCCACCGGGCCTCGGTCAGGGCGATGAGCTCCTCGAACCGGCTGCGGATGCCGGTGCGCCACTGCCGCCGCACGCCGCCGATCAGCAGGTTGCTCAATTCGAGGTCGCCGGCGATGTGCCGGGCTTCGAGCAGGCCGAGCGCGGCGGTCAGGTCGGACGCGGCGACCTGCAGGGCCTGCGGGACGGTCCGGACGCTGTGGTCGAGCTTGATGTGCGCGTCCCACAGCGGATACCAGAGCCGGTCGGCGACCCGGGACACGACAGCGGGGTCCATGTCGTCGTGCAGCAGGACCAGATCCAGGTCGGAGTAGGGGAGCATCTCGCGGCGGCCGAGGCCGCCGACGGCGACGATGGCGAAGCCGCAGTCGGGCTTGATTCCGAGTTCGGTTCCCTTGGTGACGAGCCAGAACTCGTGGAGATCGACGAGGGCGTGGCGGAGGGCGGGGGCGTCGAGCCGGCGGTTGCGGGTGCCGCCGGCGAGCAACTGGGTACGAGCCCGGGCGAGGTCGGTGGCGGCGGTGCCGGATCCGGCCGGCCCCGGAGACACCGGCGGCCCCGATCCCGCCGCGGAGGCAGCGGGACCAGGGCCGCGAGTTCCGGACCCCTTCGGGTCAGAGTGCATCGGCGCCTCGTTCACCGGTGCGCACTCGGACGACCGTTTCGACCGGGGTGACCCACACCTTGCCGTCGCCGATCTTGCCGGTGCGGGAGGCCTCGACGATGGTCTCGACCACCTTGTCGACGGCGGCGTCGTCGACGACGACCTCGACGCGGACCTTGGGAACGAAGTCGACGGAGTACTCGGCTCCGCGGTAGACCTCGGTGTGGCCCTTCTGGCGACCGTATCCCTGCACCTCGCTGACGGTCATGCCAAGCACACCCGCCTGCTCGAGGCCTGCCTTGACGTCCTCGAGGGTGAACGGCTTGACAATTGCCGTGATCAGCTTCATATCCTCATCCCTTCCCAGTCTCCAGTGCCCTGATGTCTTCTTATCACTTGAGGGCGGCGGCGAAGTCGTATGCCGACTCCGCATGCTCGGCCTCGTCGATGCCGCGTGCCTCTTCCTCCTCCGACACCCGCCAGCCGAGCGGCTTGAGCGCGAAGGCGACGATCGCGGTGATGATGCCGGTGTAGACCAGGGCGAAGACTGCGATGACGATCTGGATCACGAGCTGCTTGTAGTCGCCGCCGTAGAACAGGCCCGTCTCGGTGCCGAGGAACCCGATCGCGATGGTGCCCCACAGGCCCGCGACGAGGTGCACGCCGACGACGTCGAGCGAGTCGTCGTAGCCGAACTTGTATTTCAGGCCGACCGCCAGGGCGGACAGGACGCCGGCGATCGCGCCGAGCACGATCGAACCGACCGGGCTGAGCGCACCGGCGGCCGGAGTGATGGCGACGAGGCCGGCGACGGCACCCGAGGCGGCACCGAGGCTGGTGCCCTTGCCGTCGCGGATGCGCTCGGTGAGGAGCCAGCCGAGGATCGCGGCGGCCGCGGCGGTGGTGGTGTTGACCCAGGCCAGGCCGGCCACACCGTCGGCGGCGAACGCGGAACCGGCGTTGAAGCCGAACCAGCCGAACCACAGCAGGGCAGCACCGAGCATGACGAACGGCAGGTTGTGCGGACGGAAGGCGGTGCGGCCGAAGCCCGCGCGCTTGCCGATGATCAGCGCCAGGACGAGCGCGGCAATGCCGGCGTTGATGTGCACGACGGTGCCGCCGGCGAAGTCGATGGGCGCCACGGTCGCGACGAGCCCGCCTTCTCCGTCGTCGGAGGTGCCGAAGATCTTGGCGGCGAGGCCGTCCGCGGAGCCGGAGAGCAGGCCGCCGCCCCACACCATGTGGGCGAGGGGGAAGTACGCGAGGGTGACCCAGATTCCGGAGAAGGCCAGCCAGGTGCCGAACTTCACGCGTTCGGAGAGGGCACCGCTGATGAGAGCGGTGGTGATGACCGCGAACGTGACCTGGAAGCCGATGTCGATGATCTGCGGGTAGTCGCCGAGGCCGGGCAGGAACTCACCGGCGTCGTCGTAGATGGCACCCTGCAGACCGAACATCTGGAACGGGTTGGCGAAGATGCCCCCGATGTCCTCGGTGCCGTAGGACATCGACCAGCCCCACAGCACGTAGATCACCGCGATGACCGCCATTGCCCCGAAGGACATCATCATCATGTTCAGGACGGCCTTGGTGCGCGACATGCCGCCGTAGAAGAACGCCAGACCGGGCGTCATCAACAGCACCAGGGACGCCGATATCAGCATCCATGCCGCGTCGCCGGTGTTCACCACTTCCTCCACTGCAACCTCCCTGTTGGCCGCGCCGGTCAGCGCGTCGTCGAGAGAAGAATGCTGTGGTGATGTTTCGGCCGGAGCGCCGCGCTGTTTCGGCGGAGTGAACGCAAATCGGACATGTGTTTCGTTCCTGTTTCGCGGCGCATCCACCGGCGCCGGCGGCCGAACCGGGTCCCTCGCACGGCGTTTCGCGGCGGTGCTCCCGCGAGCCGGGAGGGGGTGGATCGGGACGGATCGCGACCCGAGCGGGACGGACCCGGCGGGGCCGGGTGGCCAGCGCGGCGAGCTCCCGCAGGAGCCTCTCGTCGCTGCTTCCCCGTCGCCACCCGCCCCGCGGGATCCGTCCGGCACCTGTTTCTACCGAACCGGAGTGGCAGATGGGAACCGAGTGACGATTTGTGACCTTTCCGTGACCAAAACCGGCCACCCGGTCGGAGGCCGGGTGGCCGGTGGTGAGCTGGCGGTGGTGCGGTGGATCAGCCCAGCAGGGCGTCGACGAATGCGCCCGGCTCGAACGGCGCGAGGTCGTCCGCGCCCTCACCGAGACCGACGAGTTTCACGGGGACCCCGAGCTCGTGCTGGACCTGGAAGACGATCCCGCCCTTGGCCGTGCCGTCGAGCTTGGTCAGCACCACGCCGGTGATGTCCACGACCTCGGCGAACACGCGCGCCTGCATCAGGCCGTTCTGCCCGATCGTCGCGTCGAGCACGAGCAGCACCTCGTCGACCGCGGCCTTCTTCTCCACGACCCGCTTGACCTTGCCGAGCTCGTCCATCAGACCGGTCTTGGTGTGCAGCCGGCCGGCGGTGTCGATGAGCACGGCGTCCACACCCTGATCGGTGCCCCTGGCGACGGCGTCGAAGGCGATCGCGGCCGGGTCGCCTCCCTCCTTGCCGCGCACGACCTCGGCGCCGACCCGCTCGGCCCACGTCTGCAACTGGTCGGCGGCGGCCGCACGGAAGGTGTCGGCAGCGCCCAGCAGGACGCGGCGGCCGTCGGCGACGAGGACCCGGGCGAGCTTGCCGGTGGTGGTGGTCTTACCGGTGCCGTTGACCCCGACGACGAGCAGCACCGCCGGGTGATCCTGGTGCGGCAGCGCCCTGATCGACCGGTCCAGCTCCGGGTGCAGCGCCTCGACCAGCACGTCCCGCAGGACGGCCCTGGCCTCGGCCTCGGTGCGCACACTGCGGGCGGCCATCTGCACCCGCAGCCGCTCGACGATCTGAGTGGTGGTGGCGGCACCGAGGTCGGCGATCAGCAGGGTGTCCTCGATCTCCTCCCACGAGTCCTCGTCGAGGTCGCCGCCGCCGAGCAGGCCGAGCAGGCTCTTGCCCACCGCCGACTGCGACCGGGCAAGTCGGCCGCGCAACCGGTCCAGCCGGCCCTCGGTCGGGGCGATCTCCTCGATCGGGGGAACGAGCGGGACAGCCGCTACCTCGGGCTCGGCGGTCGGCGGCGGGGCCACCTCGGGTTCGACGGCGGGTGCCGGCGGAGCTTCCTCGACCGGCGGGACGACCTCGACCGGCGCAACTTCCTCGACCGGCGCAACTTCCTCGACCGGCGGGACGACCTCGGACGGCGCCGGGGCGGTCTCCGGCTCGATGCCCGGGACGGGCTCGACCCTGGGGGCCGGTTCCACGGTGGGGGCGGCACCGGCCTCCGGGGCCCGCTCGGGCTCCACCCGGGGTTCGACCGTCGGCGCCGGAGCCTCCGACACCTCCTGGGGCAGTGACACGACCTTCGGTTCCGGCACGACCTTCGGTTCCGGCACCACCGTCGATTCCGGAGCGACCGGCGGTTTGGGGGACGCGGGCGGTTCCGGGACCACCGGCGGTCTCGGAACCGGCCGCTCGACCGGCTGGGGCGGCGCGGTCGCGGTCGCCCCCTGGGTGAAGCTGAAGCCGCCCGCGGCCTTGTAACCGCCGGAACGATCCTTCTGCTCGGCGGTGCCGAGCTGCGGCGTCTGCTCGGCCGTCAGCGACACCCGCCGTCTCCGGTACAGGGTCAGGCCGACGACGAGCGCGACGAGGAGGACGGCAAGTGCCGCCGCGATGGCTATCCAGGCTCCGGTACTCACGCCCCCATACTGTCAGGCGCAACGGCCGCGCTCAGCTCTGGGCGAGAAAGATCCTGACCACGCATCCGCTGCGAGATGACGCGGGTGATGCCGTCGCCGCGCATGCTGACCCCGTACAGGGCGTCGGCGATCTCCATCGTCGGCTTCTGGTGGGTGATGACGATGAGCTGGGACTTCTCCCGAAGCTGCTCGAACAGCCCGATGAGCCGGCGCAGGTTGGTGTCGTCGAGAGCGGCCTCCACCTCGTCCATGACGTAGAACGGGGACGGCCGGGCCCGGAAGATGGCGACGAGCATGGCCACCGCCGTCAGCGACTTCTCGCCGCCGGAGAGCAGCGACAGCCGCTTGACCTTCTTGCCCGGCGGCCGGGCCTCGACCTCGATGCCGGTGGTGAGCATGTCCGACGGATCGGTCAGCACGAGGCGGCCTTCGCCGCCGGGGAAGAGCTTGGCGAACACCTGCTCGAACTCGCGCTCGACGTCCGCGTACGCCTCGGTGAACACCTGCAGGATGCGGGCGTCGACGTCGGCGACCACGCCGAGCAGGTCCTTGCGGGCGTTCTTGACGTCCTCGAGCTGCGTGGCGAGGAAGTTGTACCGCTCCTCGAGCGCGGCGAACTCCTCGAGCGCCAGCGGGTTGACCTTGCCGAGGGTCGTCAGGTCCTTCTCCGCGCGCTTGGCGCGCCGCTCCTGGGTGGCGCGGTCGTACGGCTGCGGTTGCGGCGCGACGACCTGTTCTCCGCGTTCCCGCGCCTGTTCGAACTCGGCGATCTCGAGGTCGGACGGTGGCAGCGGCACCTCGGGGCCGTACTCGGCGACCAGATCGTCGGGCGCGATGGCGTACTGCTCGACGACGGCCTGCTCGAGCTGTTCGATCCGCAGCGCGGCCTGCGCGCGGGCGACCTCGTCCCGGTGCACCGCGTCGGTGAGCTGGGCCCGCTGCGCGGAGAGGTCGCGCACCCGCTCCTTGACCTTGTCGAGCTGTTCGGCCCGCTCGGCGCGCTGACGGGTCAGCTCGTCCCGGTGGGCGGAGGCCGCGGCGACCACCTCGTCCAGGTGGGCCGCGACCCGGGCGCCGGACTCGGCCACGGCCGCGGCGACGGCCGCGGCCTGCTTGCGGGCGCGCTGTGCCCGTTCGGCCCGGGCCCGCGCCTCGCGCTCGGCCTGGGCTGCGCGGCGCAGCGAGTCCGCCTTGCCGCGCAGCGCCTGGGCGCGCTCCTCCGCGGTGCGGGCCGCGAGCCTCGCCTCCATCTCGACGGCCCGGACCTCGGCGAGGGCAGCGGCGGCGACCTCTCGGTCGACTGCCGTCGAGTCGGTGCCCGGATCGGCGCCCGCGTCGCTCTGTTCCTGTTCGGCCAGTCGCAGCCGCTCCTCGAGCTCGACGACCTCGCGGCGGGCCGTGTCACGCTCCGTCTCGGCGTTGGTGCGCTGCGCCGCGAGGCGCTCGGACTCGGCGTGGGCGGCGCGCGCGGCCTGCCCGAGCCGGCCGAGCTGCTCGTACACCGCGGACATTGCGGCGTCGGATTCGTTGAGGGCCGCGAGGGTCTGTTCGGCCACCTCGGCGCGGGCCGCCTGTTCGGCCAGGGCGCCGGCGAGAGCCGCCGAGAGTTCCTCGGAGCGCCGGACCGCGCGGTCGAGGTCGGCGCGGGACGCGTCGATCGCGGCCTGGACCTCGAGGGTGCTCGGCGCGCGCCCGGATCCACCCACGACCCAGCCCGAGCCGGCGAGGTCACCGCTCCGGGTCACTGCCCGCAGTTCGGGGCGCACGTGGCACAGTTCGATCGCGGAGCGCAGGTCGTCCACGACGACGGTGCGCGCCAGCAGCGCGTCGAGTCCGCCGCGCAGTTCCGGCGGGCAGTCGATCACGTCCCGCACCCAGCGCGTACCGTCGGGCAGGCTCGCCGGCTCGGCCGGCGCGATGGTGCCCCCGGCGACGAACGCGACCCGGCCCTGGTCGGCGTCCACCAGCGCGGCGACGGCCGCGGCCGCCGCCGGGACCGAATCCGCGGCCAGCGCGTCCGCGGCCGGGCCCATCGCCGCTGCGACGGCGACCTCGTAGCCGGCCTCGACCCGGACGCGTTCCGCGAGGGGACCCGACAATCCCAGGTCGGGGCGGTGCTCGAGAAGCCAGGCGGCGCCGTCCTTGCGTTCGAGACCCATCGCCAGCGCCTCGATGCGCGCCCCGAGGGAGGCGACCTCCTTGCCGGCCGCGCGCTCGGCGTTCTGCAGTTCCTTCAGGCGGGCGTCGGCGAGTCGCAGCGCCTCGAGGGCGCGTTCGTGCTGTGCGTCGGCGTCGATCTCGCCGGCGTCGAGGTCGTCGATGCGGGCCTGGGCCGTCTCGAACTCGGCCTGGGCGGCGACACCGCGCAGCCGGGCCTCTTCGATGGCGACGGTCAGCCGGGCCACCTCCGCGTCGATGGACTCGGCGCGGGTGCGCACGGTGTCGACCTGTCCGGCCAGGCGCGCGAGTCCCTCCCGCCGGTCGGCGACGGCCCGCACTGCGGCCAGGTGCGCCCGCTCGGCGGCCGCGGCGGCCTCCTCCTGGACGGCGAGCTGCTCCTTCGCGGCCTCGAGGGTGCCGTGGGCGACCTCGACGGCCTCGAGGAGTTCGGCCTCCTCTTCGGCGATGCGGTCGGCGCGGGCCTCCATCTCGTCCGGATCCTGGCCGTCGCGGACCGCCGGGGCGGTGTCGAGGTGGCGGGCGCGTTCCTGGGCGATGCGCACGGTGGCGCCGAGACGTTCGGCGAGCGCGGAGAGCCGGAACCAGGTCTGTGACGCGGCCTCGGCGCCGGGAGTGAGTCGCGCGACCGCCTCCTCGTGGCGTGCGAGTTCGGCGTTGGCGTCGTCGAGCTCGGCGGAGACGTGGTCGAGTCGCTCGCGCAGGACGCGTTCCTGCTCGTCCTGGTCGGCGAACTCGGAGCGCCGGGTCACGAGGTCGTCGGCGGCGAGCCGCAGCTGGGCGTCGCGCAGGTCCGCCTGGATGGTCTGGGCGCGGCGCGCCACCTCGGCCTGGCGGCCGAGCGGCTTGAGCTGCCGGCGCAGCTCGGCGGTGAGGTCGGTCAGGCGCGCGAGGTTGGCCTGCATCGCGTCGAGCTTGCGGACCGCCTTCTCCTTGCGCTTGCGGTGCTTGAGGACTCCGGCGGCTTCCTCGATGAATGCGCGGCGGTCCTCCGGCCGGGACTCGAGGATGGCGGAGAGGCGGCCCTGACCGACGATGACGTGCATCTCGCGGCCGATGCCGGAGTCGGACAGCAGTTCCTGCACGTCCATCAGCCGGCACGAGTTCCCGTTGATCTCGTATTCGCCGGCCCCGTCGCGGAACATCCGCCGGGTGATGGACACCTCGGAGTATTCGATGGGCAGCGCGCCGTCCGAGTTGTCGATGGTGAGGGTGACCTCGGCACGGCCGAGGGGTTGCCGGCCGGCGGTCCCGGCGAAGATGACGTCCTGCATCTTGCCGCCGCGCAGCGCCTTGGCGCCCTGCTCCCCCATCACCCAGGTGAGGGCGTCGACGACGTTGGACTTGCCGGAACCGTTCGGCCCCACGACACACGTGATGCCCGGTTCGAACCGCAGAGTCGTCGCGGACGCGAAAGACTTGAAGCCCTTGAGCGTCAGACCCTTCAAATACATGTGCGAAAACCTTACCGGCGGGCCGTCACCGCTCGACGAAGCCGGTCAGGTCACCGCGCGTCGGCTCCCAGCTCTCCACCACGAGCCGCACCTCTCCCGGGGTCTCGCCCGAGCGCAGCGCGGCGAGGAGTCGTTCGAGGGCGTCGCGGGGGCCCTCGGCGATGACGAGCACGCGCCCGTCGGGATGGTTGGTGGCGTGACCGGCGAGGCCGAGTTCGAGGGCTCGCGACCGCGTCCACCAGCGGAACCCCACACCCTGCACGCGCCCGTGCACCCAGGCGGTGAGCCGGACGGCGTCCGGCGGCGACTGCGTCATGGCTGCTCCCCCGAACTGCGGACCGGACGGACGGCGTGGACGGCGCCGTCGAAGCCGGTGGTGTAGAGGACGTCCGGGTCCCAGCCGGGGCCCTCGCCGAACGCGACCGCGGAGACGAAGGGCACCCCCGTGGCGACCGTGCAGCCGGTGCCGGTGACCGGGTCGACCCGCAGGATCTTCCCGGCGACGTTGAGCGGGACGTACAACGCGCCGTCGGGTCCGACGTCGAGATCGTCGGCGGTCTCGAGGGGCCCGGGCCCGGACGGGTCCAGGGTCCGGACCGGACCGGTGAGGTCGCCGGCGTTCAACGCGTGAATTCGGGTAGTCGGATCGAAAGTCGTAGCCGCATAAACGGTTTCGCCGTCGACCGCGAGTCCGTTGACAGAGCCGAGGTCGGTGCGGATCGTTTCCGGGGCCCCACCCTCGACCGGGACGTGCGTCAGGCCCGGGGGGCTGCCCAGGTTCCGGCTGACGAGGAAGTCCCCGTCGGGCAGGCGGACGAGACCGTTGGGCATGGTCAGACCCGACGCGACGGTGCGCCGCGTCCCGGTGTCGAGGTCGACGGCCTCCAGGGTGCCGTCGGTGCGGCCGAGCAGTCCGGAGACGGTGCCGTTGCCGGTCGTGAAGTACGCCGTGCCGTCGTCGACGACGATGCCGCCGGGCGCCGGGACCTCGGCCACCACGGCGTCGGCCCGTCCCTCGGGCGTGAGCGCCAGCAGCGACCCTCCGCCGGCCGGGGTGGACGCCGAGGCCAGCAGCCGGCCGCGACCGTCGAACGCGAGATTCTCGAGCACGCCGAGCCCGGACGCGACGACGTCCACCCGCCACGGCGCGCAGTCCGCCGGAGCGGGCGCGGCCGTCGCCGGCGCCCCGCCCGCCAGGAACCCCACGGCGAGCGCGAGTCCGGCCGCTGTACGAATCATCCGCCCTCCCTGCCGAGATCCACCGCTCACGCGTCCGGAACGATCTTCAGCGTCACCTCGGTGCCGGCCTCGAGCGTACGGCCGACGGTGCACACCTTGTCGACGGATCGCTCGACGAGCGCGACGAGGCGCTGCTGCGCCTCCTCGTCGAGTTCGCTCAGGTCCAGCGCCATCTCCTCGACGAGGTGCGGGTACACCTCGTTCTCCCGGTCCGCGGCGCCGGAGACACGGATCGTGACGTCGTAGGTGTCGCCGAGCCGGCGCGACAGCGGGAAGTCCGAGCTCATCCCCGAACAGGCCGCCAGCGCGATCTTCAACAGCTCGCCGGGGGTGAAGACACCCTCGACGGTCTCCGACCCGATCAGGACCTCGGCACCTCGGGAGCTGCGGCCCGTGTAGCGGCGGGTGCCGGTGCGCTCGACCCACAGTTCGGTCGTCGGCGTGTCGGAAGTCTGTTCAGCCATGCGGGAGATCCTGCCATGATCACCCGACGGCCAGTTCGCGCAGGATCCCGATGAGCTCGTCCGCGACGACGGGGGTGTCCGCGCTGCTGCGGCGCAGCAGTCCGACGGGTTCGGCGGTGCCCGGGGTCGGTACCGGCAGCCGCACGAGCGTGCCGTCGTCGAGGTCGTCCTGCGGCACTCGCTCGGGTGTCAGCCACACCGCGTCGCCGGCGCGCACCAGCCCGCGCGCGACCGAGACGTCGAGGGTCTCGACGCTGCCGGACGGCAGCCGCAGGCCGTGCCGGGCGAGGAAGCCCTCGGTGTGGTGCCGCGGCACGGTTCCGGCGGTGGCGACGACGAGGGGGTGGTTCAGCACCGCCGGCACCGATACCGGACCCCCGGCCAGCGGATGCCCCGGGCGCACGATCAGGGCCAGCGACTCGGCGTACAGCAGTTCGAACGAGAGCCCTTGCATGGTCTCCGGGTCGGCCATCCGGCCGAGGACGAAGTCGAGCTCGCCGGCGCGCACCGCGCCCAGAAGTGCGGTGTTCGGGGCCGTGCGGATCTGCACGCCGACGTGCGGACGCCGGTCCCGCAGCCGGGTGACCGCACCGGGCAGCAGGGTGCTCGCGACGGTGGGCAGGGCGCCGACCCGCACGGGGGCGACGGCCGGCTGCCCGGTCCCGGAGAGGGCGCGGGCGGCGGACGCCAACGCGTCGGTGACCTCGACGGCGTGGCCCAGGAACTCCTCGCCGGCGGGGGTGAGCCGGGCGCCGTGCCGCCCGCGGTCCACCAGGCGCAGGCCGGCCAGGGATTCGAGTTCGTTGAGGGTCTTGGTGACCGCCGGCTGGCTCAGATGCAGCCGGCCGGCGGCCCGCCCGAGGTTGCCCTCCTGGGCGACGGCGACAAAGCACGTGAGGTGGCGCAACCGGATGCGATCCAGGAGCCGCGACGCCCGGTCGACCGGGGGCACGAAACCGCGTTCCATCACTGCAGGTTATGAAATTCGGCCGAAACCGTCAATTTACATGACTCATGCTCACCCATAACGTGGATCACATCCAGTCCGTCGCAGTGCGACAGTCCCCAGGAGTACCGCCTCATGATCATCGCCGCCCCCGGCGCCGCGTCCGGCGAATTCGTCGAACGCGACCACACTCAGCACCCGCCCGCCCTCACCCCCGGATACCGCACGTCGGTGCTGCGCTCCCCGCGCAATGCCCTGATCGCGCCGCGCAACACGCTCTCGGAGACGACCGGGCCGGTCTTCGACCGTCGCGAGCTGGGCGAGAAGGACAACGACCTCATCCTCAACTTCGCCAAGGACGGCCTGCCGATCGGCGAGCGCCTGATCGTGCACGGCTACGTCCGCGACGAGTTCGGCAACCCGGTGAAGGGCGCCCTGGTCGAGGCGTGGCAGGCCAACGCCGGCGGACGCTACCGCCACAAGAAGGACCGCTACCTCGCGCCGATCGACCCGAACTTCGGCGGTTGCGGCCGCATGATCACCGACGACAACGGCTACTACTTCTTCCGCACCATCAAGCCCGGGCCGTACCCGTGGGCCAACAGCACCAACGCCTGGCGGCCCGCCCACATCCACTTCTCGATCCACGGCACCGGCTGGGCGCAGCGCTTGATCACCCAGATGTACTTCGAGGGCGACCCGCTCATCGAGCGCTGCCCCATCGCGAAGACCATCCCGACGCTGGACCAGCTGCGCAGCCTGATCGCGCAGGAGGATCCCGCCAACAACGCCCCCTTCGACGCGCGTACCTACCGCTTCGACCTCACCCTGCGCGGCCGCCGCGCCACCTTCTTCGACAACGCCAACCTCCCCGGAGCCCCCCGATGAGCCTTTCCCCGCACAGCATGATCGAGCGCCGCCCGGAGACCCCCTCGCAGACCGGCGGCCCGTACGTCCACATCGGGCTCGCACCGCAGCAGGCCGGGTTCGACATCTTCGACAACAACTTCGGCAACGTGCTGACCGCCCCGGAGACGAAGGGCGAGCACATCACCCTCGAGGGCCGCGTCTTCGACGGCACCGGCACGCCCGTGCGCGACGTGCTGATCGAGATCTGGCAGGCCAACGCCGCGGGCAGGTACGCCCACCCCGGCGACGCCCAGGACGGACACGCCCAGGACAGGGCGATCGATCCGACCTTCCGCGGCTGGGGCCGCACGGGCGGCGACTTCGACACCGGCGTCTACACCTTCGAGACGATCAAACCGGGACCGGTGCCGGCGAACGTCGGCGGGTTCCAGGCCCCGCACATCCTCATGGTGCTGTTCGCACGGGGCATCAACATCGGCCTGCACACCCGGGTCTACTTCGACGACGAGGCCGACGCCAACGCCGCCGACCCCGTACTCGACGGGATCGAGTGGGAGGTCCGCCGCGACACGCTGATCGCGAAGCGCTCCGAACGCGACGGCAAGGTGGTCTACACCTTCGACGTGCGTCTGCAGGACACCCCGGAAGGCGGGATCGAGACCGTGTTCTTCGACATCTGACCGGGACCCGGTGGCGCGGGGGCGCGCGTTTCGGACGACGGTCGCCTGGGCATCCTTGCGCCGACCACGTCGCAGCGAACGAAGGCCACGGCACTGGACACCGCGATCATCTACGTTTCCGCCGGGCTCGCGCTGCTTCTCGCCGTCACCGTGCCGCGGCTGTTCCACAACCGGGCGATCTCGGCACCCATGATCGTGCTGGTGGCCGGCGCGGTGCTGGGGCTGTTGTTCGACAACGCCGAAGCCCTCACTCCCGGCGGGCACCCGGCCGTGGCGGAGTACCTCAGCGAGGTCTGCGTGATCGTCGCGCTCATGGGCGTGGGCCTCGCGATCGACCGTCCCCTCGGGTGGCGGTCGTGGAAGTCCACCCGGCGGCTGCTGCTGATCGCGATGCCCCTCGGCATCGCGGCCGTCGCGGTGCTGGGCTGGTGGGCCGCGGCCCTCACCCCCGCGGCCGCGGTACTGCTCGGGGCCGCCCTGGCTCCCACCGATCCCGTGCTGGCGTCCGACGTGCAGGTCGAGGGCCCCACGTCCGGGGAGGGTTCCCACCGCGAAGACGACGAAGTGCGGTTCGCGCTCACCTCCGAGGCCGGCCTCAACGATGCGCTGGCGTTCCCGTTCGTCTACCTCGCGCTGTTCCTGTTCACGAAGGGACCGATCGAGGACTGGATCATCTCCTGGGTGCTGTGGGAGCTGCTCGGCAAGATCGTCCTGGGCGCCGTGGTGGGAGGGCTGGCGGGCCATCTCGTCGGGCGGGCGGTGTTCCACTTCCCCGTCGAGCACGTCCGGCTGGCCGACCGGGGCGAACCGATCGTCGCGCTCGCCGCCACGTTCGCGGTGTACGGAATCGCCGAACTGATCGGCGGCTACGGCTTCCTGGCCGTGTTCGTGTGTGCCGTGGCCATGCGGCGCATCGAACGCGCACACGAGTACCACGCCGAGATGCACAGCCTGATCGAGCAGCTCGAGCACGTCCTCACGCTGGCGGTCCTGCTCCTGCTGGGGGCGGGCCTCACCACCGGCCTGCTCGCCGAGTTGTCGTGGGGGTCGGTTCTCGTCGGCGCCGCCCTGGTCCTCGTGATACGGCCGGTGGTCGGCTGGGTCTCGCTCCTGGGCTGTGACGAGATGGATGTCCGCGAACGCCGCGTCACGGCCTTCTTCGGCGTGCGCGGGATCGGCTCCGTCTACTACCTCGCGTACGCGGCGGCGGAGCTCGACATCGCGCAGGAGCAGGAGCTGTGGGCCGCCGTCGCCTTCACCGTCGTCCTCTCCGTCCTCGTGCACGGGGTGAGCGCGACGAGGGTGATGCGCATGCTCGACAACGCCCGCGTGAAGGGTCCGCCGTAGGCGCCTCGGGGCGGGCCTCCTCCCGGCTCTTGCCGACGATTGAACACTCGGTTAATATACTGACCATGCGTTCAACGCCGGGTCGCCTCTCGGCAGCCGATCGCCGGGACCTCACGTCCGCGGCGCGCATCCGGGAGGCCGCAATCCTCCGTTTCGCTCGCGACGGCTTCGACGCGAGCCTGCGGACCATCGCCGCGGACGCGGGGGTGAGCGGGGCGTTGATCGTGCACTATTTCGGGTCCAAGAAGGACCTGCGACGTGCGTGCGACGAGTGGGTCCTGGGACAGATCCGCGATTCCAAGCGGACGACCCTCGCCACCGGCGACTCCGGTCCGTGGCTGGCGCAACTCGGGCGGGCCGAGCAGTACGCCCCGCTCGCCGTCTACGTCGCCCGCACCTTCCAGGCCGGCGGCGAAAGCGCGGCGGAGTTCTTCGATCACCTGGTCGACGACGTGGTCGACTACCTCGCAGAGGGCGAACGCAACGGGCTGATCCGGCCCTCCCGGGACAACCGCGCCCGGGCCCGCCTGCTCACCGGCATGAGCGTGGGGTCGATGCTGCTGCAGATGACCCTGCACCCGGAACTCCTGCGGGGCGGAGACTTCACCGGGTTCTTCCGGCACCTGACCGAGACCGTCACCGCACCGGCCCTCGAGCTGTATTCCGAGGGTCTGCTCACCAGCCGCAAGCTGCTCGACGACTACCTGATGTACGTCCCGGACCCGCCGGCGGGCGCCGGGGGCGGCGAATCCGCCGCTCCCCCTTCCTGATCCGGAACCCGCCTACCCCAGGACACAATCATGAACACGATCGTCGAGGTCCACGACCTCACCAAGACGTTCGGCGCCACGACCGCGCTGGACGGTCTCAGCCTGCACGTCGGCCGCGGTGAAGTGGCCGGCTTCCTCGGCCCCAACGGTGCCGGCAAGTCCACGACCTTCCGGATCCTGCTCGGGCTTCTGCGCGCCGACGGCGGCTCCGCATCCGTGCTCGGGTTCGATCCGTGGCGCGACGCCGTCGAAGTGCACCGGCACCTCGCGTACGTCCCGGGCGACATCGACCTGTGGCCGTCGCTCACCGGCGGCGAGGCCATCGACTTCCTGTGCCGCATGCGGGGAGGGGCCGACCGTGCGCGCCGCACCGAGCTGGTCGAACGCTTCGAACTCGACCCTCGCAAGAAATGCCGCGCCTATTCCAAGGGCAACCGCCAGAAGGTGGCGCTGATCTCGGCACTCGCCTCGGACGTGGAGCTCCTCGTCCTCGACGAACCGACGTCCGGCCTCGACCCGTTGATGGAACGGGTGTTTCAGGACTGTGTTGCCGAAGCGAAGCAGCGCGGCTCGTCGGTGTTGCTGTCGAGTCACATCCTCGCCGAGGTGGAAAAGCTCTGCGACACCGTGACCATCATCCGGGACGGACGTACCGTGGAATCCGGGTCGCTGGCCCAGCTGCGGCATCTCACCCGGTCGACGATCACGGTCCGCACCGACCTCGACACGTCCGGCCTGGCGCAGGCCGAGGGCGTGCACGCGCTGCGAAACGAGCACGGGCACACCGTGTTCGAGGTCGACAACGCTCACCTCGACGAGGTGGTCCGCCGGCTCGCGGAGTACGGCGTCCGCAGCCTCGAGAGCGCACCGCCGTCGCTCGAGGAGCTGTTCCTGCGCCACTACGGCAGCGATCGACAGATCGCCGGCGTGGGCGGCGTGCGATGAACACCTTCACCGGGACCGCGTCCCTCGTCCGCTTCGACCTGCGCCGGGATCGAATCAAGCTGCCGCTGTGGGTGATCGGCATCTCGGCCCTGGCGGCGTACTTCGTCGCCGCCCTGCAGCTGGCGTACCCGGTCGCCGAGGACCTCCGCGGCGTGGCCGGTTTCGCCGACAACCCGGCAGGGGTGATGATGTCGGGTCCCGGCTACGGCATGGACGACCCCACGCTCGAGGCGTTCGTCGCGAACCAGTACGGGCTGTACCTGCTGGTCGCCGCCGCGTTCATGAACATTCTCCTCGTCGTCCGGCACACACGGGGCGAGGAGGAGAACGGTCGCACCGAACTCGTCCTGGCCGGCGCGGTGGGCCGGCGCGCCCCGCTGACCGCGGCCCTGGCGACCGCAGTCGTCGCGAACGCCGCCCTCGTCGTGGCGGGCAGCGCGGCAATGACGGCCGCCGGGGCGGACGCCGGCGGGGCGGTGCTGTTCACGGCCGGGTTCGCGGCGCTGGGGCTGTTCTTCGCCGCGCTCACCGCCCTGGTGTGCCAGGTGTGCGAACACGGGCGCACCGCCACAGGACTGGCCGCAGCGGCGCTGGGAACGGCCTTCGTCGTGCGGGGCGTCGGCGACGTCCTGGAGCGGCACGGCAGCGCGGTGTCCTGGCTGTCCCCCGTCGCCTGGTCGCAGCAGACGCGAGCATTCGTCGATCCGTGATGGGGCCCGCTGGCCCTGTCGTTGGGGTTCGCGGCGGCCGCCGCGGCGGCCGCGTACCGTGTCGTGGACCGTCGCGACCTCGGGGCCGGACTGGTGCCGCCACGGCCGGGCCGGGCCGAGGCGGCACCGGCGCTGGCGAACCCGTTCGCCCTGGCGCTACGGCAGCAGCGCGGCAGCATCGCCGGGTGGGGCGCGGGCCTGGCGCTGATGGGGTCGTTCTACGGCTCCCTGACCGGCTCGATCGCCGAGAGCTTTGCGAACCTGCCCGAGGACATTCTTGCGCTCATCGGTGGTTCGGCCGCGAATCTCGTCGACGGCTTCCTGGGCCTGACCGGATACACGACGGCCTTCCTCGCCTCCTGCTTCGCGATCCTGTCCGTCCGCCGCCTGCGGGGCGAGGAGCAGTCGGGCCGGATCGAGCCCGTTTTGGCGACAGCTACGAGCCGTGCCGGATGGATGGCAGCGGGGCTGTCCGTGACCGCTCTGGGCGTGGTGGCACTCCTCGCACTCGCCGGCGTGGGGACCGGGCTCGGGGCCGCGGCGTCCACCGGGGAGCCGACTCGGGTGCCCGCATCGGTATGGGCGCATCTCGGATACGCCCCCGCCGTCCTCGGCATCGCGGCGATCGGAGCGGCGCTGTTCGGTCTCGCCCCCCGCGCCTTCGATCTGGTCTGGGTGCTGGTCGTCTACGGCTACCTGGTGGGCAGTTTCGGACCGATCCTCGACCTGCCCGACAGCGCCGGCGTCCTCTCCCCGCTGAACCATGTCCGGCAGATGCCGCTCGAACCGTTCGCCGCGGGCTCCTTCGTCGCTCTCGTCGTTCTCACCGCGCTCGTCACGGCGGCAGGGCTGGCCGCGTTCCGGAAGCGCGACGTCGTGAGTACGTGAGAACCCGCCGGGTGGACCGGGCAGTGGCGGCACACCCCTTGATCGCCCGAACTGTTAGTGGCTAACATTATGGGGTGTCCAAGTCCGAGCGGACCCGGCAGCGCATCCAGGCAACGGCGGTGCAGCTGTTCACCGAGGACGGCTACGACGCCGTCACCGTCGACCGGATCGCCTCCGCCGCCGGGGTGTCGCACATGACCTTCTTCCGGTACTTTCCATCCAAAGACGCTGTTCTGCTTGATGATCCCTACGACCCTGTCATTGCGGACGCCGTGGCCGCGCAGCCGGCGGACCGGAGCCCGCTGGAACGGGCGTGCCGGGGGATCCTCGACGCCTGGGCGCTGATTCCCGAGACGGATCTCGGGGACGTGCGCACTCGCCTGCGGATCGTCGCGGCACACCCCCGGCTGCGCGCGCGGATGTGGGAGAACACCCTGCGCACCCAGGAGGCCGTCGCCGCCGCGCTCGCCGAACCGGGGACACGACGACTCGAGGCCGCAGTGGCCGCCGGGGCCTGCATGGGCGCACTCATGGCGGCGCTGACGGACTGGGCAGAAACCGGCGACGAGGCTCTCGGCAACCGGATTGCGTCGGCCCTGCACCAGCTCGCACCGGAGGCCCGTCCCTCACGGCAGCCACGGGAGGTGCCGTGACCGAGGTCGGCGACGTCGTGCTCGAGTGCCGGAACGTGTGCAAACGCTACGGCTCCGCGCCGGTACTCGAGGGCGTCACCACCGAGGTGCGGGCGGGCGAGGTACACGCGTTCGTGGGCCTCAACGGGGCGGGAAAGACGACGTTGATGCGCCTGTTCCTCGGCATGATCGAGCCCGACGACGGAATCGTGCGCGTGCGGGGCCTGGCGCCGTCGACGATGCCGGCGCGGCACTGGACGGGCGTCGGGCACCTGGTCGAAACACCGCTGGCCTATCCCGAACTGACCGTCGCGCAGAACCTGCGCATCGCGGGCCGCCTCGCCGGCCTGTCCGCGGCGGGCGCCACCGCCGCGGCCGACCGGTGGATCGAGGAACTGGTCCTGTCCCGGTGGGCGCGGACCAGCGCACGGAAACTCTCCCTCGGCAACCGGCAGCGGCTGGGTCTGGCCGCGGCGCTGATCGCGGACCCGGATGTGCTGATCCTGGACGAGCCGACCAATGCGCTCGATCCGGCCGGGATCATGCTGCTGCGCACGCTGCTGCAGCGCAGCCGGGAGCGCGGCGCGGCGACGCTGGTGTCCAGCCACCATCTCGACGAGGTCGCCCGCGTGGCCGACCGCATCACAGCCGTCAACGAGGGACGCGTCGTCGGCTCCCTCGACCCGGACGGAATCGATCTCGAGCGGCAGTTCTTCGACCTGGTGTACCGCGACAGCGAGGCGCGACGATGACCACCTCCGAGCAGATCCGGGCCGCGCTGACGGTCGAGTGGGCCAAGTTCCGGCGGGCACGCCCCGTATGGGTCACCACCGCCCTTCTCACGACGGGGGTGGTGGCCATGTGCGTGCTGACCCTGCAGTCCGTGCACGGTGCCAACGCGGTGATGGCGGGTAAGGCGCAGACCATCGTCGGCGACGGCGGCCGAGCGGGACTGTTCGCCGCAGCCGACACCATCGTCTCGGTGGGCGGGCTTCTCGGATTCGGTGTGGTCATCGGCTGGGTCTTCGGCCGCGAGTTCACCGACGGAACGATCACCGGTCTGTGGGCCGCGCCGGTCTCCCGCCCGGCCCTCGCCGCCGCAAAGCTGCTGATCCTGCTGTCGTGGGCGGCCGCCACCAGCCTCGCGCTGGGCGCCGCACTGGCGGTGGTGGCGGGAACGCTCGTCGACGACGAGCCCCTCGACCCGGGGACGCCGGCGCTCGTGGGCAGATTCCTCGCCGTCGCCCTGCTCACCGCGGGACTCGCATTCCCCTGCGCCTGGGTCGCCACCGTTGCGCGGGGATACCTGCCCGCGGTCGGGACGATCATCGCCGTGGTGGTCGTCGCCCAGATGGCGGTCATGGCCGGAGCGGGCGGCTGGTTCCCGTTCTCGGCTCCGGGCCTGTGGGCGGCGGGACCGCAGGCCGGTTCCGTCACCGGTCCGCAACTCGCGCTCGCCCTCGTCATTCCTGCCGTCTCGGCGGGCCTGACGCTGTGGTCGTGGCGCCGGCTCGCCCTCGTGCACTAGGACTCCCCCAGGGACCGAAGCTCGATCGTCGCCGGGCGGCCGACCGAGGGAGGCCGGACGGCGGCTGTGGAACGCAGCCCGGCCCGACCGAGGGACGGGCCGCGGACCGGACGAGGGCATGAGCCCTCAGTTGAGGCTGCCCCCGGCGGCCAGGAAGTTGTCGATGGCACGTTGGAGCCGGTCGAGTGCGGCGCCGTACGACGTGAAGTCGCCGGTGCGCTGGGCGTCGCGCAGATCCGCCAGGGCGCTGTTCAGTTCGAGGACGGCATCGGTGAGCTGCTCCGGGGTCGGCTCTGCGGGCGGCGCTGTGGGCGGCGGCACCGTCGCGCCCTCCTCGGGTGGCGGAGCGGTCGCCGCAGGATCGGGGGGTGGCGGGGTCGCGGCGTCGCCGCCGGGCGCCGTCGCCATCCGGCCCGTCCCCGCACCGAAGACCTGGTCGAGGGCCTCGGCGAGGGTGGGTGCGTATCCGACGCGGACGCCGCCGGCGCTGGGTTCGCGATAGCTGACCAGCACTCGCGACAGTTGCGGGAAGGTCGAACCGTCGGCGGTGCTGGTGAGGCGTTCGGTGTACAGGGGCTCGACGTAGAGCACCCCGCCGTCCGCGATCGGCAGCGTCAGCAGATTGCCGTAGTGGATCCGATTGGACCGCTCGAGCAGGGTGCGTTCGGAGGCCACCCGGGTGTCGGAGATCATCGAATTCTGGGTCTGTTGCGGCCCCTGGGTCTGTGTGTCGGTCGGCAGCTGCAGCACCTCCATCCGGCCGTAGCCGTCCGGGTCGGAGTTCACCGAGATGTAGGCGGAGAGGAACTCGCGGTTGAACCCGACCATCGCGCTGGCGAGACGGAAGGACGGTGCCGCGCTCTCCCGGTCACCGACCAGCACGTAGTACGGCGGCTGCGACCCCACGGCCTCGGAGGTCGGGTCGCTGGGGACGGACCAGAACGCGTTGTTGGTGAAGAACTCCCGCGGGTCGTCGACGTGGTACTTGGCGAGCCGGTCCCGTTGAAGACCGAAGAGGTCCTCGGGGTAACGGAAGTGGGAGCGCAGTTCCGGGGTGATCGATTCCGGCGGTTGCACGGCGCCGGGAAAGGCCCCCATCCACGCCGCGAGCACCGGGTCGTTCGTGTCCACCTGGTAGAGGGTGACGGTGCCGTCGTAGGCGTCCACGGTGGCCTTGACCGAGTTCCTGATGTAGGAGACGGGCTCACCCGGAAGCAGCCGGCCGGTATCGCTGACGTGGGCGTCGGGCAACGCGCCGGCCTGGGCGTACGGGTAGTGCGCCAGGGTGGTGTACCCGTCGACGATCCAGACGATCCGTCCGTCCACGACCGCCGGGTACGGATTGCCGTCGGTGCGGAGCCACGGCGCGACCCGTTCCACGCGGGTCTTCGGATCGCGATCGAAGATGATCTTCGAGTCCGCTCCGATGGCGCCGGAGAACAGGATGTTGCGCTCGCCGTACCGGACCGCGAACGCCAGCCGGTTGATCCAGCTTCCGATCGGCACGCCCCCGCTGCCGGTGTAGGTGTACTGCGAGGTATCCGTATCGTACTCGCGCGGCGCCGCACCGGCGGACCCGCCGACAATCGCGTAGTCCGGGTCCGACGCCGCGATCAGCTCGCCGAAGTAGATGCGCGGCTGCTCGACCGGGATCAGTTGCCGACCGGAAGCCTGGGAAGCGATGTCACTGACCGTGTAGATGGGGTATCCACTGTCGCTGCCGCTTCCGGCCGCGGCTGCGTCCCGGACGGCGGCGTTGACCCGGTTCGCCGGCGCCGCCACGAATCCGTTGCCGTGGGTGTAGACGGTGTGCCGGTTGATCCATTGGGTCTGATTGCCGCTCAGGCTCTTCGGGGACAGTTCCCGGGCGGCGACAATGTAGTCGCCGACCTCCCCGTCGATGGTGTACCGGTCGATGTCCAGTTGCGGAGTGAAACCGTAGAAGTTCTTCAGCTGCTGTTGCTGGGTGAAGGTCCTCGAGAGCACGTTCGGGTCCAGCAGCCGGGCGTTGGCGATCGTGGTGACGTCGGCCGGGATCTCGCGCGGCGGCCGGGTTCCGACCCCGGGATAGTCGAGGTACTCGACGCGATCGGCCTCGATCCCGTACGCCTGCCTGGTCGCGGCGATGTTGCGCTCGATGTACGGGCTCTCGCGATCGGCCGCGTTCGGGCGCACCGAGAACTGCTCCGTGAGGGCCGGAAAGATCCCACCGACGACGATCGACGACAGGACCAGCAGCGCGGTTGCCATCAACGGCACCCGCAGGTCGTCCAGCAGGATCGAAGCGAAGAACGCTGCCGCGCACAGCACGGCGATCGCCACGAGGATCAGGCGAGCCGGCAGCACCGCGTTGATGTCGGTGAATCCGGCCCCGGTGAACGTCGGTTCCTTCCGGCCGCTCCACAGCAGCTGGTAGCGGTCGAACCAGTACGCGACCGCCTTGAGCGCGACGAAACTCCCGGCGAGCACGGCGATCTGGATTCGGGCGGCGCGCGTCGTCGCACCCGCCGCGCCGGTGGCACCACGACGGTCCCCGGCGCCGGTTGCGAACGGCAGCCGTAGTCCCCCGAAAAGGTAGTGGGTGGCCGTGCAGAGCACGAGTGCCAGGAACAGCGCGAGGAACGCCCACGTCAGCACGAGCCGGTAGAACGGCAGGTCGAAGACGTAGAACCCGACGTCGTACCCGAACTGCGCGTCGACGCTACCGAATGATCCGCCGTGGAGGAACAGCTGCACTCTGGCCCACTGACTCTGTGCGCTCAGGCCGAAAAACAGTCCCAGCAGCAACGGGATACCGATCGCGAACAGTTTCGGGCGCCTCAGCACCACGATCCGGTACCGCTCGATCGGATCGTCCGGGCCGACGGCGAACAACGGTCGCGATCGGTACGCCCACGCCGTCACCCCGAAGAGCAGACCGGTCACCACCAGCGTGACCGCGGCGAACAGCACCAACCGGGTCACGATGATGGTGCCCCACACTTCCCGGTAGCCGACCTCTCCGAACCAGAGCCAATCGGTGTACACCGCGATCAGCCGGGGTCCGGCGATCAGCAGAGCGAAGAGGACCAGAAGGGCGACGATCGCCCGATGCGCCGGGCGCGGCAGCAACCGCCCTGGTTCGGAGGGATGCACGTCCACCTCCGATCGCCCGCATGCACCGCGGCGGCCGGTGGACGGGGCCGGGTCCACACGATGCGGCCGCGATGTCCGTCCACCCATTCTAGGTGGGGGACATCACTCCGCCCAGGGAATCGCCGACCGGCGCCGATTCCTCCCGCACAGAACTGGGTCGTGCAGGCCCCGCCGGGTTCAGTGCTGGTAGACGTCAGGGATCCCGTCCTGGTCCTCGTCGAGAGACTCGAGCTCCGCGATCCTGCGGTAGGCGCGGTTCCGGGAGCGGAGCACCACCGACGCGGCGAGCGCCGCGGTGAGGGAGCCGACGAGGACCGCAACCTTCACGTGGTCGGCCGCGACGGTGCCGGCGCCGTAGGCGAGGTCTCCGATCAGCAGGGAGACGGTGAAGCCGATGCCGCCGAGCAGCGCGACGCCGAGCACGTCCAGCCAGCTCAGTCCCTCGTCCAGGTGGGCGCGGGTGAACCGGGCCATCAGGTAGGTGACGCCGAAGATCCCGACGACCTTGCCGAGCACGAGGCCCGCGACGACACCGACCGAGATCGGATCGCGGAGCGCCTCACCCAGGCCGTCGAGGCCACCGATCGTCACGCCGGCGGCGAAGAACGCAAAGATCGGGACGGCGACCCCGGCCGACAGCGGCCGGAGCCGATGCTCGAACTGCTCGGCCATAGCCTCCGTGCCGGTGCGCGTCCTGCGGGCGACGGGCACGGTGAAACCGAGCAGGACGCCGGCCACGGTGGCGTGGACACCGGATTCGTGGACCAGGAACCACGTGAGCACCGCCAGCGGCACCAGGAGCCACCAGGCCCGGATGCCGCGCTGCACCGCCACGGCGAACGCGAGCAGCGGGAGCATCGCGAGCCCGAGATACGCCAGGTCGAGCTCATCGGTGTAGAACACCGCGATCACGGTGACGGCGAGCAGGTCGTCGACGACGGCGAGCGTGAGCAGGAAGGTGCGCAGGGCCGCCGGTAGATGCGTCCCGATGACGGCCAGGATGGCCACGGCGAAGGCGATGTCGGTGGCGGTGGGCACCGCCCATCCGGTCAGCGCGTCCGCTCCGCCGCGCAGGTTCACCGCGACGAACACCGCCGCGGGTACCGCCATCCCTCCCACCGCTGCGGTGATCGGCACGGCGGCGCGCCGCAGGTCCCGCAGGTCGCCGGCGACGAACTCACGCTTGAGTTCCAGGCCGACGACGAAGAAGAAGATGGCCAGCAGACCGTCGGCCGCCCACGTCCCGAGTGACAGGTCCAGGTGCAGCGCGGACGGCCCCACCGTGGTGTCGCGGAGGCTGTGGTAGGCGTCGGACCACGGGGTGTTGGCCCAGACCAGGGCCGCGAGCGCGCCGATGAGCAGCAGGACACCACCGACGGTCTCCTTGCGGAGAATCTCGGCCACCCGCTTGGATTCCTCCCACGATCCACGGGAGAGCAACGGCAGGCGGGCGAAGGGTGTCGTCATCGAATGTCCTCGGATGTCGGGCAGCAGTCGTCGTCTGCCGACCAGACTTCCCGGCGCACCGGTTCCACCGTATCCCACCCGGCGCCCGGATCCGAGCCGAGACAGCCGGGATGCCCCGTCAGGGCGACGGATCAGGGTGACGGATAGGTGCTGATCGAGACCAGCGTCCCGTCCCCGCCCGAGGACACCGAGATGGAGGCGCCCTTCCCCGGCTTCCTGATCGTGAGACTCGTGCTGTAGGGAGTGACGCTCTCGGAGACCGTCTGCCAGCCCTCCCGGTCCACGAAGTCGAGGTAGAAGGTGCTGACCTGCTCGATCGGGTCGGACGTCGTCAGGACGGCCGAGCCGATCGCCCGGCTGACGAGCGTCGACGGCTGATAGGCCGGGATTCCATCCGTCGTCTCGGTGCCCTGTGCCTCGGTGCCCTGCGTCTCGGTACCCGCCGGCCCGGGCTCGGACTCGGCCGTGCCGGTCGGCGGGGCCGTTTCCCGGGCTGCCTCGGTGGTCGTCTGCGCCGACTCGCTCGGGTACGAGTCGTCGGTGCCGCATCCGACGACCGCGAGTGCCACTACCAGCGCCGCCGCGGCAGCCGGTACGACTCTCCTCGATGTTCGCATGTGCGTCCTCCTCCGCCGTTCCCACTGTGCACGGTCGGCAGGGATCGCGGGACGGATTCACCGCTTCGACGGACGCGGAGGACGGCCGAAGTCAGGCTCGCCGTGCGCCCCGTGGCGGCGGCTGGCACCGGGGGCAGCTGAACGACGAGCGGTTCATGAATTTCTCCCGCCGCACCGGCGTCCCGCACCGTGGGCACGGCAGGTTCTCCTGGCCGTAGACGTTCAGCGACCGGTCGAAGTATCCGGACTCGCCGTTGACGTTGACGTAGAGGGCATCGAACGAGGTACCGCCCTGGGCGAGCGCCTCGCCCATCACGCCGCGGGCCGCATCGAGCAGCCGCCGCAGGGTCGGCCCCCCGAGCCGGTCGGCCGCGCGGTTGCCGTGCACGCCGGCCCGCCACAGCGATTCGTCGGCGTAGATGTTGCCGATGCCGGACACGACGGTCTGGTCGAGGAGGACGCGCTTGATCTCGGTGTGCTTGCCGCGCAGCACCTTCACCACGGCGGCCGCGTCGAACGCCGGATCCAGGGGGTCGCGGGCGATGTGCGCGACGGGCTCCGGCAGGACGGCACCGTCGACCTCGACGAGCGGGGCGAGGGCCCAGCCTCCGAAGGTGCGCTGGTCCACGAACCGCAGGTCGGCGCCGTTGTCGAGAACGGCGCGGATGCGCAGGTGTTTCTCGTCCGGCACCGCCGGCGGCTGGACCAGCATCTGCCCGCTCATCCCGAGATGGACGACCAGTGCGACGTCGGCGGGTCCCAAGACGAGCCACAGGTATTTGCCGCGACGCTGGACGGCAGCCACGGTCTGCCCGGTCAGCCGCAGCGCGAGATCCCGCGGGCCGGGTTCGTGACGGCGTACCGCACGCGGGTGCAGCACCTGGACGGACTCGATGGTGGCGCCGCGGACGTGCGCGTCGAGGCCGCGGCGGACGACCTCGACCTCGGGCAGTTCGGGCACGTCGGGTCAGTTCTGGTCGGCGGCGGCGCCGGTGGGGGTGGCGTCGCTGTCGGACAGGCTCTGCCAGGCCGCGGCGGCGGCCTTCTGCTCGGCTTCCTTCTTCGTCCGACCCACGCCGACACCGCGGGCGTCGCCCGCGACGATCACCGTCGCGGTGAATTCCTTGTCGTGGTCCGGGCCGGTGGCGGTGATCTCGTACGCCGGCACGCCGACGCCTCGTTCCGCGGTCAACTCCTGCAGGCTCGTCTTCCAGTCGAGACCGGCGCCGAGCCGCGGACCCCGCTCGAGGAGTTCGGCGAACAGGCGCAGCACGACGGTGCGTGCGACGTCGATACCGTGCTGCAGGTGGACGGCGCCGAGCAGCGACTCCATGCCGTCCGCGAGAATGCTGGGCTTGTCGCGGCCACCGGTGAGTTCCTCACCTTTGCCGAGCAGCAGGTGCGGCCCGAGGCCGCCGTCACCGAGAGACCGCGCGACCTCGGCGAGGGCGTGCATGTTCACCACCGACGCCCGGATCTTCGCGAGTTCACCCTCGGACTTGTCCGGATGCGACAGGTACAGCTTCTCGGTCACGGTGAGGCCGAGGACGGCGTCGCCGAGGAACTCGAGACGCTCGTTGGTCGGCAGGCCACCGTTCTCGTACGCGTAGGAGCGGTGCGTGAGCGCAAGCGTCAGCAGCTCCGGATCCACATCGACACCGAGGGCGGCGAGAAGGGACGCGTGTTCCCCTTCGCCGCCCTCGGATGCGGTGGTCGAATCGCTCGTCACGATGTCTCAGAATTCGAGAACTAGACGGCAGCGGTCACCTGACGGCCGTTGTAGGTGCCGCAGGACGGGCACGCCACGTGCGGCAGCTTCTTCTCGCCGCAGCCGCGGTTCGGGCAGGTGACGAGCGTCGGCGCAGTGGTGTTCCACTGGCTCCGCCGCGACCGGGTGTTCGAACGCGACATTCTGCGCTTGGGGACGGCCACGTCTACTTCTCCTCGTTGTTCTTGCTGTCGGATGCACTGCTGGGTTCTTCGGAGCCTGCGCCGAAAGCGGCTGCCAACCCAGCCCAGCGAGGATCCATTCTCTCATGCCCGTGCCCGGATTCCGCAATCGCCAGGCGAATGCCGCATTCGGGGCACAGTCCCGCACAGTCGTCACTACACAACGGCCGCAGCGGAAGCTCCAGTCCGACGGTGTCGACGATGACCGGCTCGAGGTCGATCGTGTCGTCCACCAGGCGGTAGACCTCGTCCTCGTCGGTGGTCTGCTCCGTGACGCTGTTCGGGTAGGCGAACAGCTCCGTCAGGTACAGCTCCACCGAGTCCTCGAAGGGCTCGAGGCAGCGCGAGCACTCGCCGACTGTATCGGCACGGACGGTCCCGGTGACGAGGACCCCCTCGGACACCGCTTCCAGCCGGAGATCGAGTTCCACATCCGTGCCTTCCTCGATCGCGATCGAGTCGAGTCCGATCCGCAACGGCGCAGGTACCACCGTGTGGACCGTGCGCATGGAGCCCGGACGGCGTCCGAGCGAGCGTACGTCCAGCACGAGACCCGAATCCCGGTCGGGATGCTGGGGGCTGTGACGGCGGGCAGACACGGGAATGCTACTTCCTCTTTCCAGGTGACGGACGCCGCCCCCACGGGGCGACTGGGCAACCACTCCACGATACGCGACGGACCCGGGCGCGACGAAATCGCCCGGCGCGGGAGCCGGATGCGTCAGCGGCGCCGCTCGGACCGGCGTTCGGCCTCCGTGTAGTCGGGCACACCGGCGCCCGTCCGCAGCTGCTGCCGGCCGCGGCCCACCGACCGCAACGTCGTGCCGAGCACGTCTTCGAACTCGGCGAGCTTGGAATCGACGTACTCGTCGCATTCCGACCGCAGCCGATCCGACTCGGCGTGGGCGGCATCGATGACCCGCGCGGATTCGGCGTGGGCGGCCTGCACGACCTCCGTCTGCGACACCAGACGGGCCTGCTCGGCCTCGCCGTCGGCGACCGACCGCTCGTACGAGGCCTTGCCCGCCTCGATCATGCGGTCGGCCTCCGCCTGCGCGCGGGCCGTCACGGACTCGTACTGCTCCTTGGCGTCGGCGATCGTGTCGTCGGCCTCGGCCTGGGCGTCGCGCAGCAGATCGTCGGCGTGGGCGCGGGCCTCCTGCACCATCCGGTCCGCCTGTGCCTTCGCGTCGGCGAGCATGCGGTCCGCGTCGGCGCGGGCGTTGTCGAGGGTCTCGCGGGCCTCCGCGTCGGCGTCCGCGACGGTCTTGTCGGCCTGGGCCCGCGCGTCGCCGATGAGCTTGTCCCGATGATCCAGGACGTCCTGCGCGTCGTCCAGTTCGGCCGGCAACGCGTCGCGGACGTCGTCGAGCAGGTCCAGTACGTCGCCGCGTGGGACCACGCAGCTCGCGGTCATCGGGACACTGCGTGCTTCCTCGACGATCGCGACCAGCTCGTCGAGTGCCTCGAATACCCGGTACACGCCCAACCCCAATCATCGTCCCGGCGCGGCCGGTGCGACCGCCGCCGGATGCAAGTCTGCCGCAGGTGCCGCCGGAGTCGCGCATCGCGGACCCGGTGTGTCGGCGATCGAACAGGCGGGGTCAGCCTCGGCCGCTGTGCCGGATCAGCGCTTCGCCGCTGTGCCGGATGAGCGCTTCGCCGCTGTGCCGGATCAGCGCTTCGCCGCTGTGCCGGATCAGCGCTTCGCCGCTGTGCCGGATGAGCGCTTCGCCGCTGTGCCGGATGAGCGCTTCGCCGCCGTGCCGGATCAGCGCTTCGCCGCTGTGCCGGATCAGCGCTTCGCCGCTGTGCCGGATGAGCGCTTCGCCGCTGTGCCGGATGAGCGCTTCGCCGCCGTGCCGGATCAGCGCTTCGCCGCTGTGCGCTCCGCGATCCGCGCGAGCAGCCGCTTGTGCACCGTCGCGGGGAGCATGTCGGCGACGTCGCCGCCGTAGGTGGCGACCTCCTTGACGAGAGAGCTCGACAGGTAGCTGTAGGCCGGGTTGGTCGCGACGAACAGGGTGTCGACGCCGGTGAGCTTGTGGTTCATCTGCGCCATCTGCAGCTCGTAGTCGAAGTCGTTGGCGCCGCGCAGGCCCTTGACGATGGCCGTGATGCCGTGGGCGCGTGCATAGTCCACCAGCAGGCCCTGCCAGGAGTCGACGCGCACGTTGCCCAGGTGGGCAGTGGCTTCGGTGAGCATCTCGATGCGCTCGGGAACCGAGAACATTCCCTGCTTGTTGGGGTTGATCACGACGGTCACCGTCACTTCGTCGAACTGCACGGCAGTCCGAGAGATGACGTCGAGGTGGCCGTTGGTCACGGGGTCGAACGAACCGGGGCAGACCGCACTGCTCATGAGTCCGAACCGTAGCAGGTAGCGATCTCGATCCGGGTCTCGCCGTACTTGCGAACGCGGTCCGGTTCGAGGGCCTGCGGCCACACCGTCTCCGGCGAGCGGGAGGAGCGTTCGAGCACCACCACCGAGCCCTCCCCCACCCAGCCCCCGTCGACGAGGGCGGTGAGCATCGCGGACACCGCCTGCTCGGTCACCGCGTACGGCGGATCGGCGAGCACGAGGTCGTAGACCCGGTCCGGGGCACCGCCGAGCACGGCGGCGACCGGCGCAGCCCGCAGCACCGCCGGCAGACCGAGTTCGGTGATGTTGCGGCGGATCACGGCGGCGGCCTGCGCGTCGGACTCGACGAGCAAGGCGTGGACGGCGCCCCGGGACAGCGCCTCGAGCCCGAGCGCGCCGGAGCCGGCGTACAGGTCCAGCACCGACGCGCCGTCGAGCTCCATCCGGGCCGTGAGCGAACTGAACAGCGCCTCGCGGACCCGCTCCGAGGTGGGCCGGGTCCCGCGGGGCGGCACCTTCAGGCGCCGCCCCCCGGCCCGGCCGGCCACGATCCGGGTCATCGCACCGTCCCGGAGAACCGTCCGATCACTCCGCGCTCTCCTCGGTGGACACGACGACCAGCAGGTCGCCGCCCTCCACCTGGGACACGCCGGCGAGGGCGACGCGGGTGACGGTGCCGCCACGCGGCGCGGTGATCGCGGCCTCCATCTTCATCGCCTCGATGGTGGCGACGGTGTCACCGGCCGCGACGCGGTCGCCCTCGGCGACGAGGAGGGTCACGGCGCCGGCGAACGGCGCGGCGACGTGCCCGGGGTTGTTGCGGTCGGCCTTCTCCGCGGCCGGAACCTCGCTGGCGACGGACTTGTCGCGCACCGAGACCGGGCGCAGCTGCCCGTTGAGGATGCACATCACGGTCCGGAAGCCGCGCTCGTCCGGCTCGGAGATCGCCTCCAGCCCGATCAGCAGCTCGACACCCTTGTCCAGGCGCACCCGGTGTTCCTCACCGCGGCGCAGACCGTAGAAGAACTGGTTGGCGGACAGCTCCGAGGTGTCGCCGTAGCGGTCCCGGTGCTCGAGGAACGCCTGGGTCGGACCGGGGAACAGCAGCCGGTTCAAGGTGGCGCGCCGCTCGCTGGAGGTGTCGTCGAGCGCCTTCTCCTCCTCGGAGGTCAGCGGCACCTCGGGCTTGGGGGCGCCGCGGCCCTCGAGGGCCTTGGAGCGGAACGGCTCGGGCCACCCGCCGGGCGGGGTGCCGAGCTCGCCGCGCAGGAATCCGACCACCGAGTCCGGGATGTCGTAGCGGGCCGGGTCGGCCGCGAACTCGTCGCTGGCGACGCCGGAACCCACCAGGTGCAGGGCGAGGTCACCGACCACCTTCGACGACGGAGTGACCTTGACCAGCCGGCCGAGCATCCGGTCGGCCGCGGCATACTTGGCCTCGACCTCCTCGAACCGGTCGCCCAGACCCAGCGCGATGGCCTGCTGCCGCAGGTTCGACAGCTGCCCGCCGGGGATCTCGTGGGTGTACACCCGGCCCGTCGGGGCGGGCAGGCCCGATTCGAACGGCGCGTACACCTTGCGCAGCGCCTCCCAGTACGGCTCGAGGTCGCACACGGCCTGCAGGTCCAGACCGGTGTCGTACTCCGAGTGCGCGGCCGCGGCGACGATCGCCGACAGCGCGGGCTGGCTGGTGGTGCCGGCCAGCGCGGCGGAGGCGCCGTCGACGGCGTCGGCGCCGGCCTGCCACGCCGCGAGGTACGTCGCGAGCTGACCACCGGGGGTGTCGTGCGTGTGCACGTGCACCGGCAGGTCGAAGTTGCTGCGCAGCGCCGAGACCAGGGTGGCGGCCGCGGGTGCGCGCAGCAGCCCGGCCATGTCCTTGATCGCCAGCACGTGGGCCCCGGCCTCGACGATCTGCTCCGCCAGGCGCAGGTAGTAGTCGAGGGTGTAGAGCGTCTCGCCGGGATCGGAGAGGTCCCCGGTGTAGGACATCGCGACCTCGGCCAGGGCGGTGCCGGTCTCGCGGACCGCGTCGATCGCCGGCCGCATCTGGTCGACGTTGTTCAGCGCGTCGAAGATGCGGAAGATGTCGATGCCGGTGTCGGTGGCCTCCCGCACGAACGCGCGGGTGACCATCTCCGGGTACGGGGTGTAGCCGACCGTGTTGCGGCCGCGCAGCAGCATCTGCAGGTTGATGTTCGGGATCGCCTCCCGCAGCGCCGCCAGACGCTCCCACGGGTCCTCGTGCAGGAACCGCAGCGCGACGTCGTAGGTGGCGCCGCCCCACGCCTCGATCGACAGCAGCTGCGGGGTCATCCGCGCGACGTGCCCGGCGACGGTGAGCAGATCCTTGCTGCGCACGCGCGTCGCGAGCAGCGACTGGTGCGCGTCGCGGAAGGTGGTGTCGGTGACGGCGAGGGCCTTCTGCTCGCGCAGCGCCTTCGCGAAGCCGTCCGGGCCGAGGGCGAGCAGCCGCTGCCGCGAACCCTCCGGCGGGGCGACGTCGAGGTCGATCTTCGGCAGCTTGTCGTGCGGGTACACCGTCGTCGGGCGCTCGCCGTGCGGCTTGTTCACCGTCACGTCGGCGAGGTACTCGACGATCTTCGTGCCGCGGTCGGCGGAGGTCTTGGCGGTCAGCAGCTGCGGCCGCTCGTCGATGAACGACGTGGTGACGTTCCCGGCCCGGAAGTCCGGGTCGTCGAGCACGGCCTGCAGGAAGGGGATGTTCGTCGACACGCCGCGGATGCGGAACTCGGTGACCGCGCGGCGGGCGCGGGCGACGGCCGTGGGCAGGTCGCGGCCGCGGGCCGTGAGCTTGACCAGCATCGAATCGAAGTGGGCGGAGACCTCGGCGCCGACGGAGGTGCCGCCGTCGAGTCGGATCCCGGCGCCGCCGGGCGTGCGGTACGCGCTGATGCGGCCGGTGTCGGGCCGGAAGCCGTTGGCCGGATCCTCGGTGGTGATGCGGCACTGCAGCGCCGCCCCGCGGATCGCGACCTTGTCCTGCGACAGGCCCAGGTCGGTCAGCGACTCACCGGAGGCGATGCGCATCTGCGCCTGCACGAGGTCGACGTCGGTGATCTCCTCGGTGACCGTGTGCTCGACCTGGATGCGCGGGTTCATCTCGATGAAGACGTGGTTGCCGCGGGAATCGAGGAGGAACTCGACGGTGCCGGCGCAGCTGTAACCGATCTGCTTCGCGAACGCGACGGCGTCCGCGCAGATCCGCTCGCGCAGCTCGGGGGCGAGGTTCGGTGCCGGGGCCAGCTCGATGACCTTCTGGTGGCGGCGCTGCAGCGAGCAGTCCCGCTCGAACAGATGCATCACATTGCCCTGGCCGTCGGCCAGGATCTGCACCTCGATGTGCCGGGGATCGACCACCGCCTGCTCGAGGAACACCGTGGGATCGCCGAACGCCGCATCCGCCTCCCGGGACGCCGCCTCGATCGCCTCCCGCAGCTGGCCACGCTCGGCCACGCGCCGCATGCCACGCCCGCCACCGCCGGCGACGGCCTTGACGAAGATCGGGAACTCCATGGACTCGGCAGCCGCGAGCAACTGCTCGAGATCGGCCGACGGCTCCGACGACGCCAGCACCGGCAGACCCGCCGCCTTGGCTGCCGCGATCGCCCGCGCCTTGTTTCCGGTCAGCTCCAGCACGTGCGCCGACGGACCGATGAAGGTGATGCCCTCCGCCGCGCACGCCGCCGCCAGGTCCGGGTTCTCGGACAGGAAACCGTAGCCGGGGTAGACCGCGTCGGCGCCGGCCTTCTTCGCGGCGGCGACGATCTCCGCCACGGACAGGTACGCACGGACCGGATGCCCCTGCTCCCCGATCTGGTAGGCCTCGTCGGCCTTGAGCCGGTGCAGGGAATTGCGGTCCTCGTACGGAAACACCGCGACGGTCCCGGCACCCAGTTCATAGGCGGCGCGGAACGCGCGGATCGCGATCTCGCCTCGGTTGGCGACAAGCACTTTGGAGAACATTGGACGACGGTACCGCGACGTAACACTCCGTTCGGCGTCCGCATCCCAGATCGTGGGACGGATGCACGTCTTTGTCCGACTGAAACGATGCAGGTCGAGGGATCCTTAACGTGCCGGAAACGTCGCGGGTGCGGCGGGCGTCACCTCACAACGGCGCTGCGCCCGGCGTGCGCGGAACGTAACCTCACGACTTCTCGAGATACGCGACCCGTTCGGTGTCGAGCGCGGCCGACACCATGCGGGCCAGACCGGGGTGTTCCTCGAGCCGCGGATCGCGGTCGGTCACGGCGCGGGCGAAGGCCTGCGCGGCCGCGATGACCTCGACGTCGTCGACGAGCGAGAGCATCCGCAGCGTCGAGGTGGTGCCCGACTGGGCGACACCGAGCACATCGCCCTCGCGGCGCTGCTGCAGGTCCAGCTGGGCGAGCGCGAATCCGTCGGTGGTCGCGGCGACGGCCTCGAGGCGGGCCATGGCGGGCGCGCCGGGCTTCGAATCCGACACGAGCAGGCACAGCCCCGGATGCCCGCCCCGGCCCACCCGGCCGCGCAGCTGGTGCAGCTGGCTGACCCCGAACCGGTCGGCGTCCACGATCACCATCACCGTCGCGTTGGGCACATCCACGCCGACTTCGACGACGGTGGTGCACACCAGCACGTCGATGTCCCCGGCGGCGAAGTCGCGCATCACCGCGTCCTTCTCGTCCGCGGGCAGTCGCCCGTGCAGCAACCCGACCCTCAGGTGGGCCAGCGGGCCGCCCGCGAGCTCCTCGAACTGCTGGAGCACCGACTTCGTCTCGGGCGGCTTGCCCCTGCCCCCGCGCCCGCCGGTCGTCTCCGCCTCGTCGAAGCCGACCAGGTCGGCGTCCTCGTCGCTGTCGCCGTCGCCGATGCGCGAGCACACCACATACGCCTGCCGGCCCGCCGCGACCTCTTCGCCGATGCGTTCCCACGCGCGCGCCACCCAGCTGGGATGCACCTTCGCCGCCACGACCCGGCTGGTGATGGGCGACCGGCCGCGGGGCAGTTCCCGCAATGTGGACACCTCGAGGTCGCCGAGGACGGTCATCGCGATGGTGCGCGGGATGGGTGTCGCCGTCATGACCAGCACGTGCGGGCTGGCACCGTCGCGGCCGCGGTTGCGCAGCACGTCGCGCTGCTCCACGCCGAACCGGTGCTGTTCGTCGACGACGACGAGGCCGAGGTCGTAGAACTCGACGCCCTGCTGGATCAGCGCGTGGGTGCCGATCACGAGCCCCGAGTCGCCGCTCACGATGTCGAGCAGGGCCTGCCGCTTGCGGGCCGCGCTCATCGAGCCCGTCACGAGGGTGACCTTGGTGGCCAGCTCGTGGGCGGCGAGTTCGCCCGCCGCGGCGAGATCGCCGAGCATCTTCGCCAGCGAGCGCGCATGCTGGGCGGCGAGCACCTCGGTCGGCGCGAGCAGTGCGCACTGGTGTCCCGCGTCGATGACCTGCAGCATCGCCCGCAGCGCCACGATCGTCTTGCCCGAGCCGACCTCGCCCTGCAGCAGCCGGTTCATCGGGTGCGATCCGGCGAGGTCCGCCGCGATCTCGTCGGCGACCGCGAGCTGCCCGGCGGTCAGTTCGAACGGCAGCCGGCGATCGAACTCGTCGGCGATGCCGCCGCTGCGGCGCGGGCACGCCGGGGCCGTGCGCACCGCGACGTCGTGGCGGCGCCGGGCGAGGACGAGCTGCACCGCCGCGGCCTCGTCGAACCGCAGGCGCTCCCGGGCGGCGGTGACGTCGTCCCGGTCGTCGGGCAGGTGGATGCGGCGCAGCGCCTCGTCCAGCCCGATCAGGCCGTGCTCGCCACGCACCCACTCGGGCAGCGGGTCGTCGACGGTCTCGAGCTGATCGAGGATCTGCCGCACGCAGCGCATCACGGTCCACGACTCGACGTCGCGGGTTGCGGGGTACATCGGGATGAGGGCCCGATCGAAGATCGACATGTCGATGCCGCCGTCGCCCTGGGCACTGCGGGCCATGCCGGCGAGCGCGCCGGCGCCGCGCACCCGGGTGGGCCGCGGGGCCGCGCCACCGATCTCGGGGCCGCGAGGCTCGGGCAGGATGATGTAGCTCGGGTGGGCCAGGCTCCACTTGTCGCGGAAGTACTTGACGGTGCCGGAGAACATGCCGCGCACCCCGGGCTTGATGTTGTACTTGACCTTCTGCGGGTTGAAGAAGGTGACGTCGATCTTCTGCCGGTCCGATTCGAGCACGACGGCGAGCCGGGTGCCGGGCCGGCTCTTCATCCGCACCTCGTCGGCCCTGGCCACCCGCGCGATGATCGTCACGTGCTGGCCCTCGACCGGTTGCGAGTCGCCGAGCTCGGCGCCCTGGGTGGCGTACCGGTGGGGATAGTGGCGCAGCAGGTCCTCGACGGTGGTCATGCCGAACGAGTCGGCGAGTGCATCCGCGGTCTTGCGGCCGAGAAGATGATCGAGTCGGTCCGCGAGTGTCGCCACTGCCGTCCTCTCCGCTCCGATCGACGCCGGGGGGCCGGCGTCCGACTGTTCCTGTGCCGGCTACTCCACACCGAGCTGCAGCAGGTCGCTGCGCTGTCCCCCGTGGTACACCAGCACCTCCACCTCGGGGTGGCGGTCGTTGACGTGCCGGGTCAGTCGCTCGGCGAGTCCGTCGGGCGCGTCGAAGCCGACGAGCATCGTCACGAGCTCTCCGCCCGCGGCGAGCACCTTGTCGAGCAGCGACGCTCCCGCCGTCACCAGATCATGCTCGATGACTACGACATCATGACCCGACAGGCCCAGGCTGTGCCCCGGCTCGCACGTTCCCACCCAGGTCAGGGCCCGCTCGTTCGCGATGCGCAGCGAGCCCCACCGGGTCGCGGCGGCCGCTTCGGACATGGCGAAGGCGTCGTCGGCGGCCTCGCGGCCCGGGTCGTGCACCGCAAGCGACGCCAGTCCCTGCACCATCGACGAGCAGGGCAGGAACATCACCTCGCGCCGGTGGTCGCGGGCCGCCGCGCCGACCGCGACGAGTTCCTGGGCGGGCAGCGCACCGTTGGGCAGGACCATCACGTCACGGCTGCCCAGCCGGCGGATCGCGTCGAGCAGGTGCCGGCGGGTGATCGGATCGTCCGCCCGCACGATCGCCGCGCCCTCGGCTTCGAACAGCTCCGCTGCCCCGTCGCCGGCCACGACGGCGAGCACCGAGCGGCTTCCGGCCCCGGAAGCCACCGGGCCGACGCCGATCCGTTGCTGTGCCTCCAGCGCGAAGCACGTGACGGTGACCTGGTGCAGCCGCCCGGCCTCCAGGCCGGCCTCGACGGCAGCGCCCGCGTCGCAGCAGTGCACGTGCACGGACCAGGTGCCGGCGCCGTCGCCGACGACGGCGACCGAGTCCCCGAGGGCGTCGAGGCGGGTACGCAGGGTGTCCATGCGGGCGGTGTCGGAGCCCTCGACGAAGTACATGACCTCGAAGTCCTGATCGCCGCCGTGGCGGGGTTCGTGCCCGTTGTGCCCGCCGCGCCGGGCGGGAGCGCCGGGCTTCGACGTCGCGATCGGTGCCCGGTCCGGACGCCGGCCCGACACCGTCTCGACGAACGCGTCGAGCAGCAGGAGCAGACCGAGGCCCCCTGCGTCGACGACGCCGGCCTCGGCCAGCACGTCGAGTTGCGCGGTGGTGCGCTGCAGGGCCTCGGCGGCGGCGTCGGCCGCTGCGGTCGCCACCGTCACGAGCGAACCGGAGCGGCCGGCCGCGTGCGCGCCGTCGGCGGCCGCGTGCAGCACGCTGACGATGGTGCCCTCGGCGGGGCAGCTCAGCGCGCGGGTGACGAGGTCTGCGGCGTGCCGCCAGGCGCGCCCGAGTGCGGCGCCGTCGACGACCACGGCCCCGTCGAGGGCGTCGGCCAGGCCCCGCAGCATCTGCGCGAGGAGGACACCGGAGTTGCCGCGGGCGCCGTGGAACGCGCCGCGCGCCAGGGCGCCGACGATCGTGGCGACGTCCTCGGCGTCCGCCGCGGAGGTGTCGAGTTCGGCCGCCGCGGAGCGCAGGGTGACGAGCAGGTTGGTACCGGTGTCGCCGTCGGGGACGGGGAAGACGTTGAGGCTGTTGATCTCGTCGCGTCGCTCGGCGAGCGCCCGCAACCCGAGATCCACCCATCGGCGCAGGGCAGTCCCGTCGACTGCTTCCCCGACCTCGAGCACCTGCTTCCCCCCTTCGCCACCACGCAACCGGTGACGCAAGGGTAGCGGTGCCCCCGTCGGACGGCCGGTTTGGCCATTGCCACCCCCACCCGCTACGCTTGCAGGGTTGCCTCGCACGGATGGCGGACGCCTCCTCGTGTTCGCAGGCCGACGAAGACACGAAAATATCCACTACTCACCAAGGAGTTCGCGACTATGGCTGCCGTCTGCGACGTATGCGCCAAGGGCCCCGGCTTCGGTAAGTCGGTCTCGCACTCGCACCGGCGTACCAACCGTCGTTGGAACCCGAACATCCAGAGCGTGCGCGCTCAGGTTGCCCCGGGCAACACGCGTAAGGTCAACGTGTGCACCTCCTGCCTCAAGGCGGGCAAGGTCGTTCGCGGCTGATCCCCGGTTCGGCATACGAGGCCCCGGCGTTGCGACGCCGGGGCCTCGTCGTGTTCCGCCATCGTCGCCGTGACCCCGTACCCGCCGGGCGGGGCGACCGGTAGGGTGCCCCGGGTGACCGAATCAGTACTGTCCCACGTCCGCCTCGAGGACGGCGTCCTGCGCATCGCCGTGGCGACCGCCGAGCGCGGCACGTCCCTCTCCCCCGCGGGCATGGCCCAGGGCGTCGAGGCCCTGCGCACCGCCGGCCCCGAGGTCGGCGCCGTCCTGCTCGTCGGTGAGGGTGCCAACTTCTGCGCGGGCGGCGACGTCCGCGCCTTCGCTTCCGCGCCCGACCGCGGCGAGTTCGTCGGCGACGTCGCACGCCTGTTCCACGACTTCGTCCGCGCCCTCGACGCGGCCCGCGTGCCCGTGGTGGCCGCCGTCCAGGGCTGGGCGGCGGGCGCGGGCATGAGCATCGTGCTGCACGCCGACATCGCGCTCGGGGGCCCCTCGACGAAGCTGCGGCCGGCCTACCCGTCGATCGGGTTCACCCCCGACGGTGGCATGTCGTGGACCCTGCCGCGCATCGTCGGAGTCGCCCGGGCGCGGGAGATCATCCTCACCGACTGTGTCCTGAACGCCGACGAGGCCGTGCGGCTCGGGGTGCTCAGCCGCCTCGTCGCCGACGACGAGGTGCCCGGCGAGGCGATGCGGGTGGCCCGCACCCTCGCGAACGGCCCCACCGCCGCCTACGCCGGGATCCGGCAACTGCTCGCCGATTCGGCGGGGCGGTCGCTGTCCGAGCAGCTCGACGCGGAGGCCGCGGCGATCGCGGCGGCCGCGAACGGCCCGACCGGTATCGAGGGTGTCGACGCGTTCGTCGAGAAGCGGCGCCCCGACTTCGAGTCGATTCGCCGCGGCTGAGCCACGCCCGTTCAGGCCAGGCGCCAGTCCACCGGGTCCCCGCCCTGCTCGGTCAGCAGCGCGTTCGCGCGGCTGAAGGGGCGGGACCCGAAGAACCCGCGGGAGGCCGACAGCGGCGACGGGTGCGCCGACTTCACGGTGGGCACGTCGCCGAGCATCGGTTCGAGGGTGGCCGCGTCGCGGCCCCACAGGATCGCGACGAGCGGCGCGGTGCGGGCGACGAGCGCCCGGATCGCCTGCTCGGTCACGCTCTCCCAGCCCTTGCCCCGATGCGACGCCGGCTGGCCGGGTTGCACCGTCAGGACGCGGTTGAGCAGCAGCACCCCCTGTGCCGACCACGGTGTGAGGTCGCCGTTGGGTGGTGTCGGCAGGCCGAGGTCGTCGCTGTATTCGCGGTAGATGTTGGCCAGGCTGCGCGGCACCGGACGCACCTCCGGCGCGACCGAGAAGCTCAGTCCGACGGCATGACCCGGCGTCGGATACGGGTCCTGGCCGACGATGAGCACCTTCACCCGGTCGAACGGCTGGGTGAAGGCCCGCAGCACGTTCGCGCCGGAGGGCAGGTAGCCGCGTCCGGCGGCGTTCTCGGCGCGCAGGAAGTCGCCCATCGCGGCGATGTCGGCGGCAACGGGAGCCAGCGCCCGCGCCCAGCCTTCCTCGACGATCTCCGGCAGGGGTCGTACAGCCATCGGTGGTGCCCGGCCCCTCAGTCGATCCTGCGCAGCGCGCTGCGGTAGTACTCGGCGTTCGCCGCGTACATCTTGGCGTTGGCGTCGACGTGGCCCTCCGGCACCTCGTAACCCTCCCGGATCTTCGCGGGTACGCCGATCGCCATGGACCGCGGCGGCACCTGGAAACGCGGGGCCACGAGCGCGCCGGCCGCGACGATCGCCCCGTCGCCGACGGCGGAGCCGTTGAGCACGAGCGAACCGGACCCGATCAGGCAGCCGTCGCCGATGGTGGAGCCTTCGATGTGGGCGTTGTGGCCGACCACGGTGCCGGCGCCGATGACGGTGGCGTCGACGGCGGTGCAGTGGATGATCGTCCCGTCCTGGATGTTGCTCTCGGCGCCGACGACGATCCGGCCGTAGTCACCGCGCAGGACCGCGGTGGGCCACACCGAGGCGCGGGCGCCGAGGGTGACGTTGCCGATGACCACCGCATCGGGGTGGACCCAGGCGTCGGGATGGATATCGGGCACACGGTCGCCGAGCGCATACACAGCCATGCTGTGAAACCTATCTCGAGAAGCTCTGCCAGCCTCCGGGACCCGGCCGGCCGTGGCCGTCGACGGTGACGCCGCCGCCCTCGCGCACCGTGCCGACGGGCCGCCAGCCCGCCGGCAGCGGCACGTGCGGCGGGAAGCACGCGGCAAGGGCGTGGTCCTCGCCGCCGGTGAGCACCCACTCCCATACGTCGGCCCCGAGTTCCGCGGCGGCGGCCCGCAGCTCGGCGCCGGGTTCGAGCAGCTCGCGCGAGACGTCGATCGCGACGCCGGATGCGGCGGCGATGTGCCCGAGGTCGGCGAGCAGGCCGTCGGAGATGTCGGTCGCGGCGTGGGCGCCGCCGGCCGCCGCCGCGGGTCCCGCGGCGTACGGGGGCGCCGGCACCTGGTGGGCGGCCACCAGGTCCGGGTGGCCGGCGAGGCCGGCGGTGAGCACGGCCAGCCCGGCGGCGGAGCGCCCGGTGGATCCGGCCAGCGCGACGGTGTCGCCGGGCCGGGCCGCAGACCGCAGGAGCGGCGCGCGCCCGTCGAGGTCGCCGAGGACGGTCACCGCGACGATCAGTTGCGACGCCTGCACCAGGTCGCCGCCGACGACGCCGGCGCCGAGCCCCTCCGCGGCCTCGCCGATCCCGGCGGAGACACCGTCGAGCACGTCGACCGGGGTGTCCGGCGGGCAGCCGAGCCCGACGAGGAAGGCGGTGGGGCGCGCGCCCATCGCGGCGACGTCGGCGCCGTTCTGGGCGACGGCCTTGCGCCCGACGTCGTGCGGGGTGGACCAGTCGAGCCGGAAGTGCCGGCCCTCGACGAGCATGTCCGTGGAGACGGCGACGCGCCCGTCGGCGGCGGCGACGAGGGCCGCGTCGTGGCCCGGTCCGACGAGCGTGGTGGCGGGCTGGCGACGCCCGGCGACCGCACGGTCGATCACGGGGAACTCGCCGAGGTCGGCGACGGTGGGGCCGGTGCGGTCGGGCGCGGTGATGCGGTCCTCCCGTTCGTGGGTCGGTGGGGTGCGGGCGTCGGTGGTCACGGTAGTTTCGACCACGCTACCGTCCCCGCAAATTCGAGAGATTATGACCGAGCCGACAGTCTCCCC
>NZ_JAALEG010000048.1 GCF_011058165.1 Rhodococcus aetherivorans
GTCTCCGCCTCGCTCGCCGCGGCCGGCCCGGGCTGTGCGGCCGGCGTGTCCGGGGCGGCGGCGGGATCCGCGGCACCGGCCGGGGCCGGCGCGTCGTCGCCGGGGGTGTCGCGCTCCGAGCCCGCGCGCGGCGCCGGGTCCTCGGCGTCGTCGTGCTCCGCGGAGGACCCGGGGGTGTCCGTCGCCGGACGGGGAGACGTGGTGGTGTCTTCGTTCTTCGGATCCGGCACGCGATCCCCCTTGCTGGACGGACGGCTGTTCTCCCGGGCAGCCTATCGACCGTCTTCGGGCGGTGGGCACAATGGTGGCCATGACGTCTTTCGGTGACCTTCTCGGACCCCAACCCACCCTGCTGCCCGGCGACGACGAGGCGGAGTCGGCGCTGCTGAACCACGAGGACCCGGCGAAGGTGGCCGCCGATCACCCGACCGCGTCGATCGCCTGGGCATACCTGGCCGAAGCCGCCCTCGGGCGCGGCGAGACGATCGCGGCCTACGCCTACGCCCGCACCGGCTACCACCGCGGTCTCGACCAGTTGCGCCGCAACGGCTGGAAGGGCTTCGGTCCCGTGCCGTTCGACCACGAACCGAACCGGGGCTTCCTGCGGTGCGTCGCGACGCTGGCCCGCGCGGCGAAGGAGATCGGCGAGGCCGACGAGCATGCCCGCTGCCTCGACCTGCTCGAGGACTGCGACCCGCGCGCCGCCGAAGCACTTGGCGTCGATTAGTCCCCGGTTACCCACCAGGGTGGGCACGCGCCGGCGGCTGCGCACGTCGGGGCTCCGCCTGCGTTCCTCGGCGCTGCCGATCCTGCAGTGCGCGCTGGCAGCGGGCATCGCCTGGTGGGTCGCCACGGGGCCGGTCGGGCACGAGCAGCCGTTCTTCGCGCCCATCGCGGCGGTGGTGTCGCTCGGGCTGTCACTGGGTGCGCGGATGCGACGGTCGGTCGAACTCGTCTGCGGTGTCACCGTGGGCATCGGTGTCGGCGACCTGATCATCTCGTTCATCGGCAGCGGCCCGTGGCAGATCGCGCTCGTCGTCGCGATGGCGATGGGCACGGCGGTCGCGCTCAACAGCGGCCCGATCTTCTCCATGCAGGCCGGGAACTCGGCGGTGCTGGTGGCGACCCTGATCCCGCCCGGCGGGTCCGGGGGTATCGACCGAATGGTCGACGCCCTCATCGGCGGGCTGGTCGGCATCGCCGTCGTCGCCGTCATCCCCACCCACCCGGTGCGCCGGGCGCGGCGGGAGGCGGCGAACGTGCTGTCCACCACGGCGGACGTGCTGCGCAAGGTCGAGGCCGGCCTGGTCGAGAACAACCCGAAACCCATCGAGGCGGCCCTCAGGGAGGCCCGGGCCACGCAGTCGGCGATCGACGCGATGCGCGCCAACATCTCCGGCGGCAAGGAGGTGAGCCGCATCTCGCCGCTGTACTGGAACAGCCGGCCCCGGCTCGAGCGCCTCATGGCCGCGGCGGACCCGATCGACAACGCCATGCGCAACACGCGGGTGCTGGCGCGCCGGTCGCTCTCGCTCGTGCGCGACGACGAGATCCTCGACCCGCGGCTGGTGCGGCGCATCGAGGAGCTGGCCGGGGCGGTGGACGTGCTGCGGCTGATGGTCCTCGCCGAGCCGGGGGAGCAGCCCGATCAGGCGGAGGCGGCCCGGGTGCTGCGCAGCGTGGCCCGGGAGATGAAGCCGGACCTCGTGGCGGGGGCGGGCCTGTCCTCGACGGTGGTGTTCGCGCAGATTCGTTCGCTGATCGTGGACCTGCTGCAGGTGGCCGGCCTCGAGCGGGTCTCGGCGATCGCCACGCTGCCCCCGACGGTGGAGCATCCGGCGTATCCCCCCGAGTCCTGAGCGGCTCCCCTCTCCGTTGAACATATGCGTATGTCTGCATATGATTGCCGAAACTTCGGAGGGAGGACCATGGGCGTCGGACACGGCCACTCGCACGGCCATTCCGGGACGAGCACTCCCGGCGGGGCCGGCCCGTCGAAGGGACGCCTGTGGCGGATGGCGATCGCCCTCGTCGTCCTGGTCGCGTTCCTGATCCTCGAGACGGGCGTCGCCCTGTGGATCGACTCGCTGGCCCTGCTCGCCGACGCCGGCCACATGCTCACCGACGTGGTGGGCATGTCCATGGGCATGGTCGCGTTGATCCTGGCCCGGCGGGGCAGCACGGCGGCCGCGCGCACCTTCGGGTGGCACCGCGCCGAGGTACTCGCCGCCATGGCGAACGCCGCGCTGCTGCTCGCGGTGGCGGTGTGGGTGTTCTACGAGGCGATCCGCCGCATCGGTGACGCCCCGGAGATCCCCGGGACGGCGCTGGTGGTCACCGCGGCGGCCGGCCTGGCCGCCAACCTCGTCGTCATGCTGCTCCTGCGGGCCGACGCCAAGGACAGCCTCGCCGTGCGCGGCGCCTACCTCGAGGTGCTCGCCGACGCGGTCGGCAGCGTCGGGGTGCTCGTCGCCGGTGCCCTCGTGCTGCTGTTCGACTGGAGCCTCGCCGACGTCGTCGTCGGCGTCCTCATCTCCCTGTGGGTGGTGCCGCGGGCGGTGCGCCTGGCCGCGGCGTCGCTGCGCATCCTCACCCAGGCTTCGCCGGCCCACCTCGACGTCGACGGGGTGCGCGCCGACCTGTCCGCCCTGCCCGGCGTCACCGGCGTCCACGACCTGCACGTGTGGACCCTGACCACCGGCATGGACGTCGCCACCGTGCACCTGATCAGCGACCACGACGGGCAGTGGGTGCTCGAGTCGGCCCGCGCCGTCCTCACCTCCCACGGGCTCGAGCACGCCACCGTCCAGGTGGAGACGACCGTCAACGGGCGGCGCTGCGAGGAGAACGTCACCTGGTAGGGCGGCTCAACCCAGCCGCAGCGACCACCGGCCCCCGCGTCCGTGCAGCCGGACCTGTGCGAGCGGGCGCACGTCGATCCGCCAGAATCCTGCCGGGGGCGCGCCGAGGGCGTACACCGTCGCGGCGCGGATCACGGCCGGGTGGGCCACCGCGACGATCCGGCCCGGCGCCAGCCCGTCGAGCCACCGCGCCACCCGTTCGGTCAGCTCCGCGATCGACTCGCCGCCGTGCGGCGCCGCGTGCGGGTCGGTGAGCCACTGCTGCAGGCTCTCGGCCGGCACCTCGTCCATCGCCCGCCCCGCCCAGTTGCCGTAGTCCAGGTCCCGCAGCGCCCGATCGACCGCGGCCGTCGTGCCCAGCGCGGCCGCAGTCTCGACGGCCCGTCGCTCCGGCGCCGCGACGACGCGGTCGGCCACCGGCGCGACCGCCCGCTCCAGTTCTCGTCGGCCGCGTTGCGACAGCGGCTCGTCGGCGGGGAACCGGACGGCGCGCTGCGCCTCCGTCGAGGCATGGGCCAGAAGGACGAGGCGAACCACGGCGGTCATCGAATCACAACCGCCGGGGGTGTCGCCTTGACAGGGGCGGGCTCACGGTGCGACTGTTCCTGCGTCACACGTGCCGAGGTGCAGGCAATCCGGTGCAAGTCCGGAGCGGTCGCGCCACTGTGACCGGGCGACCCGCCCGGGAGTCAGAAAACTGTCTCGGCGCATGGATTTTCGACGGGACGCGTTATCCCAGGAGGATGCCATGGCTACTGTCCACACCCCCGAGTCCACGATGGGCTCCGCGGCGCTGGCCGCCGCGATCACCGCCGTCGTGCTGCTCGCCTTCGTCACCCTCTACCTGGTCGGCTTCGATCAGGGCGCGATCTCGCGCACCGGCATGTTCATGCATGAGCTGATGCACGACGGCCGGCACCTGCTCGGCCTGCCGTGCCACTGAGGCCGGGGGCCGGCGTGTCACCGAGGCCGGGGGCCGGCATGTCACCGAGGCCGGGGGCCGGCGTCTCGTCGCACCCGGACGCTGCCGTGTCGGCAGGCGTCCCGCTGACCGGCCCCTACACCCGGATCCTGCTGCGCGGCCTGCTGGCCGGCCTGATTGCCGGCCTGCTCGCCGGCGCCGTCGCCTTCGTGGTCGGCGAGCCGCACATCGAGGCCGCGATCGCGCTGGAGGAGGCCGCCGCGACGCACGCGGCCACCGAGGCGCACTCCCACACGCACGAGGCCGCGTCCGCCGGTCACACCCACGGCGAGGACGCCCTCGTCAGCCGCACCGGGCAGAAGGTGGGCCTGATCCTCGCCACCACCCTCGCCGGTCTGGCGCTCGGCGCGCTGTTCGCGTCGGTGCTGCACTTCGCCCGGCGCCACACCACGCTTTCGGGTCCCGCTCTCGGACTGCTCGGCGCCGGAGCGGGATGGCTCGCGATCGAAGCGGTGCCGTTCCTGAAGTACCCGGCCAACCCGCCGGCGGTGGGGGACCCGGACACCATCGACCAGCGCACCCTCCTGTGGGTCGCGGCGGTCGTGCTCGGCCTCGTCGCGCTCGCGGTGGCGGTGGCCGCCGCGAAGGCGCTCGCCCGTCAGGAGCTGCGTACCGTCCGGCTCGCCGGACCGGTCCTGGCGTTCCTCGTCGTGGTCGGTCTCGGGTATGCGGTGCTGCCGACGATCGACGAGGTCGGCACGGGCTTTCCGGCCACGCTGCTGTGGGACTTCCGCGTTGCGTCGGTGATCGTTCAGACCACCCTGTGGTTCGCCCTGGGCGTGGCGTTCGCGTTCCTCACCGAACGCGCCGATCGTCGCGTGCCCGTCCGCGTGGCGTAGCCGTCGTGGGACAGGGCCTGCTCGTCGCCGGAACCACCTCGGACGCCGGGAAATCCGTGGTGACCACCGGGATCTGCCGGGCCCTGGCCCGCCGTGGGTTGTCGGTCGCGCCGTTCAAGGCGCAGAACATGTCCAACAACTCCATGGTGGCCGTCGACCCGGTCACCGGCGACGGCGTGGAAATCGGCCGCGCGCAGTGGATCCAGGCGGTGGCGGCGCGCGCCGTACCCGAGGCCGCGATGAATCCGGTGCTGCTCAAACCCGGCAGCGACCGCCGCAGTCACGTCGTCGTGCTCGGCCGGCCCGCCGGTCACCTCGAGGCCGGCGAGTTCGCCGGCGGCCGAAAGCACCTCGCCGAGGCCGCCTTCGGTGCGCTCGACGACCTGCGGGACCGGTTCGACGTGGTGGTCTGCGAGGGTGCCGGCAGCGCCGCCGAGATCAACCTGCGGGCCCACGACTACGTGAACATGGGCCTGGCCCGGCACGGCGACCTGCCGACCGTGCTCGTCGGCGACATCGATCGCGGCGGGGTGTTCGCCGCCATGTACGGCACGCTCGCCCTGCTGGATGCGTCCGATCAGGCCCTCGTCCGCGGCTTCGTGATCAACAAGTTCCGTGGAGACCTCGGGCTGTTGCGTCCCGGTCTCGAGTCGCTCGAAAAGCTCACGGGCCGGCCCGTGCTCGGCGTCCTGCCCTGGCAGCGCGGCCTGTGGCTCGACTCGGAGGACTCGCTCGCCCTGTCGTCGCGCCCGGCCCACGACGGCGCCGGGTCGCTCACCGTCGCGGTGGTGATGCTGCCGCGGATCAGCAACTTCACCGACGTCGACGCGCTGTGCCTCGAACCGGACGTGCGGCTGCGGTTCGTCGACGATCCGCGCGCCCTCGCCGGCGCCGACGTGGTGATCCTGCCCGGCACCCGCGCCACCCTCGCGGACCTCGCGTGGCTGCGCGGCCGCGGCCTCGACACCGCCGTCGCCGACCACGCCCGTCGCGGGGGCGTGGTGCTCGGGATCTGCGGCGGCTTCCAGATGCTCGGCCGGCGGATCTCCGATCCGCACGGCGTCGAGGGCACCCCCGGGGCGTGCGTGGACGGGCTCGGACTGCTGGACGTGCACACCCGTTTCGAACCGGAGAAGGTGCTGCGGCTGCCGGCCGGGTCGGCGCTCGGGGTGCCGGCCTCCGGGTACGAGATCCACCACGGCCGCATCTCCCGCGGCGGCGACGAGGAGTTCCTCGGCGGCGCCCGGGCGGGAACGGTGTTCGGCACCATGTGGCACGGCAGCCTCGAGGGCGACGCCCTGCGCACGGCGTGGCTCCGCGAGGCGGCCGCCCTCACCGGGCGCGACCTCGCCACCGGCACCGTCGGCTTCCACGCCGCCCGCGAGGCGCGCCTCGAGGTGCTCGCGGACATGGTCGAGGAGCACCTCGACGTCGGCGCCCTGCTCGGGATGCTCGGGGCTCGGCCGGTGCTGCCCACACTGACGGGCGGCCTGGCGTGACCGTCCTCATCCTCGGCGGCACCGGCGAGGCGCGGGCGCTCGCCGCCGGCCTGGACACCGCGGGGGTGGCGTACGTGTCGTCGCTTGCGGGACGGGTGCGCAACCCGCGCCTGCCGGTCGGCGACGTGCGGATCGGCGGTTTCGGCGGCATCGACGGACTGCGGGAGTATCTGCGCGGCAACGGTATCCGCAGGGTGGTCGACGCCACCCACCCGTTCGCCGCGCGGATCAGCGGTAACGCCGCGGCCGCCTGCGCGGCGGCCGGGATGCCGCTGCTGCGCCTGGCGCGGCCGGGCTGGACCGGCACCGGCGACTGGACGTGGGTCGACGACCACGATGCGGCCGCCGCGGTGGCCGCCCGGGGGGCGAGCGTGTTCCTGAGCACTGGCCGCCAGACCCTCGATCGCTTCCTCGGGCCGCTCGCGCGGCACCGCGTCCTGGTGCGGGTGGTCGAGCCGCTGGACCTCGACGTGCCGGACTCCTGGACGGTGCTGCTGGCCCGCGGCCCCTACACCGTCGACGGCGAGCGTGCGCTGCTCGCCGGCCACGGGGTGGACGTGCTCGTCACCAAGGACTCCGGCGGGGACCTCACGCGCGCCAAGCTCGACGCGGCGGCCGAACTCGGGGTGCGGGTGGTCGTCGTGCGCCGCCCGCCCTCGCCGGCGGGCGTGCCGACGGTGGCGACGGTCGCGGACGCCGTCGCGTGGGCGACGGATTCCTGCGCGGATTAGTCGTCCGTGCACGCAATGTCGTGTGCAGACGACCGGGAACCGCGCGGGTCCGCGATCTCAGACCTGCGGGCCCTCGGTGCGCAGGTCGTCGACCTTGCGCATCGCCTCGCGGAGCTCGGCGAGCCACTGCTCGCTGTGCTGCCCCACGAGCTGGACGCACCAGGCGAGCGCGTCGGAGCGCGAGCGGGCGACGCCGGCGTCGACGAGGGTGTCGAGGACCTTGCGCTCGGGCTGGCGCAACCGGGTCATCACCGGAACGGCCAAGTGGGTGAACAGCACTCGACGCTCGCCGAGCGTGACACCCCACGCGACCTTCCGGCCGTAGCGGGCCTCGGCCTCGTCGGCGATGCGCATGCGGTCCGGCCGGGTGGTCTCCCGGAACCGCGCGATGCGCCCGTCGACGGACGCCGGGCCGGTGTCCTCGGGCGGGGGCAGTTCCCCGACGACCACGATCTCCTCGCGGTCGACCTCGATGTCGGCGGGGCCGGTGAACCAGTCGTCGGGCAGGCGTCCGGCGAACCACTCGGCGGCGTCGCTCGCATCGGGGACGTCGGCCTGTTGCCAGCCGCCCGGGCGTCCGAAGCGGGGTCCGTGCATGTGCGGATGGTGTCGCATGTCGTCCTCCTCGGGACGAAGTGCCAATATCACTGATTACAGTGTTACACCGCTTACGTGATTCGCGCCACAACGGTGCTCGCGGACGCGACGACCGCGGACACCGCGAGCGCGCCCGCGCCGACCCGGGCCGCGAGCCGCACGCCCCGCGCGATGTCCCCGGGTTCCGGGGCCGGGCCGTCGCCGAGGGTGCCGCGGTCCTCCACCACGCCGTGGTAGACGTTCACCCCGCCCAGAGTGACCCCGAGCGCGCCCGCGAAAGCCGCCTCGACCGGCCCGGCGTTCGGGCTCGGATGCCGGTGGGCGTCGCGGCGCCAGGCCGTCAGGGCCGCGCCGGGCCGCTCGCCCAGGCCCGCCGCGAGCAGCGCGGACAGCCGCGCCGGCGCCAGGTTGAGCAGGTCGTCGAACCGGGCGGACGCCCAGCCGAACTGCTCGTGCCGCGGCGTGCGGTGGCCGACGCGGGCGTCGAGGGTGTTCGCGGCCCGGTAGCCGAGCAGGCCCGCCGGCCCCGCCACCGCACCCCACAGCAGTGGGGCGACGACGGCGTCGGAGGTGTTCTCCGCGAGGGACTCGAGGGTGGCGCGGGCGACGCCGGCGGCGTCGAGGCGCGACGGGTCGCGCCCGACGAGGTGGGTGACCTGACGGCGCGCGGCGGGCAGATCCGCGCGGCGCAGCTGGCAGTCGATCGTCGTCGCCTCCCGCGCCAGCGACCGGCCGCCGAGCACGGTCCACGTCGCGGCCGCGGTCACCGCCGTGCGCACCAGCGGACGACGCCGGGTGAGCCGGTCCACGCCGTAGCCGAGGCCGGCCGCGCCGCCGACCAGCACCGCGGTGAACAGCGTCCCGGCCGCCCGGTGGTCCGCGTACAGCGCGCGCTCGGTGGTCCGGGCGATCCGGCCGAAGCCGCTCACCGGGTGGCCGCGACGGGGATCGCCGAACGCCTGATCGGCGAGGTAGCCGAGGACGAGGCCGGCGGCGCGCGGGTTCACGTCAGGTCCCGCCATGCCCCGAGCAAAGCCTCGGTGGTCTGCGCATCGCGCACCGCGATGCGCACCCAGTCGGCGCCGAGGCCGGGGAAGCTGTCCCCACGACGCACCGCGAAGCCCTTGCCCCGCAGTCGCTCCCGCGTCCCCACGGGGACGTGCGCCAGCACGAACGGTGCCGCCGACGGGCCGGTCACCTCGATGCCGAGCGCGGTCAGGCCGTCGACGAGGACGGCGCGGTCGGCCGCGACCTGCACGGCGATGCGCTCCGCCTCGACCGTGGCCGCCGGCGACGCGCACGCGATCATCGCCGCCGCCGCGGGTGTGGACACCGACCACGGTGGCTGGTGCGCGGCGAGCTCGGCGACGATCGACTCGTCGCCGAGCACGTACCCGGCGCGGATACCGGGTATCGCCCACGTCTTGGTGAGAGAGCGGACCACCACGACACCCGGAAGCGACACGCCGGCAAGCGATTCCGTTTCCCCCGGTACCGCATCCATGAACGCCTCGTCCACCACCAGCACCCGGCCGGGCCGCGCCAGGGCCCGCAGCGCGGCACCCGGGTGCAGCACGCCGGTCGGGTTCGTGGGGTTGCCGACGATCACGAGGTCGGCGTCGTCGGGCACCAGCGCCGGGTCGAGGACGAAGCCGTCCTCGCGGCGCAGCAGCACCCGGGTCACCTCGTGCCCGGCGGCGCGCAGCGCCGCCTCCGGCTCGGTGAACTGCGGGTGCACCACCGCCGGTCGCGCCCAGCGACGGGCACGGGCGACGAGGGTGAACGCCTCCGCGCCGCCGGCGGTGGGCAGCACCTCGAGCGGGTCGCGGCCGTGCCGGGCGGCCAGGGCGGCCCGCGCCGCGCGCGGGTCCGGATACCGATCCAGCTCGGCCAGCGACCCGGCCAGCGCGGCGTCGAGCCACTCCGGGCGCGGCCGGCGCGAGACGTTGACGGCCAGATCCACCAGTCCCGGCGTGGCCTCCCGGTCGCCGTGGTGCTGCAGGTCCGGTGCGGCGGCCCGGGTCGTGCGCGGCGGCGGGGGGACCGGCGTCGCGGCCCGCACCGCGTCGGCGAACCGCTGCGCCAGCGCCGGATGCCCGGCCCAGTGGGTGTGCAGGTAGGAGGCGTGCACGGTGGCGGACGCGAAGCCGTCGGGCCGCCCGCCCAGCAGCCACGCCGGCTCGTCGGTGGAATCAACCGTGGTGCGGTGGAATTCGTGTCCGGTCACCCGCGTGCCCGCCGGCGCGAGCAGGGTCTCGCGCGGCGCGACGGCCGTGCGGTAGCCGAGGGTCAGGCGCGGCGTCATCCGGGCGGCCGCGTCGATCGCGCCGATCATCGGCGCCCCGTCCACCTCGCGGCACAGGTACAACAGTCCGGCGCACTCGGCGACGGTGGGTGTGCCGGCCGTGATCGCGGCCCGGAGATGTTCGCGCAGAGCGGTGTTCGCGGCCAGATCTGCCGCGTGCACCTCGGGGAAGCCGCCGCCGAGATAGATCCCGGCCGTGCCGTCGGGCAGTCGTTCGTCGCGCAGCGGATCGAACACCACGGTGCGGCACCCGGCGGCGCGCAGCATCTCCTCGGTCTCGGCGTAACGGAACGTGAAGGCGCGGCCGCCGGCGATCGCGACGACCGGGCCGTCGTCGGCCGGTGCCCCCGGATCCCACGGGCTCGCAGGAAGATCCGGTGCGGCGCACGCGATCCGCATCACCTCGGCGAGATCGACCCGCGCGGCGATCTGTGCGGCCAGGCGATCGAGCTGGGCGGCGGCCTCGGCCCGCTCCTGTGCCGGCACCAGCCCGAGATGCCGCGACGGCGCCGAGATCCCGTCGTCGCGCTGCAGGACGCCGAGCACCGGGACGCCCGTCGCGGCCAGGGCCTCGGCCACCTCGTCGGAATGCCGCACCGAGCCGGCCTTGTTCAGGATCACCCCGGCGATGCGGACGCTGCGGTCGAACGTGGCCATCCCGTGCACCACGGCCGCGACGGAGCGGGAGGCGTGGGAGACGTCCACGACGAGGATCACCGGGGCACCGAGGACGGCGGCCGTGTGGGCGGTGGAGGCGAACCCGTCGGTGCCGAGCATCCCGTCGTACAGGCCCATCACGCCCTCGACGATCGCGACGTCGGCACCGCGGGCGCCGTGCGCGAGCAGCGGTGCGAGCAGGTCGGTGCCGACGAGATGGGCGTCCAGGTTGCGGCCGGGCCGGCCCGTCGCGAGGGCGTGGTAGCCCGGGTCGATGTAGTCCGGGCCGACCTTGTGTCCCGACACGGTGTGCCCGGCCGCCCGCAGGGCCGCCATGAGGCCCGTCGCGACCGTGGTCTTCCCGTGTCCGGAAGCCGGCGCGGCCACCACCAGCCGGGGCAGCGGTGTCATGCGGTCACCACGCCGTCACCCGCGAGTGTCACCACTCGATGCCCCTCTGGCCCTTCTGGCCCGCATCCATCGGGTGCTTGATCTTCGTCATCTCGGTGACGAGATCCGCGGCCTCGATCAGCGCCGGATGTGCCCGGCGGCCGGTGATCACGACGTGCTGGTGGCCGGGGCGCGTCCGCAGGGTCTGCACCACCTCGTCGGCGTCGATCCATCCCCAGCCGATGGGGTAGGTGAACTCGTCGAGCACGTACAGCCCGTGCTGCTCGGCGGCGAGCCGGCGCTGGATCTCCCGCCACCCGGCGAGCGCCGCGGCGGCATGGTCCTCCTCGGTGCCGTCCTTGCGCGACCACGACCACCCGGAGCCCATCTTGTGCCACTCGATCGGGCCCCCGGTGCCGCGTTCGGTGTGCAGGTCGCCGAGGGTCTCGAAGGCGGTCTGCTCGCCGAGGCGCCACTTGGCGGACTTGACGAATTGGAACACCGCGACGGACCAGCCCTGGTTCCAGCCGCGCAGTGCGAGACCGAACGCGGCGGTCGACTTGCCCTTGCCGTCGCCGGTGTGGACCATCAGCAGCGGCCGGTTGCGGCGCTGGCGGGTGGTGAGGCCGTCGTCCGGCACGGCGGTCGGTTGTCCCTTCGGCATCAGGCGGCCCTTCCTCGCACGACGGTGGTGAGCGCGTCGGCGTGGACCTCACCGACGGGGACGTGTTCGGCGCCGAGCCGCTCGGCGAGCCGGGCCGCGAGGCCCATGCGGAACCGGCCGGTCTCGGAGTCCACGACGACCGCGTCGATCCCGGCGGCGGCGAGCCGGTCGGCGGCCGCGAGGGACCGGGCCACCGCGTCCGGCCCGGCGGTGGCGCGGCCGTCGGTGACGACGACGAGCAGGGCCCGCCGGTCGGGTTCGCGCAGCCGGTGCCGCCGGATCGTCTCGGCCGCCTCGAGCAGTCCCTCGGCGAGCGGGGTGCGCCCGCCCGCCGGCAGCTCCCGCAGCCGCGTCGCGGCCACGTCCACCGAGTTGGTCGGCGGCAGCACGAGCGTGGCGCGATCCCCGCGGAAGGTCACCAGGCCCACCGTGTCGCGACGCCGGTAGGCGTCGAGCAGCAGCGACAGGATCGCCGTCTTCACCTGCGTCATCCGCTGCCGCGCCGCCATCGAGCCGGACGCGTCGACGCACAGCAGCACCAGGTTGGCCTCCCGGCCCTCGACGACCTTCCGCCGCACCTGCCACCCGTGCGTGGTTTCGGTAGTCCCCGCTACCGGAACCACGCACGGGTGGGTGGCGGTGGCGCGGATGGTGGCGGGCAGATGGATCGGGCCGGTGTCGCCGCGACGCTCGCCGACGGTCCGGCCGACCGTGGTGCGGGCGCGGGAGCGGCGGCCCGCGGCACCGCGGCCGGTGCGGTCGGCCGTGAACAGGCGGGTCCGGTAGGGCTCGGCGGGGGCCGCGACGGACGTCGCCGCACCGGAGCCCTGCCCCCGGTCGTCCCGGCCCGGCGTCGCCTCGCCGGCGCCGGGGCCGTCCGGACCGGAATCATCGGGACCGGAATCGTCGGGGCCGTCCGGATCGGGCTCGGGCGGCTGCTCGCCGAGCAGCTCGTCGAGCAGCGACTCGTCCATGCCGGGCTCGTCGAACGGGTTGCGGCGACGACGGTGCGGCAACGCCAGCCGCGCCGCCACCGCGATGTCCGCCCGCGTCACCTCGTCGCGGCCCACCCACGCCGCATGCGCGACGGCGGTCTTTGCGGTGACCAGGTCGGCGCGCATCCCGTCGACGTCGAACGCCGCGCACACCTCCGCGATCGCGACGAGCGCGTCGTCGCCGAGCCGCACCTGCGGCAGCCGGTCGCGGGCCTGCGCCAACCGCCGCGTCAGCGCCGCCTCGGCGTCGGCCCACCGCGCGACGAACGCGTCCGGGTCGGCGTCGAACGCCAGGCGCCGCCGCACGATCTCCGCCCGCACCTGCGGATCGCGGGGCGCGGCCACCTCGACGGTGAGGCCGAAGCGGTCGAGCAGCTGCGGCCGCAGCTCACCCTCCTCCGGGTTCATCGTGCCGACCAGCACGAACCGGGCAGCGTGCGAGACCGACACCCCGTCGCGCTCGACGGAGCAGCGGCCCATCGCGGCGGCGTCGAGCAACAGGTCCACCAGGTGGTCGTGCAGCAGATTGACCTCGTCGACGTAGAGCACCCCGCGGTGCGCCCGGGCGAGCAGGCCGGGCTCGTACTCGGCGGTGCCCGCCGACAGCGCCTTCTGCAGGTGCAGGGAGCCGGTGACGCGGTCCTCGGTGGCACCGACCGGCAGTTCCACCAGCCGCGCCGGACGGGTCTGCGCCGCCGCACCGCCCGGGTGCGGCCCGTCGGGGCACGCCGGGTCGGGGGCGGCGGGATCGCACGCGAAGCGGCAGCCGGTGACCTCGGTGACCTGCGGCAACAGCGCGGCCTGGGCGCGTACGGTGGTCGACTTGGCGGTGCCCTTCTCGCCGCGCACGAGCACCCCGCCGATCGACGGCGAGACCGCGCACAGGGACAGGGCCAGCGCCAGGTCGTCGGAGCCGACGACGGCACTGAACGGATACACGTGCACTCGAACCTCCACAGGCTCCCGCTGGGATGTCTTCTCGGCAGCTGAAATCGAGGCCGGTATTCGGACTTCCCGGTCGAACGCCGTGCGATCGCCTTCCCGGACCGGCCGGTCCAGTGGCTGCGCGTGTTGCGCGTGATCGACGGCTCCCGGGTCACCGCAGCGGGCCTGTGCCGGATTCGCACCGGCTTCCCGATTATCCCCGTGAGGGGCACCTCGATTGTCTTGCCGCCGCCGAGTCTAACCGCACCGGCTAGGGTTCGACGCCATGGGTTCACAGATCACCGTCGTCGGCATGGGCGCCGACGGCTGGGACGGCCTGCCGCCGCCCGCCCGCGACGCGGTGCTCGGCGCGCAGGTCCTGCTGGGCGGGCGCCGTCACCTGGCGCTGCTGCCCGAGACCGGCGCCGTCCGGGAGCCGTGGCCCTCCCCGCTGCGCGACGGGCTCGCCGCGCTGCTCGAGCGCCATCGCGACCGGCGGATCGTCGCGGTCGCCTCGGGCGACCCCCTCGTCTCCGGCATCGGCTCCACGCTCATCGCCCACCTCGGCGCCGCCGCGGTGACGGTGCTGCCCGCGGTGTCGTCGGTGGCCCTGGCCCGCGCGCGGATGGGGTGGAGCGCCGAGTCGGTGGACGTGGTGACGCTGGTGGGCCGCGACGTGCACGCCGTCCGCCGCGCATTCGGGCGGGGCCGGCGGCTGATCGTGCTCTCCTCCGACGGCGGCACGCCCGCGCAGGTCGCGGACCTGCTGCGCCGCGACGGCTTCGGGGCGAGTGTGCTGACGGTGCTCTCCGACCTCGGAGCCCCCGCCGAGGCCCGCCGCAGCGCCACCGCCGACGAGTGGTCCGGCGACGCCCCCGCCCTCAACGTGGTCTGCGTCGAATGCCGGGGCGCGGAGGGCTATTCCACCGCGCCGGGCCTGCCCGACGACGCGTTCGAGCACGACGGGCAGATCTCCAAGCGCCCGATCCGGCTCGCCGCGGTGTGCGCGCTCGCGCCCCGGCCGGGGCAGTTGCTGTGGGACGTCGGCGCCGGCGCCGGTTCGGTGGGGATCGAATGGGCCCGTACCGATCCGCGCTGCCGCGCCGTCGCGATCGAGCGCGACGAGGGGCGTGCGGAGCGGATCGTGCGCAACGCCGCGCGGCTCGGCGTCCCGTCGGTCGCGGTGGTGCGCGGCCCCGCCCCGGCGGCGCTCGACGGCCTCGACACCCCCGACGCCGTCTTCGTCGGCGGCGGCGGATCGATTCCCGGTGTGCTCGAAAAGTGCTGGGAGGAACTGCGTCCGGGAGGACGGCTGGTCGCGCACGCGGTGACGCTCGAGACCGAGGCGACGCTGGTGCAGTGGTGGAAGACCCACGGCGGGGAGCTGACCCGGCTGACCGTGGAGCAGGCCGCACCCCTCGGCGGGTTCAGCGGCTGGCAGGCGCTGCGCCCGGTGGTGCAGTGGCAGGTGACGAAAGGCGAGAAATGACAGTGCACTTCGTGGGATCCGGGCCGGGTGCGGCCGACCTGCTGACGCTGCGGGCGGCGCGGCTGCTGAGCGAGGCACCGGTGGTGCTCTACGCCGGCACCTACCTCGACGCCGAGGTGCTCGCGCACTGCCGGCCCGACACGGAACTCGTCGACACCCAGCACCTGGACCTCGACGAGATCACCGCGCACCTGGTGGACGCGCACCGGCGCGGCCTCGACGTCGTCCGGTTGTGTTCCGGTGACCCGTCGCTGTATTCGGCCCTGACCGAGCAGACGCGCCGGCTCGACGCGGCCGGGGTGCCCTGGGACGTGACCCCTGGCGTGCCGGCCTACGCGGCCGCCGCCGCGACCCTCGGCGCGGAGCTGACCGTGCCCGAACTGGTGCAGACCGTGGTCCTCACCCGTACCCGGGCGCGATCCACGGCGATGCCCGACACCGAGTCCCTGGCGCGCGTCGCGGGACTGCGCGCCAGCCTGGTGCTGCACCTGGCGATCACCCGCATCCGCGCCCTCGCCGAGGAACTGAGCGGCGAGTACGGCGCCGACTGCCCGGCCGCGGTGGTGGCGTTCGCGTCCCGCCCGAACGAGCTGGTGCTGCGCGGCACCCTCGCCGACATCGCCGACCGGGCCGAGGCGGCGGGACTGAAGCACACCGCGGTGATCGTCGTCGGCCGGGCCCTGGGCGTGCGGGCGCAGCCGGACGTCGCGTGCTCGCATCTCTACGACCCGGCGCGGGATCGCACGGAATTCACGCGCTGACCCGGAATCCGCGCCCGCCGCGGTGGGCGCGGATTCCGGTGTACCGCACGGATGTCAGGAGTCGGAGCGCACCGACCGCGCCGTCCACACCGCGCCGGCGTCGGTGACCGTGGTCCCGGACGATCCCACGATGAGCAGGCACTTCATGTCGATCGTGGCCGGGTCGAGCTTCTCGAGCGTGGTCACCTCGAGCGACTCGCCGGGGCGGCCGGCGTCGCGGCCGACCACGACGACGGTGTCGGCCGGCCGGTGCCGCAGCAGCACGGCCTGGGCCTGCGCGACCTGCGTGGTCCGCGACCGCGACGCCGGGTTGTACAGACCCAGCACCAGGTCCGCCTGCGCGACGGCCGCGAGCCGCCGCTCGATCACCTCCCACGGCTTGAGCCGGTCGGACAGGCTCATCACGGCGAAGTCCCCGCCGATCGGGGCGCCCGCCCGCGCGGCCACCGCCTGGATCGCCGACACCCCGGGTAGCACGCGCACCGGCAGCTCGGCGAACCGCGGATCCTGCGCGGCCTCGAACACGGCCGACGCCATCCCGAACACCCCGGCGTCGCCGCCCGAGACGACGGCCACCCGTTCTCCGGACAGCGCCAGCTCGAGCGCGAACCGGGCCCGGTCCACCTCGACGGTGTTCCCGCTCGCGTGCCGCCGCTGGCCCGGGCGGACCGGCACGCGGTCGACGTAGGGCCCGTAGCCGACGATGTGGTCGGCGGACGCCAGCGCGGCGGCGGCCTCGGGGGTGAGCCACTTCTCGTCCGCGGGGCCGAGACCGACGACGAGGAGCTCCCGGGCAGCGACCGCCTCGGGAGCGTCGGCGACGACGGGCCGGGACCGGTCGGTGATGTCCCGGTTGCGCGGCGCCCGGTCGCCGGGGGTGAGGATCACCGAGAAGTACGGCACCGCGTCGGCGTCGACCTCGGCGACGGGGACGATGCGCTGCCCGCCCATCGACGCGCGCTCGACGTACACCGCGTCGTCGAGCCGGCCCGCCTGGGCGAGCGCGCTGCGGACCGCGGGGAAGGTACGGCCCAGCTTCATGATCGCGGCGCCGTCCGTGTCGGCGAGACGGCGCGCCAGCTCCGGCTCGGGCAGCGTGCCGGGCAGCACCGTGAGCACGTCGGTGCGCCGCACCAGCGGTTCCGCCGCGGCCGCGGCGGCCGCGGACACCGACGTCACGCCCGGAACCACCTCGGTCGCATAGCGATCCGCGAGCCGGTCGTGCAGATACATGTAGGAGCCGTAGAACAGCGGATCGCCCTCGCACAGCACGACGACGGTGCGGCCGGCGTCGAGGTGGGCGGCCAGGCGCGCCGCGCACTCGTCGTAGAAGTCGGCGATGGCGCCGTCGTAGCCGCCGGGATGGTCGGTGGTGCCGGTGGTGACCGGGTAGATCAACGCCTCCTCGATCACCCCCTCCCGGATCAGCTCGGCCGCAATGCCCCTCGCGATGGAGCGGCCGTGGGTGCCCGAGTGGTAGGCGATCACGTCGGCCTGCTCGATCAGCCGAGCCGCCTTGCGGGTGATCAGCTCGGGATCGCCGGGGCCGAGCCCCACGCCGTAGAACCGTCCGGTGTCGTTCACTCCGCCTCCTGGGCCAGGGCATTGATCGCGGACGACGCCATCGCCGAACCCCCGCGGCGCCCCCGCACCACCAGGTAGGGGAGTTGCAGCGGATGCGCGGCGAGCGCCTCCTTGGACTCGGCGGCGCCGATGAACCCGACCGGCACCCCGACGATCGCGGCGGGCCGGGGGCCGCCGGCGTCGATCAGCTCGAGCAGGTGGAACAGCGCGGTGGGGGCGTTGCCGATCGCGACGACCGCGCCGTCGAGCCGGTCCTCCCACAGCGAGACCGCCGCGGCCGAGCGGGTGGTGCCCCACGCCGCCGCGAGGTCCGGCACGCGCGGATCGCGCAGAAGGCACAGCACCTCGTTGTCCGCGGGTAGCCGCGTGCGCGTCACCCCGGACGCGACCATGTGGGCGTCGGTGAGGATCGGCGCGCCCGCCCGCAGCGCCCCGCGCGCCGCCGACACCAGGTCCGGATGGATCGCGAGGTCGCGGGTCAGGTCGGTCTGGCCGCACGCGTGCACCATCCGCACCGCCACCTTCTCGGCGTCGGCGGGGATCGCGGACAGGTCCGTCTCGGCACGGATCGTCGCGAACGACCGGACGTAGATGTCGGCGCCGTCGGTGACGTAGTCGTAGCGCCGGGGTGGGGGAGTGGGCGTCATGGGCGGGTCCTCGCGAACAGGAGGGTATGTGGGAAATTCGGGGCGCCACAGGATCGTTCGCATCCCACGACGTGGAGGTGCCCGGCCGGGGGCGCGCCGGCGACGGCACGCCGGGCCGCGGAACGGGTGTCGCCCTCGGCGAGGCTACACCCCGGCGCGCCGGCGCACGCGGTGGTGCGGGTCCACGGCGACGCACCGTCGAGCACGAACCCGGCGTCGCGCAGCGGCTGCGGATCGGGTTCGCCGGCGAGGACGAGGCCGCGCCACGGCGTGACGATCACCTCCGACTCGGGCAGCGCCGCCACCATCGCCGGCGAGAGGATGCCCAGCGGGACCAGCGCCGAGACCGCTCCCGGCAGGGGGCCGTACGGCATCGTGTACCGGGCGGCCGGCGGCAGCGGCGCGCCGCCCCCGAGCTCGGCCCCCGCCTCGGGCAGCTGGTGCACGTGCCAGCGGGTGCCGCGCACCGCCGCGAACCGCCGCGCCAGGTCGATCAGCGTGTCGACGACCCGGTCGGCCGGGACCACCGGACCGCAGAGCCGGCCGATCGCGATCTCGAACAGCCCCGAGTCGGCGGCCACCGCGGCGAGGTCGCAGCGCAGGGCCGCGACGTCGCCGCGACCGTCGTCGAGGCCGAACAGGAACCGGCCCGGCAGCTGCGCGAGCACGGGTTCGGCGCACAGGGCGGCGTCGAGCGCGCCGATGAGCGGACGGAGGTCGGCGCGTCCTCCGACGATCCCGGACAGCGGCGAGGCGACGACGTTGCGGACCCGTTCGTGCGACGGTGCCGGCAGGAACCCGGCCGCCGACACCGCGTCGACGAGGCCGGCAGGCACACCGCCGCACTCGTCCACCGTGACGCCCCTGAGCTGCAGGTTTCCGCGCGAGGTGAGGTGGACGTCGCCGTCCGCGAAGGCGGTCGACGCCGCCGACAGCGCCCGCAGTCCGCCGTCCGGGAGCCTGCCGCCGGGCGCGCGCAGCCGCACCAGCGCGCCGTCGGCGGCGAGGTGGGGGCGCAGCAGACCGGGGCACCGGTCCGGGGGAAGGTCGGCCATGGGGGCACATGGTTGCACACGACGAGGAAGCGGTGCGTTACGCTCCACCTGCCGTGGTGCTCGGGAAGCCGGTGTGAGACCGGCGCGGCCCTCGCCACTGTGAGCGGGTAGGTGCTCGCCCTCGTCCGGACCGGTCCGCCGGTCCGGAGACCACTGGACGGAAGTCCGGGAAGGTCGGCGCGGCAGCGATGATCCGTCAGCCAGGAGACCGGCCACGGCGCGGGAAGTCCACGAGGGTTTGGAGACTGAACATGGCTGATTTCGTGCTGCGCAGGGGCGATCGGGAACTGCGCGGGGCCCGGTCGTGACGCGGCTCGCGCTGCTGTCCACGTCGGACACCGACCTGCTGTCGGCGCTGAGCTCGGACGCCGAGTACGCGCTGGGCAACCCGTCGCGCCTCGACGTCGAGACCGAGCTTCCCCGCCTCCTCGACGGCGCCGACCTGGTGATCGTCCGCATCCTGGGCTCCGTCCGGTCCTGGCAGAACGGTATCGACGCGGTCCTGGCGCACGGCGCACCCGTCGTCGTGCTCGGCGGCGAGCAGCTGCCCGACGCCGAGCTGATGAGCCACTCGACCGTCCCCGTCGGTATCGCCACCGAGGCGCACGCCTACCTCGCGCAGGGCGGGCCCGCGAACCTCGCCCAGCTGCATGCCTTCCTGTCCGACACCGTCCTGCTCACCGGCGAGGGCTTCGAGCCGCCGGCCGCGCTGCCCGCGTGGGGCAGCCACGCGCCCGCCGCGACCGATCCCGGCCTGCCGCGGGTGGGCATCCTCTACTACCGCGCCCACGAGACCAGCGGAAACACCCGTTTCGTCCGCGATCTCGCGCAGGCGGTCGACGCCACCGGCCGCGCGGTGGCCGTGCCGATCTTCTGCTCCACGCTGCGCGGTGCCCCCGCGGGCCTGCTGGCCGAGCTCGGCACCCTCGACGCCCTGATCGTCACGGTCCTCGCCGCCGGCGGCACCCGCCCCGCCACCGTCTCCGCCGGCGGCGACGACGATGCCTGGGACGTCGAAGCGCTCGCCGCCCTGGATGTCCCGATCCTGCAGGCGCTGTGCCTGACCTGGGGACGCGACGCGTGGGCCGACTCCGACGAGGGTGTCTCCCCGCTCGATTCCGCGACGCAGATCGCCGTCCCCGAGTTCGACGGCCGCATCATCACCGTGCCGTTCTCGTTCAAGGAATTCGGCGCCGACGGCCTGCCCCGCTACGTCACCGACCCCGAACGCTGCCGCCGCGTCGCCGGCATCGCCGTCGCGCACGCCCGCCTGCGGCGCATCCCGCCCGCACGGCGGCGCCTGGCGATCATGCTCTCGGCGTATCCGACGAAGCACTCCCGGGTCGGCAACGCCGTCGGCCTGGACACCCCGGTGTCCGCGATCCGGCTGCTGCGCGCGCTGCGGGAGCGCGGCTACGACCTCGGTGACGGCTTCCCGGGCCTCGACACCGCGGACGACGCCGAGGCGGGCAACGCGCTGATCCATGCCCTGATCGCCGCGGGCGGGCAGGACGAGGAATGGCTCAGCGCCGAGCAGATGGCGGGCAACCCGGTCCGGGTGAGCGCGGCGCAGTACCGCGAGTGGACGGCGGACCTGCCCGCGGAACTGACCGACGCGATGACCGAGGCGTGGGGCGCGGCCCCCGGCGAGCTGTTCGTGGACCGGCAGTCCGCTCCCGAGGGCGAGATCGTCCTGGCCACCCTGCAGGCCGGCAACGTGGTGCTGATGATCCAGCCGCCCCGGGGGTTCGGGGAGAACCCCGTGGCGATCTACCACGATCCGGACATGGCGCCGTCGCACCACTACCTCGCCGCGTACCGGTGGGTGGAGAACGGCTTCGGCGCCGACGCCGTCGTCCACCTCGGCAAGCACGGCTCGATGGAGTGGCTGCCCGGCAAGAACGCCGGCCTGTCCGCGGCCTGCGCGACCGACGCCGCCATCGGCAACCTCCCGCTGATCTACCCGTTCCTGGTCAACGACCCGGGCGAGGGGGCCCAGGCGAAGCGCCGCGCCCACGCCACCATCGTCGACCACCTCATCCCGCCGATGGCGCGCGCCGAGTCGTACGGCGACATCGCCCGTCTCGAGCAGTTGCTCGACGAGTACTCGAACATCGCGGCGATGGACCCGGCCAAGCTGCCGGCGATCCGCGCCCAGATCTGGACGCTGATCCAGGCCGCCAAGCTCGACCACGACCTCGGGCTCGAGGACCGCCCGCACGACGCCGAGTTCGACGACTTCCTGCTGCACGTCGACGGCTGGCTGTGCGAGGTGAAGGACGCGCAGATCCGCGACGGCCTGCACGTGCTCGGCACGGCACCCGTCGGCGAGGCCCGCGTGAACCTGGTGCTGTCGGTGCTGCGGGCCGCCCAGGTGTGGGGCGGGCGGGCCCACGCCGTGCCCGGTCTGCGCACCGCCCTCGGCCTGAAGCCGGACGCGCCGCTCACCGAGACCGACGCGGTCGAGGCGCTGGCCCGGGCACTGGTGCAGGGCATGGAGGACGCCGGCTGGCAGGCCGGCAGCGCCGCCACGGTCGTGCAGTCCGTGCTGGGCGGGGCGGACCCGGAGGTCGAGCGGGTGCTTGCCTTCGCCGCCGAGCAGGTCGTGCCGCGCCTGGCACGCACCACCGACGAGCTCGACGCGGTGCTGCACGCCCTCGACGGCGGCTACGTGCCCGCCGGCCCGTCCGGATCGCCGCTGCGCGGCCTGGTCAACGTGCTGCCCACCGGCCGCAACTTCTACACCGTCGACCCGAAGGCGGTGCCGAGCCGGCTCGCCTACGACACGGGCGTGGCGCTCGCGAACAACCTGCTCGACCGGTACCGCGCCGACACCGGCGGCTATCCGCCCTCGGTCGGCCTGTCGGTGTGGGGGACCTCCGCGATGCGCACCTCCGGCGACGACATCGCCGAGGTCCTCGCCCTGATCGGCATGCGCCCGGAATGGGACGCCGAGTCCCGGCGGGTGCGCGAGCTGACTGTGATCCCGCTCGACGAGCTCGGCCGGCCGCGCATCGACGTCACCGTCCGCATCTCCGGGTTCTTCCGCGACGCCTTCCCGCACGTCGTCGCGATGCTCGACGACGCGATCCGCACCGTCGCGGCCCTCGACGAACCCGACGAGCTGAACTACGTGCGCGCGCACGCCCGCCGCGACGAGGCCGAGCACGGCGACCCCGAGCGCGCGGTGCGCCGCATCTTCGGGTCCAGGCCCGGCTCCTACGGCGCCGGCATCCTGCCGCTCATCGACTCCGGAAACTGGCGCAGCGACGCCGATCTCGCCGAGGTGTACACCGCGTGGGGCGGTTTCGCGTACGGGCGGCACCTGCACGGCGTCCCGGCCGCGGACGACATGCGCGCCAACTACCGGAGGATCGCGGTGGCGGCGAAGAACACCGACACCCGCGAGCACGACATCGCCGACTCGGACGACTACTTCCAGTACCACGGCGGCATGGTCGCCACCGTCCGGGCGCTCACCGGTGCCGACCCGAAGGCCTACATCGGCGACTCGACCACCCCCGACCAGGTCCGCACCCGCTCGCTGGCGGAGGAGACCGCCCGTGTGTTCCGGGCCCGGGTCGTCAACCCGCGCTGGCTCGCGGCGATGCGCCGGCACGGCTACAAGGGCGCGTTCGAGCTCGCCGCCACCGTCGACTACCTGTTCGGCTACGACGCCACCGCCGGGGTCGTCGCCGACTGGATGTACGAAACCCTCGCCCGCACCTACGCCCTCGACTCCGAGAACCAGCGGTTCCTGCGCGAGGCCAACCCGTGGGCGCTGCGCGGCATCGTCGAACGGCTCACCGAGGCCGCCGACCGCGGCCTGTGGGCCGAACCGGATCCGGCGACGCTCGCGGAACTGCAGCAGGCCTACCTCGATGTGGAGGGCGACCTCGAGGACCGCGCGTGAGGAGGCGGCTGCGGCTGATCGGGATCGGGCCGGGCGGGCCCGACGACCTCACCGTGGCCGCGGTCCGGGCGCTGAACGACGTCGACGTCTTCCTCGTCGCCGACAAGCAGCGCGGCGTCGACGACCTCGTCGCCGTGCGGGAGGAGATCTGCCGTCGCCACATCGCCGGCGACTACCGGACGATCCCGGTGCCGGACCCGCCGCGGGACCGCGCCCCGTCCGCCTACGGCACCGAGGTGCGGGACTGGCACGCCGCCCGGGCCGCCGCGTACGAGACGGTGCTGCGCGAGCAGGTCGCCGAGCACGAAACCGCCGGATTCCTCGTGTGGGGCGATCCGAGCTTGTACGACAGCACGATTCGCGTCGTCGAGCGCATCCGTGACCGGGGCGTGCTCGACGTCGACTACGACGTGATCCCCGGGGTGAGCAGCGTGTCGCTGCTCGCGGCGCGGCACCGGCTGGTGCTCAACCGGATCGGCGGCCCGATCGTCGTCACCACGGGCCGCCGGCTCGCGCAGGAGGTGGCGGCCGGCGGTGACAACCTCGTCGTCATGCTCGACGGTGCGCTGGAATGCGCCCGGCTCGAAGGTGATTGGCGCATCTGGTGGGGCGCCGACCTCGGCACGTCCGACGAGGAACTCGTCGCCGGCCCGCTGCGGGAGGTGCTGCCGGACATCGAGCGGGCCCGCGCCCGCGCGAAGGCCGCGCGCGGCTGGGTGATGGACACCTACCTGCTACGTCGCGCGGACGGCGACGGCGTCGTCTCCTGACCGCACGCCGAGGAATGCGCCGACCCGGTGCGGCCGATTCGGCGGGGAAATGTACGCCGCGTCCCCCCGGCGCGCAGGGGATCCGTGCACACGGGACATCCGCGCGCCGAGGAACGGCGCGCGGATGCCCCGTCAGAGCACGGGCGTGGTCACCGGATGCGGGTGCCGGTCTGTGGGGGAGCGGCTGAGCACGACGGGCAGCCACTGCGAGGTCAGCGCCACCATGCCGAGCCAGGACAGCACCATCCCGGCGCCGGGGGCGTGCGGGGTCTCGACCGGCATGCCGTTCTGCGACCAGTAGCCGAGCAGCCCGAACAGGGACGCCAGTCCGGAGCCGAGCATCGACGCCGACGCGAGCCGCCAGCGGTGCGTGCACAGCGCCGCGGTGGACGACACCACGCCGAACACCAGGGCGAGGCTCACGAAGATCCGCATCGGCACCGTCGTCGTGGCGTCGTGCCCGAACCACGTGCCGAGCACCGTCCACGACCATTCCGTATCCGACTGCGGCAGAAGCAGACCCAGCACCACCGCGACGATGCAGGCGACGAGGACACGGTGCCGCCGGCCGGCGTCGAACTCGCCGGCGACCTTTCGTTCGATGCGGGCGAACTCCTTACGGTACGCGGACAGATCGTCGCTCACCGGCACTCCTCGTCGATCGGCACACGAGGGACCATTATGCGCGCCCCCGCATGCGCCACCCGACGGCGGTGTCGACGACGAGGAACGCCAGCAGGCTCAGCCCGAGCACCGGGGCGAACCAGCCCACGACCGCGGCCGCGACGCCGATCGCGACCGCCGGACCTGCGCCGATGCGGCGCAGCGCGCCGCGTGCCGGGGCCCGGCCGACGGCCCACGCCGACCCTCGCGTGGGCCGTCGCCGCCACCACATCACGTAGCCGCGCAGCACGACCGTGATCAACGCCACCGCCAGCAGCGCCAGGGCGACCTGCGTGACGAGCCCGAACATGATGCCCATGTGGAGAGTGATCGACCACCACGTCAGCTGCGCGGCGAGCGGCCAGTCCGCGAACCGCGACACGTCGACGACCTCGCCGGTCGCGCCGTCGACGGCGACCGAGTCGATGCCGTACACCCAGGGCTGGCGGGTTTCGGCGACGGTGAACGCGGTGCCGGGGCGCGCCGGGATCGAGGCCTCGACGACCCCGGTCAGTCCCGCGGCGGCGGCCGTGTCCAGCACCGGGTCGATCCGGGCGATGTTCGCGTCGAGCAGTCCCGGGTCGGCGGCGTGCCCGGCGTGGCCGCCGTGCCCCTCGTGGCCCGTCGCGGCCGCGGCGCCGCCCCCGGTCAGGGTCGCGTCGACGGTCGGCGTCTTCCAGTGCAGCGCGGCCCGCAGCTCGGCGATGTTGTCGCCGGCGAACCGGGACCAGGTCAGGCCGGTCGCGGACAGGAACACCAGGCCCACCGCGATCCACACGCCCACCACGCCGTGCCAGCCGAGGGTGCGGGACCGGCCGGTGGCGGTGCGGTCGACGGTGAGCAGGCGTGCCTGGGCGTGGCGGGCACGCACCGTGCGGTAGCGGCGCACCCACAGGTACACGCCGCCGAGCGCGATCACCCACATCCAGGACGCGGCCAGCTCGCTGTAGAGGCGGCCGGGCTCGCCGAGATGCAGGTGCCGGTGCAGCTGCGAGATCCAGGTCCGGACCGGCAGCGCGCTGCTGCTGCCGTAGACGGCCAGCTCACCGAGCGGCCGCGCGGTGACCGGGTCGACGAAGACGGCGAGCCGCTGCGACTCGCCGAGGCTCGGGTCGGCGAACAGGACCCGGGTGGTCTCGCCGGGGGCCGCGGCCGGCCGCACCGCGGTGACGGTGAGATCGGGGCGCTGCCCGGCGGCCACCCGGATCTGCTCCGCCACCGGCACGGCCGGACCGGTGGCGTCGGTGTGCAGCTGGTCGCGGTAGACGAGCTGCTCGATCGTCGGGGCCAGGGCGTAGAGGCCGCCGCTGACCGCGGCGATCAGGATGAACGGGGCGACGAGGATGCCGGCGTAGAAGTGCAGCCGCAGCATCAGCGGGCGCAGCGCGGGCGCCGCGGAACGGTCCGGGCCGGAACGGGGTGGGACGGGACGATCCGTCCCGAGGTCGGTCGTGGACATGCGAATGCTCGTTTCGATCGTCGGTGGCGACGGCAGCGCGCAGCGCCGTATCGAGGGCGGCGCACCGCGCCGGGCGTCGGCACACGGGGAAGGCCGCCGCGGCGTACGGGCCACGGCGGAACGGGATCGGGTCAGGCGGTGCGGGGCGGACCCCGGGTGCCGGCCTGCGCGGAAACGAGCACCCGCAGCACGAGACGTGCCCGGTGCGACGGCGTGGCCACCCACAGCGGCGCGTGCGCCGGGGGCGGGGTGAGCACCGCGGCGACGATGCGCCGCAACACGCCGAGCGCCGCGGCACAGCCCTGCTCGGCCGCCCGGATCAGGGCGGCGGAGACGACGAGGGCCGCGGCGTGGGCGCCGAGCATCGCGGGCGAGAGCCCGGGGCCGTGGGCGTGCTCGGCGGTGAGGGTGAGGACGGTATGACCGACGATCTGTCCCGCCCCCAGGGTGAGCACCAGGGCGGGCAGCAGCCGGGACGGCCGGATGGCGGACACCGCGGCGCCGAACGCGGCGCAGGCGGCGATCAGCAGCACCACCGACGACTGGGACGGAATTTCGCCGCCCGCCAGGCCGTGGGCCGCGACGGAGACCGCGGCGGAGGTCGAACCCACGAACGCGCCACGCATCGGCGCGGACGTCTGCGGGCGTGGATTCACGGTTGGGCACACTACCCGTCGTGACGACGGACCGGGCCGGCCCGGGGTGCGCAGCCGCAGCACCCCGGGCCGGGCGGGCCGGTGGGCGTCAGTGACCGCGCGGCTCGCGCAGGCTCGTTCCCTCGACGTCGCGGACCCGCTTGCGCTCCAGCATGACCAGCACGGCGCCCACCGCGAAGGACACGATGCATGCCGGGCCGGCGATCCACGCCCAGCCCTCGAATCCGTACCCGGCGGCCACCAGCGTCAGCCCGAGCAGGAGCAGCCCGAGGCCCAGGAAGAAGTAGCCGGGCCAGCCCTTGGAGTCGGTCAGGGCCTCGCCGGCGTGGCTGCGCATCGTGCGGGCGTCGTCGGCCGGGAAGTCGCTGTCGGTCGTCAGATCCCTGTTGTACGTCTGCCTGCCGTGCACCGGATCGGCACCCGCCCGGGTCTCGTCGCTTCTCCGAAACTCGTTCTCGTGTTCCGTCACAGCCGCATCCTTTCCAGAAGTCGGGCCGGGAGAGCGCTGCGGCGCTCGGATTCGCCGACCGTGTCCCCCGTGTACCCGCTCCCGGGTCCGGGTATGCACCGGCCGGACCCGGCGGTCCCCGTCCGGGGCCGTCGGCACTCGCCCGCAGACCTCGAGGGAGGAACCATGACCGACCAGCACCGGCCCCGCAATCCGGTCGAGCAGTACCCGGCACCGGATCGCGAGCGGCAACCCGAGCTCGAATATCCGGGCCTCACGTCCGACATGGTGTCGGCACCCGACCACGGCGAGCAGACCTATCGCGGCAGCGGCAGGCTCGAGGGACGGCGGGCGCTGATCACCGGTGCCGACTCCGGGATCGGCCGGGCCGTCGCGATCGCCTTCGCCCGCGAGGGCGCCGACGTCGTCCTCAGCTATCTCGAGTCCGAGGAGGACGACGCCCGCGACACCGTGCGGTGGATCGAGGACGCGGGCCGGCGCGCCGTCGCGGTGCCGGGTGACATCCGCGCCGAGGAACACTGCCGGCACCTGGTCGACACGGCGGTGCGCGAACTCGGCGGCCTGGACATCCTGGTGAACAACGCGGCGTTCCAGATGGTGCAGATGAACGGGATCGCCGACATCACGACCGAGCAGTTCGATCGCGTGCTGAAGACGAACCTGTACGCGTTGTTCTGGTTGTGCAAGTTCGGGGTCGGGGTGATGGAGCCGGGCTCGACGATCATCAACACGTCGTCGATCCAGGGGACGAGCCCGTCGCCGGAACTGCTCGACTATGCCACGACCAAGGCCGGCATCGTCGACTTCACCAAGGGGCTGGCGGCGGACGTCGCGAAGCGGGGAATCCGGGTCAATGCCGTTGCCCCGGGCCCGATCTGGACGCCGCTGATCCCGGCCACCATGCCGCGGGAGAAGTTCGAGTCCTTCGGTGACGACGTCCCGCTCGGCCGCCCCGGGCAACCGGCCGAACTGGCGCCGGCGTACGTCTTCCTCGCCTCGCAGGAGTCGAGCTACATCACCGGCGAGGTCATCGCCGTCACCGGCGGCAAGCCCTTCTCCTGACACACCCGTGGTGGCCGAATGTCACACGCGTTCAATCTAATCGAATCGGTGTGACATTCGGCCACCATCCCAGGGGGGACGCGCGGGGGTCAGGCCTGGGCCCGCTCCCACACGCGGTGGGCGCCGAGCAGGTCGACGATCCCGGTGACCACCGCTTCCGGATCGTCGGCGGTGACCACACCCGGGGCCTCGGGGTGGACGGCCGCGTGCTCGAGCGCCTCGGTGCCGGCGCCCCACGTGCCGATCGCCTTGCAGTGCCGGAACGTCTCGTCGACCAGGACGCGCACGCGCGGATCGGCCGGGGCGCTCGCGAGCAGCAGCGCGTCGTACTCGACGGACCGGGCCGTGGCGAAGGTCCGCGAGATCGGCACCTCCTTGCGGCCGCCGTCGAGCTTGCCGCCGTGCGGGCCGATCACCAGCGGCACGGCCTTCGCGGCGGCCACCGCGGCGACGGCCTTGGCGACCTCGGCGACGTCGGCGCTGTCGTCCGCGACGATGCCGACCATCCGGCCCTCGATCGGCCAGGTCGCACCGACCTGGGACAGCGCCTCGCTGCGCAGCGGCTCACCGGCGAGGGCCACCGTCGGCTCCGGTGCCGGCAGCCCCAGGCCGGCCGCGACGGTGGCGCACAGTCCGGCATCGATGTTCGCGAGCACGCGCAGGGCCCGCTCCTTGATCGCCTGCTCGAAGCACTTGCCGAGTTCGAAGCTGTAGGCGTCGGCCACGTGCTGCTTCTCGACCTCGGACAGGCTGGTGTAGAACAGTCGCGCCTGCGAGAAGTGGTCGTCGTACGAACTCGGCTGTGCGCGTTCCTTGACCCCGGCGGCGATGGGTGCCGGCACGTCGATGAACGCGGCCTCCTCGGCGCCGGCCAGGAACGGGCAGCCGGCCCCGAGCGAGTTGGGCCGGTACGGGGCCGCCCCGGGATGAATACCGGTCTGGTGCATGCCGTCGCGCAGCATGTCGTTGACGGGCGCATGCGGCCGGTTGATGGGCAGCTGACCGAAGTTGGGCCCGCCGAGCCGGCTGATCTGGGTGTCGAGGTAGGAGAACAGCCGGCCCTGCAGCAGCGGGTCGTCGGTGACGTCGATACCCGGCACGAGGTGCCCGGGGTGGAAGGCCACCTGTTCGGTCTCGGCGAAGAAGTTGGTCGGGTTGGCGTTGAGCTGCATCGTCCCGATCAGCTGGACCGGCGCGAGCTCCTCGGGGACGATCTTGGTGGGATCGAGCAGGTCGATGCCCTCGAACGTCTGCTCCGGGGTGTCGGGGAAGACCTGCACGCCCAGATCCCACTCCGGGTAGGCCCCGGCCTCGATCGCGTCGGCGAGGTCGCGGCGGTGGAAGTCCGGGTCGATGCCGCCGAGCAGCTGCGCCTCCTCCCACACCAGCGAGTGCACCCCCAGGCGCGGCTTCCAGTGGAACTTCACCAGCGACGTCTCACCGTCGGCGTTGACCATGCGGAAGGTGTGGACGCCGAAGCCCTCCATCATCCGGTAGGAGCGGGGGATGCCGCGGTCGGACATGTTCCACAGGGTGTGGGCGGTGGCCTCGGTGTGGAGCGAGACGAAGTCCCAGAACGTGTCGTGTGCGCTCTGCGCCTGCGGGATCTCCCGGTCCGGGTGCGGCTTGGCCGCGTGGACGACGTCGGGGAACTTGATCGCGTCCTGGATGAAGAACACCGGGATGTTGTTCCCGACCAGGTCGAACGTGCCCTCCTCGGTGTAGAACTTCGTCGCGAAGCCGCGTGTGTCGCGGACGGTGTCGGCGGAGCCGCGCGAGCCGAGCACGGTCGAGAAGCGGACGAACACGGGCGTCTCGGCGCCCTTCTGCAGGAACCCGGCACGGGTGATCTTCGAGGCGGCGCCGTTGGCCCGGAAGACGCCGTGGGCCGCGGCGCCGCGGGCGTGCACCGCCCGCTCGGGGATGCGCTCGTGGTCGAAGTGGGTGATCTTCTCGCGGAAGTGGTGGTCCTGCAGCAGGGTGGGGCCGCGCCGACCGGCCTTGAGGGAGTGGTCGGTGTCCGTCAGCCGCGCGCCCTGCGCGGTGGTGAGGTACCGGCCCTGGGGCCCGCGCGCGCCGTCGGGGAGGTCTTCGGGGGTGCCGGTGGCAGTGACCGGGATGGGTTCACGCTGGTCGGGCTTGGCCGGTGGCGGGTCCGTCGGGGTGGTGGGTTCCTCGACCGGGACCTCGAAACCGGCGGGTGAGCCGGGAACCGGCGGATTCTTCTCGAACACTGCGATGCTCCGTTCGGTCGAGACGGGTGACGTTCACGTCTCGGCCGAGTTGCCCCGCACGCCCGTTTCCAAACATCGGCCGGGGCGCGTCGGGTCTCGGCGTGCGCCGGGGTGGCGACCCACCCCGCCCGTGACAACGTCTGTGGCCGGCCACGCGCGGTGGCCGGCCACCACGGGCGGGTACCCCTTCGGCGGGGTTCCCCCACTTCGCCCGACGGGGCGACGAGAACGGATGCCCGGCGGGCGGACGTATTCGGGGCCGGAGGTTTCGACCGCGCGTCAGCGGGCACAACGGTTCAGGGCCGTCTCGTAGTCCGGATGCGGGCCGGCCAAGGTGCCCCGGGTTGAACTCGACAGCCCGGGGCGCCGAACTCCCTCGGCGTGCCGGGCCGACCGGCGGGTCGAAACGGCAGCTCCGGCCGGTCAGCGGGTGAAGCGTTCGACCGCGGCACCGGGCCGCCACAGGTCCACGTACAGGTGCTCCCCGTCCACCGACGTGAGCACCGCCTCGGCCAGGCCGAGTTCGAACACGTGCATCGGTCCCGGCGGCACCTCCTCCGGGTAGGCGGCGAGCACGGCTGCCTTCTCCTCGTCGTGCAGCTCCCGGGCCCGGCCGGCGACCTTCGCGTCGCCCCCTGTCATCGAGTGGTGCCCGGGATTCGAATGCAGGGCGTAGCGCGGATCGCGCTGCAGATCGCGCGCTTTCCGCGCGCCGGGCATCGAGCCGAGCACCAGCCGGCCGCCGACGATCTCGACCTCCGTCCCGCTGACGCGGGGCGACCCGTCCCGTCGCACCGTCGCCAGGACGTGATGCTTGTGCGCCTGCAGTCGTGCGGCGATCGCCTTCGCCAGATCCGGTGCCTGCTCGGAGAACTCGTCCCATGTGGTCATGGACCCAGCATGCCCCCGTATCACTGACATCCGGTGTCAGTGTTTTCCGCGTAGGCTGCGGACATGCGATCGGCACGTCTGCTCGCGATGATGCTCCGGCTCCAGGGCAGCGCGGGCCTGACCGCGCGGCAACTCGCGGACGACCTCGGCGTGTCGGTGCGCACCGTGTACCGCGACGTCGGTGCCCTGTCTGCCGCGGGGGTCCCGGTGTGGACCGAGAGCGGGCCGGGTGGCGGCATCCGCCTGCTCGACGGGTGGCAGTCCCGGCTGAGCGGGCTCACCAGCGACGAGAGCGCCGCGCTGATGCTGCTGGGGGTGCCCACCCTCGCCGCCGACCTCGGGGTGGAGCTCGAGGCGGCACGCGGCAAGCTGCTCGGGTCCATGCCGGTTACCCTGCGCAGCGCCGCCCAGGCGTGGCGCGACCGGGTACACGTCGACGTCCCAGGCTGGTTCGCCGCACCGGGCGACAACACGCACCTGCCGGCGGTCGCGTCCGCCGTGTTCGACGAGCGTCGCCTGCACATCCGCTACCGGCGCGGCGGCCGGACCGTGGCCCGCACCCTCGACCCGCTCGGGCTCGTCGCCAAGGCCGGGGTCTGGTACCTCGTCGCCGCCCACACCGGTCACGTCCGCACCTACCGCGTCGGGCGCATCGCGTCCGCCGACGTGCTCGACGCTCCCGCGCACCGCCCCGGCGGATTCGACCTGCCCGCCTACTGGGCGGCGTCCGCGGCGGAGTTCGACCGGGCCCTGCGTACGTTCGCCTGCACGGTCCGCCTCACCCCGGCCGCGTGGCGGCGCCTGCCCCGCGTGGTGGGCGCCGACGCCGCCGCCGGCGAGCCGGGCCCGCCGGACGCGGACGGGCGGGTTCGGGTGGACCTGCTGCTCGAGGCCGAGGAGGTGGCGCTCGACCAGCTCCTCGCCCTCGGCGGCGGGGTCGAGGTCGTGGCCCCGCGGTCGTTGCGGGCCGCCCTCCGCGGCGCCGGCGAGACGCTGGCCCGGTGCAACTCGTGACGTCGGATCGAAAGCGACAGGCGTTCTGCGCGAACGGCTCTCGTGGTGCAGCGGTGTGAGCGGACGGCTCAGCGCACCAGCTTCCACTTGTGCTCGTGCCGGTAGAACGTGGACCGCTTCACCGCCCGGGGATTGGCCACCCCGTCGCGGGTGAGCAGGGCGCCGGGCGAGCCGAGCTGGACGGCGCGTCCGGTCACCCAGCGGTAGCCGCCGAACCAGCGCGGCCGGTCGATCGCGGCCCGCAGTCCCGGCATGTCGGGGATCGGCTCGATCCGCACGCCCGGGGCGACCCCGCTGAACAGGCGGGTGTCGTCCACGTACGCCTCGCCGACGAGCTCGCCGACCTCACCCTCGACGAGGGCACGCCCGACGAGGGCGATGCCGGCGTCGTCGCGGATGAGCGGCACCGGCCGGGCCACGCCCTGCAGGGCGACGGTCGCGGCCTTGGACCCGAACCGCAGCCCGTAGGCCTCGGCGGCCGGGGTGCGCCGCTCGGGCACGTAGGCCAGTTCGATGCCGAGCCGCTCCGTGCGCATCATCCGGGTCAGCGCCGCGGCGAAGGCGGCATCCCCGCCCACCACCACGAGCCGGGGATCCTCGACCGACTCGAGATGCGCGAACACGTCCTCGAAGTCGTCCTTGCCGGGAAGCACGGGGGCGGTCAACGTGGTCAGGGACGTCAATGTCAACGGCAGCGGGGCGTCACCGCACTTGAGCACAACGGGGGTCAAGAGCACTCCTCTCGCGGCCGACGATGCTCCGTTCACTCTAGTCACGACGGGCCCCGCCGCCGGGCGCCCGAACGTGGCACGGTGAGTCGGGCGGATTCTCGGTCCCCGTCACAGGCGGGGCGGCGACCGGCGGACGCCGGAGGCAGCGCCGCGCGCGTGGTCCGCTAGACTGTCCCCCCGGCTTCTGTTCTGTGACGGCAGAACCCTGCAGGCGGAGGGCGCCCGCACGTCGACACCCTAGGAGACAGCGAAATGCCGGCAATCGTCCTGATCGGCGCCCAGTGGGGCGACGAGGGCAAGGGCAAGGCCACCGATCTGCTCGGTGGCCGGGTGCAGTGGGTGGTGCGCTACCAGGGGGGCAACAACGCCGGCCATACCGTCGTCCTCCCCAACGGGGAGAATTTCGCGCTGCACCTGATCCCTTCCGGCATCCTCACTCCCGGCGTCACCAACGTGATCGGCAACGGCGTGGTCGTGGACCCGGGCGTGCTGCTCGACGAGCTGGCCGGTCTCGAGAACCGCGGGGTCGACACCACGAACCTGCTGCTCAGCGCCGACGCGCACCTGATCATGCCGTACCACGTGGCCATCGACAAGGTCACCGAACGCTTCCTCGGCGCCAAGAAGATCGGCACCACCGGCCGCGGCATCGGCCCGTGCTACCAGGACAAGATCGCCCGCGTGGGCGTCCGCGTCGCCGACGTCCTCGACGAGAAGATCCTCACCCACAAGGTCGAGGCCGCCCTGGAGTTCAAGAACCAGGTGCTGTCGAAGATCTACAACCGCAAGGCCCTCGACCCGCAGCAGGTCGTCGACGAGGTGCTCGGCCAGGCGGAGGGCTTCAAGCATCGCATCGCCGACACCCGGCTGCGCCTGAACCTGGCCCTCGAGGCCGGCGAGACGGTGCTGCTCGAGGGCTCGCAGGGCACGCTGCTCGACGTCGACCACGGCACCTACCCGTACGTGACGTCGTCGAACCCCACGGCCGGCGGCGCGGCGGTCGGGTCGGGCATCGGCCCCAACCGGATCGGTACGGTGCTCGGCATTCTCAAGGCCTACACCACCCGCGTCGGTTCGGGCCCGTTCCCGACCGAACTGTTCGACGAGCACGGCGCCTACCTGGCCAAGACCGGCGGCGAGGTCGGCGTCACCACCGGCCGGGCCCGGCGCTGCGGCTGGTTCGACGCCGTGATCGCCCGCTACGCGACCCGTGTCAACGGCATCACCGACTTCTTCCTCACCAAGCTCGACGTGCTGTCGAGCCTCGAGACCGTGCCGATCTGCGTCGGCTACGAGGTGGACGGGGTCCGCGTCGACGAAATGCCGATGACGCAGACCGACATCCACCACGCCACGCCGATCTACGAGGAGATGCCCGGCTGGTGGGAGGACATCTCCGACGCCCGCACCTTCGAGGACCTGCCGAAGAACGCACAGAACTACGTGCTGCGGCTCGAGGAGCTTTCGGGCGCGCGCATGTCGTGCATCGGCGTCGGCCCGGGCCGCGACCAGACGATCGTGCGGCGCGACATCCTGGGCTGAAACCCGCTGCGGCTGCCCGTCAGAACAGGGTCGGATCGTCGAAGCCGGGGGCGTGCTCGAGCGCGAGCAGCTCCCGCTTCGTGACGGTGCTTCCGGGTGCGGAGAAGCCGCCGATGCCGCCGCCCGCGGCGAGGATCCGGTGGCACGGCACGACGAGCGGAACGGGGTTGCGTCCCAAGGCCTGTCCGACGGCCTGCGCTCCGGCCGGCCGGCCGATCCGGGTGGCGACCTCGCCGTAGGTCGCCACCGTCCCGGGGCCGATCGTGCGCGCGAACTCGTAGACCGCGGTGTCGAATTCGGACACGTTCTGGTAGTCGACCGGAACCCAGCGCAGGTCGTCCGGGGCGCCGGCGAGATGCGCGGTGACGGCCTCGATCACGGGCTGCACCGCGGCCGGGGCCGGGCGCTCGACCGCGTCCGGGAACCGCTCGAGCAGTTCGTCGCGCGTCGGCTCGGGTGCGGTCTCGGGCAGTTGCAGGCCGACGATGCCGGCTGCAGACCACACGAGCCCGCACGTGCCGACGGCGGTGTCGAAGAGGGTGTAGCCGAGGGTGGTCACGTCGTCAGTATGGACTGGACCGGGGACAGGCGACCACTTCACCGACTGGACTGCGATACTGGATCGGTGATCACGCGTGCGATCGGCGCCGGCTCCCTGGCCCGCGACCTCGGCAACTGGCAGGACACCGCCGATCGGCGGCCCGCGTACCGGGCCCTCGCGGACGGAATCCGCCTGCTGGTGCACGACGGCCGCGTCCCCCTGGGCGTGGCGCTGCCCAGCGAACGCGAGCTCGCCGCCGCGCTGGCCCTGAGCCGCACCACCATCACCTCCGCGTACACGGCGCTGCGCGAGGCCGGCTACCTGCGCAGCCGGCAGGGCGCGCGCAGCACCGTCGCGCTGCCGTCGGGCCGGACCGCCGCCCCGGCGCGGGCGGGGGGTCCCGGTCCCGCCCGGGCGCCCGAGACCGTGGATCTGAGCTACGCGTCCATGCCCGCGCCCGCCGCCGAGATCGAGTCCGCCTACGCGGCCGCGTTGCGCTCGGTGCCGGCCTACCTCGACTCGCACGGCATGGAGCCGATCGGCGTGGCCCCGCTGCGCGAGGTCATCGCGCGGCGCTACCGGGAGCGGGGGCTGCCCACGGACGCCGACCAGATCATGGTCACCTCCGGCGCGCAGCACGCGCTGCGCCTGCTGCTCGGCGTGCTCACCGACGCCGGCGACCGCGTGATCGTCGACCATCCCACGTATCCCAATGCGCTCGAGGCGATCCGGCGGCACGGGGCGCGGCCGGTCGTGGTGCCGGTGCGGCCCGAGGGCGGCGCCGACGCCGGCTGGGACCTCGAGGGCCTGCGCAGCGCCGCGCGGCAGACGGCGGCGCGAATGGCGTTCCTGATCCCGGACTTCCACAGCCCCACCGGGCTGTGCATGGGCGCACAGGGCCGGGCCGAACTCGTCCGGATCGCCCAGGAGACCCGCATGACGCTCGTCGTGGACGAGACGATGGTGGACCTGTGGCTGGACACCCCACCACCCCCCGCGGTCGCCTCGTACGGCGCGGACCGGTCCGTCGTGACGGTGGGATCCACCGGGAAGTCCCTGTGGGGCGGGCTCCGGGTGGGCTGGATCCGTGCCGACCGGTCCCTGATCACGCGGCTCGTGGGGGCACGCTCCGCCGTCGACCTCGGCACGCCGGTGATGGAGCAGCTCGCCGCGGCGCACCTGCTCGGCGACGTCGAAGACCTGCTCGAGCGGCGGCGCGGACAGCTGCGCCGCCGCCGGGCGGCGATGCTCGGCGCGCTCGGCGAGCACCTGCCCGACTGGAAGTACACGGTGGGGCCGGGCGGGATGTCGCTGTGGGTGCGGATGCCCACGCCGGTGTCGACGGCCCTCGCGGCGACCGCCCCGAATCACGGTGTGGTCCTCGCCGCCGGACCGCGGTTCGGCGTGGAAGGCGCGTTCGAGCGCTTCCTCCGGCTGCCGTACGCGCGGGAGGTCGACGAGGTGCGCCGGGCGGTGGCGTCCGTGGCGTCGGCGTACGACGCGCTCGCCCGCGGCCGGGACCTCGCGGAACCACACCTCGTGGTCTGATTCGGAGGTGGCCGGACGGGGCCCGGGAACCGGTCCGCGGCGTTATGCTCGAGGGGTACGCACGGGCGGTCACGCCGTTGTGGCCGTCCGCGAGCCGCCACTTCGGACGGATGCGAGAACGACTGTGGCCGAAAAGGATCCGTACGCGACGCAGCGCGACATCGGGTTCGACCTCGCTGCCGAACTCGCCGCCGCCGGGTTCGACGACGCGCGGGAGATCGGGCGCGGCGGATTCGGTGTCGTCTACCGCTGCTACGAGACCGCACTCGATCGCCCGGTCGCGGTGAAGGTCCTCACCTCCCACATGGACACAGACAACCTCGAGCGTTTCCTGCGTGAGCAGCGCGCCATGGGACGGCTGTCCGGGCATCCCAACATCGTCAACGTCCTGCAGGTCGGCACCACCGAATCCGGGCGCCCGTACCTCGTGATGCAGTACCACCCGCGCGACTCGCTCGACGCGCAACTGCGCCGCTCCGGGCCCATCCCGTGGGCCGAGGTGGTGCGGATCGGCATCAAGCTGGCCGGCGCCCTCGAGACCGGCCACCGCGTCGGCATCCTGCACCGCGACGTCAAGCCGGCCAACATCCTGCTCACCGAGTTCGGCGAGCCGCAGCTCACGGACTTCGGGATCGCCCGCATCAGCGGGGGCTTCGAGACGGTGGCGGGTGAGGTGACCGGGTCGCCGGCGTTCACGGCCCCGGAGGTGCTCAGCGGCCGCGTGCCCACCCCCGCATCGGACGTCTACAGCCTCGGCGCCACGCTGTTCTGCGCGCTGACCGGGCACGCGGCATTCGAACGGCGCAGCGGCGAGCGGGTCGTGGCGCAGTTCGTGCGGGTGACCACCCAGCCCGTTCCGGACCTGCGCGAGCAGGGCGTCCCGGACGGATTGTCCTCGGCGATCGAGCGTTCCATGTCGGTGGACCCGCAGGCCCGGCCCGCGACCGCCGCCGAGTTCGGGGAGCTGCTGCGCGAGGTGCAGGCCGACGAGGGTCTGCCGGTGGACGAGCTGCCGGTAGCCGGGGAACTCGAGCCGGGCTCGGAGCCCGGTCACCCTCCGTCGCCGTCCGTGTCGGAGCGGCGGAGCACCTACCGGTCCGGCGTGCGCGCCACCACCCCGCCGGTGCCGGCGACCCGGTTCCGTCCGCCGTCGACCACACGCCGGCTCGTGCCGCGACGGCGCCTGCTCGCCGTCCTCGACACGGAGCAGCGCCGGAAACTGACCGTCATCCACTCCCCGCCGGGATTCGGCAAGACCATGCTGGCCCTGCAGTGGCGCTACGTGCTCACCGAGAGGAACGTGCCCGTCGCGTGGCTCAACGTCGACCACGACGACAACAACGTGGTGTGGTTCCTGGCCCACCTCGTCGAGTCGATCCGGCAGGTGCGGCCCTCGCTGGCCCGCGAGCTCGGCCAGGTGCTCGACGAACACGGCGACGAGGCCGAACGTTACGTGCTCACCTCACTCATCGACGAGATCCACAGGGCCGGTGAACGACTCGTCGTCATCATCGACGACTGGCATCGGGTCGACGACCCCGCGACGATCGCCGCGATGGCCTTCCTGCTCGACAACGGCTGCCACCACATGCAGCTCGTGGTGGTCGGCCGGACCCGCGCGGGACTGCCGACGAGCCGGATGCGGGTGCGCGACGAACTCGTCGAAATAGACTACGAGGCATTGCGATTCGACGAGTCCGAGGCGCGGACCTTCCTCGTCGACCTCGCCGGGCTGGACCTCGACGACGACGAGGTCGCCGACCTGACCGCCGCCACCGACGGGTGGGCGGCCGCGTTGCAGCTCGCGGCGGTGTCGCTGCGCGGACGCGAGGACCCCGGGGAACTGATCTCCCACCTGTCCGGCCGGCACCGGGCGATCGGCGACTTCCTCGCCGAGAACGTGCTCGAGTCGCTGCCCCCGGACGACGTCGAGTTCCTGCTCACCACCGCGGTGACCGAACGCATCTGCGGCAGCCTCGCCACCGCGCTCACCGGGCACGAACGTGGTCAGGCCCTGCTCGAGGACCTCGAGGACCGGGACCTGTTCCTGCACCGGATCGACGAGGACGGCCGCTGGTTCGGATATCAGCCGTTGTTCGCCGAGTTCCTCCGGCAGCGGCTCGAACGCGAGCACCCGGAGCGCGTCCCGGCCCTGCACCGGACCGCGTCCGAGTGGTACGAGGGCCATGCGATGGTCGGCGAGGCGGTCGACCACGCCCTCGCCGCGGGCGACGAGGACCGCGCCGTCGACCTCGTCGAGAAGAACGGGCGCCGGATGATCGAGCACGGGCACGCCACCACGCTGCTCGGGCTCGTCGCCAAGCTGCCGCGCCGCGCCGTGGCGGGCCGGATCCGCCTGCAGCTGTCGATCGCCTGGGGGAACATCCTGCTGCACCGCTCGGCGCCGGCGCTGCACGCGCTGGACGTGGTCGAGGCGGCGGTCGCGGCCGACGGTGTGAACGCCGAGGAGGCGGCCGACATCGCCGTCGAGGTGGAGGTCGTGCGCAGCATCGTCGCCCTGCGCTGCGACCGCCTGGAACGCGCCGACGATCTCGTCGAGCACTGCCTGGCCCGCGCCGCCACCCTGCCGCCGCTGGTGATCTCGTCCGGGCTCAACGTCGCCACGTTCGCCGCGGTCTACCGGGCCGACTACGACGAGGTGGTTCGGCTGCAGCAGGTGGCGCAGCCGTACCACGAACTCAACGAGGGCCCCTACAACACCATGCACGCCCGCGCCCTGCTGGGGCTGGCCGCGGTCGAACAGCTCGACGTCGCCGGGGCCGAGGAGCATTTCCGCGCGGGACTGCGCGCGGCGCGGCGCGGCAGCGGCCGGCACTCGTCGGCCGCGGTGCTGGCCGGGTCGATCCTCGGTGAGCTGCTCTACGAGCGGGGCGAGCTCGACGAGGCCGAGCGGCTGCTCGACGACGGCTTCGCCCTCGGCTCGGAGGGCGGGGTCGTGGATTTCAAGATCTCGCGGTACGTCGTCGGTGCCCGGCTCAAGGCCGTGCGCGGCGACCGCGAGGCGGTGGTGTCGCGACTGGCGGACGGCGCCCGTGCGGCCGCCGCCATGAACCTGGAGCGGCTCGCGGCGGCCGTCGAGAACGAACGCGTCCGGCTCGGTCTCGGGCCGCTGCCGTCGGCGCCGCGGCAGCAGCCGGTCGCCTACGGGACGCGGCCGCGCCCCGACCACGGCACGGCGGCGTGGACCGCGCAGCTCGAGGAGGCCACGGCCATCCGGGGGCTGCTCGCCGATCCCACGCCGGAGAACACCGAGCTGGCGTGCCGGTGGGCCGGCGAGTGGGTGCAACTGCTGCGCGGCAGCCGCCGGGCGCGCAGGCTGCTGCGCGCGGAGCGGCTCGAGGTGGCCTGCCTGGCCGCGGCCGGGCACGACGAGGAAGCGGCGACCCTGCTGGCCTCCGTCGCCGCGCGGTGCGAACAGGCAGGTCTGCTCCGGTTCCTGCCCGACGGCGGCCCGCTCGTGCTCGACGTCGCGCGCCGGCTCGCGGACGAGCTCACCGCGGGCAGGGGCCGCGCCGGTCGCCCGGACGTGTCCCCGGCGTTCCTGCTGGACGCGGTCGATACGGGCGCCGTGCACCTCCTGTAGGCGCCTGCGGCGCCGGTGTGTCCTTCGGGTCGCCAGGGCAGCCCAAAGGACACACCGGCAGCTCCGCTGCCTAGCGCCAGACGGAGTCGACGTCGGTGGCCTCGCCGGCCGGCGGGGCCGGCGGGCCCGCCGGGGTACGGGAGAACCGGGGCGCGGGGGCGTGCTGGGTGACGCCGTCGAGCTCGATCAGCGAGCCGCGGGCCGCGATGTGCGGGTTGGCCGGGGCCTCGCCGAACGTGAGCACGGGGGAGACGCACGCGTCGGTGCCGTCGAAGATCGCGGCCCATTCGTCGCGGGTCTTGGACAGGAACTTCTCGGTGAACAGCTTCTTCATCTGCGGCCACGCCGAGGTGTCGAGCTGCTGCGGCAGATCGGCCGGATCGAGCTCGAGGCCCTGCAGCAGCAGCGCGTAGAACTGCGGCTCGATGGAACCGACGGCCATGTACCTGCCGTCGGCGGTCTCGTACACGTCGTAGAACGGCGCGCCGGTGTCGAGGAGGTTCACACCGCGCTCGTCCGACCACACGCCGCGGCCGCGGAACGCCCACATCATGTGCGAGAGCGCCAGCGCGCCGTCGACCATCGCGGCGTCGACGACCTGCCCCTTGCCGGAACTCTGACGCTCGACGAGGGCGGAGAGGATGCCGAAGATCAGGAACATCGAGCCGCCGCCGAAGTCGCCGACCATGTTCAGCGGCGGCACCGGCCGCTCACCCTTGCGCCCGATGGCGTGCAGCACGCCCGTCAGGGAGATGTAGTTGATGTCGTGGCCGGCGGCGTGGGCGAGCGGGCCCTCCTGGCCCCAGCCGGTCATCCGCCCGTAGACCAGGCGCGGGTTGCGGGCCAGCGCGACGTCCGGGCCGAGCCCCATGCGCTCGGTCACGCCCGGGCGGAAGCCCTCGATGAGGACGTCGGCGCGCTCGATCAGCCCGAGGACCTTCTCGACCTGCTCGGGATCCTTCAGGTTGGCCTCGACGACGCGGCGGCCGCGCTGGATCTGGTCGCGGTGACCGGCGGGCGGGATCAGGCCCGGCCGCTGCACGCACACGACGTCGGCGCCGAGATCGGCGAGCAGGGTGGCGGCGTGCGGGCCGGGGCCGAGTCCCGCGAACTCGACGACGCGGATACCCGCGAGCGGACCCTTCTTCTCAACAGCTTCAGCGGACACTCGTCGAACCTCACTCGGGGTGCGTTGGGACCATTCCACGAGGAGGCTACCTTAGCGATCGCTAGAATGTGCCGGGGGTCACGGCACGTCGCCTATCCCTCGTAGAGATCCCCCTCGTTCAGCCGGGTGGCCTCGAACGCCTCCTCGAGGGTGTCGTGCCGGTACACCGAGACGACATGGTCGCCCACCACCCGGAATGCGATCGCCTCACTGCGCGGGTGCTCCGGATCGGCCGCCCACGTGGCGGTCTCCTCGACCACGACGATCCCCTCGTGCACGAACATCCGGCCGGGCCGGAACGTCACGCCCGCCGTCGTCGCCCACTCCCGCAGCTCGTCGAGGCCCTGATCCTCGTCGTCGTCCCCGGTGGGGAGCACGATGTCGTCGCTCGACAACGCCAGCAGGGTCTCGATGTCGTTGGAATTGACAGCGTCGTGCCAGGCCAGGACGGTCGCGATCTCGGAGGTGCTCATACGAGCAGATGCTAGTACCCCGGACCCGCCACGCACGGGTTGCCGCAACCTTGCCTGGCCGCGGGGTGAGGCGCACAGTGGTTCCCATGACGATCCGCGGTCAGCTCGTGAGCTTCCTGCCCAGTACCGATCTCGACATCTCGGAGATGTTCTACGTCGACACCCTCGGCTTCGAGAAGCTGTCCCGGGATCACTTCACGCTGATTCTGGACGCGGGCGGCGGCTCGCCCGTGCGGGTGACGCTGGTGCAGTCCCGCGCCGATACCGGTTACACCGCCCTGGGGTGGCGGGTACCGAACCTGAACGAGACCGTCGAAGCGCTGCGCGCCAAGGGCGTCGAATTCGTCCGGTACAACGGCATGGCCCAGGACGAACACGACGCGTGGACGTCGCCCGAGGGCATGCGGGTCGCGTGGTTCCGCGACCCCCACGGAAACGTGCTGTCGCTGATGGAGGCCACCGGCTAGGGTCGACGTGGCCGCGAGGGGGCGGTTCTCGTCGACGCCACTCGCGTGATGCCGCGACAACGTTCCCCTCGGCGCAACCGCGACCGCGTCAGCTGCACCCGCTGGTGCTGCCGCACGACGGACAGGCGTGGCAGGAACCCGAGCGCTGCATCTGCACCCCGCACTGCATGCAGTACGGCGCGTCGCTTCGGCGCGCACGACCCTGCCGGGTGTCGGCCACCGCGTCGTCGAAGACGGGCGCGCTGCGCTCGGCACCGGTGCGGATGCCGAGTTCGGCCCGCTCGTCCGCGTCGAGGTACTCCACTGCCAGGCGCCGGAAGATGTAGTCCAGGATCGACGTCGCGATCCGGAGGTCCGGATCGTCGGTGATGCCCGCCGGCTCGAACCGCGTGCTGGTGAACGCGTTGACGAACGTGCGCAACGGAACCCCGTACTGCAGGCCGTAACTGACCGCCATCGAGAACGCGTCCATGATTCCGGCCAGGGTCGAGCCCTGCTTGGCCACCCGCAGGAACATCTCGCCCGGACGGCCGTCGTCGTACTGGCCGACGGTGACGAAGCCCTTGCAGTCCGCGACGCGGAACTCGAAGGTGCGCGACCGGCGCAGCCGGGGCAGCCGTTCCCGCCGCGGCGCCGGGGCCGTCGCGGCCGGGGCCGCCGTGGCCGACAACGGTTGGCCCAGTTTGCAGTTGTCGCGGTACACCGCGATCGCCTTGAGCCCGAGCCGCCACGCGTCGAGAAACAGTTCCTCGATGTCGGCCGCCGTCGCCGACTCCGGCAGGTTGACCGTCTTCGAGATCGCGCCGGACAGGAACGGCTGCACCGCGGCCATCATCAGGACGTGGCCGCGCGGCTCGATCACGTTGTCTCCCATCGACGTCGCGAACACCGGCAGATGCTCGGGCCGCAACTGCGGCGCGCCGACGACGGTGCGGTGCGTGTCGATGTGGGTGATCAGCTCGGCCACCTTGTCCGGGGGATAACCGAGCCGCGACAATGCCCGGGGCACCGTGCGATTGACGATGGACAGCGTCCCGCCGCCCACCAGCTTCTTCGTCTTCACCAGGGCCAGATCGGGTTCGATGCCGGTGGTGTCGCAATCCATGGCCAGGCCGATCGTGCCGGTCGGCGCGAGGACCGTCACCTGGCTGTTGCGTACCCCGTGTTCGGCGGCGAGGGCGCACGCGGTGTCCCAGTCCTCCCGCGCCGCGGCGAGAACGTCGGCGGGCGCGACCTGTTCGTCGATGTCGTCGACGGCACCGCGATGACGGGCCAGCACCGCGAGGGTGTGCTCCCGGTTCTCGGCGAATCCGTCGAACGGCCCGAGCCGGCGCGCGAGCCGTGCCGACACCGCGTACGCGTGCCCGGTCATGAGCGCGGTGAGCGCCGCGGCGTACGCCCGTCCGGCGTCGCTGTCGTACGGCAGCCCCAGGGCCATCAGCAACGCCCCGAGATTGGCGTAGCCGAGGCCGAGTTGCCGGAACCGGCGCGAGGTCCGCGCGATGCGGTCGGTGGGATAGTCGGCGCGGCCGACGAGGATCTCCTGGCCGGTGAGCACGACCGCGACGGCGTGCCGGAACCCGGCGATGTCGAACGTGCCGTCGTCGCGCAGGAACGTCAGCAGGTTCAGGCTCGCCAGGTTGCACGCCGAGTCGTCCAGATGCATGTACTCCGAGCACGGATTCGAGCCGTTGATCCGGCCCGTCGCGGCCGCGGTGTGCCAGCGGTTGATGGTGGTGTCGAACTGCAGGCCCGGATCGGCGCACTCCCACGCTGCGGCCGCGATGCGGTGCAGCAGTTCGCGGGCCGGCACCGTGCACACCGTCGCCCCGGTGGTCACCGCGCGCAGCGGCCACTCGGCGCCGTCGGCGACGGCCTGCATGAACTCGTCGGTCACCCGCACCGAGTTGTTGGCGTTCTGGTACTGCACCGAATGGATGTCGCGACCGTCGAGTCCCATGTCGAAGCCGGCCGCGGCCAGCACCCGCGCCTTGCGTTCCTCGATCGCCTTGCAGTCGACGAACTCCTCGATATCGGGATGGTCGACGTCGAGGATCACCATCTTCGCGGCCCGGCGCGTCTTGCCGCCGGACTTGATGGTGCCCGCCGACGCGTCCGCGCCGCGCATGAAACTCACCGGACCCGACGCGGTACCCCCGCCCGCCAGCGGTTCGGCCGACGACCGGATGCGCGACAGGTTCCCGCCC
>NZ_JAALEG010000049.1 GCF_011058165.1 Rhodococcus aetherivorans
CCGGAAAAGGCCGCGGCCCCGCTCCTCGAGGAGCGGGGCCGCGGCCTTTTCCGGGGGCCGACCGGATGCCGGAGGTGCTCAGCTCACCGCCGGGGTGCTGGCCCACTGGGCCGGCAGTTCGGCGGCGCGCTTGCGGATCGCCGCCTGGCTGTGGCGGGCGTTGCTGAGCAGCATGGTGAACCAGTTACGCCGGTGCTCGGCGAGCGCGGCGGCGACCTCGGGGATGAGGATGCAGTGAACACCGTTCTCCATGCCGAGGCGATGCCGACCGGGCAGCTGAGGGGAGGATCGCATGCGGTGCCTTTTCGAGTGGGGCGGGTAATGACGATGGTCGGACGCTCGGTCCGACGATATCCGACGCGCCGATGATACTGGGGCAGGCGAGGCGGGTGAGATGGGCGTGTTGCCGACGAAATCCCAGGTCGCGACCAGTCCGTGACCCCGTTGTGACTGCAGTGTGACGACCGACCGGTGTCCGGCACCCGGATCGGTGATGCGACACTGTTCGACGTGCTGAGACTCGGACTGACCGGAGGCATCGGAGCGGGCAAATCCACCGTCTCCCACGAACTCGTCGCGCTGGGGGCGGTGCTCGTCGACGCGGACACCATCGCCCGCGAAGTCGTCGCGCCGGGCACCGAGGGCCTGGCCGAACTCGCCGCGGCCTTCGGTGACGACATCCTGCTGCCGGACGGATCCCTGAACCGACCGGCGTTGGCCGCCAAGGCCTTTGCCAGCGACGAGGCGCGGGCGGTGCTCAACGCGATCACCCATCCCCGGGTGGGGGCGCGCACCGCCGAACTGGTCGCCGCCGCACCCGCCGACGCCATCGTCGTCCAGGACATCCCGCTCCTCGTCGAGGGCGGCATGGCGCCCGCGTTCCATCTCGTCGCCGTGGTGCACACCGACGCCGGCGAGCGCCTGCGCCGCCTGGTCGAACTGCGGGCGATGCCCGAGGGCGACGCGCGTGCCCGCATCGCCGCCCAGGCCACCGACGAACAGCGCCGCGCGGCCGCGGACGTCTGGCTGGACAACAACGGCGACCGGGACGCCCTCGCGGCGGCCGTGCGCGCCCTGTGGACCGAGCGGCTCGTGCCGTTCGAGGCGAACCTGCGCAGCCGCACCCCCGTGCAGCCGGCGCCGGTGCTCCGCGACCCGAATCCGGACTGGCACCGGCAGGCGCAGCGGCTGATCGGCCGGCTCGCGCTCGCCGCCGGGGGCGGCGCCGTGCGGATCGACCACATCGGCTCGACCGCCGTGCCCGGGCTGGCCGCCGTCGATGTGCTCGACCTCCAGATCACCGTGCCGGACCTCGCCGCGGCGGACGCACTCGAGGACCCCCTCGCCGGCGCCGGATTCCCCCGCATCGCCCACGTCGACCACGACGACCCGCGGCCGTCGTACGGTGCCGGCGGCGAGACCGACCCGGCCGTGTGGGGCGCGCGCCTGCACGGCAGCGCCGACCCCGGTCGGCCCGCGTACGTGCATCTGCGGGTGCAGGGCTGGCCCGGCCAGCAGTTCGCCCTGCTGCTGCGGGACTGGTTGCGCGCGAACCCCGAGGCCGTCGCCGAATTCGCCGAGATCAAGCAGGCCGCGGCCCGTGACGCGGCCGCCCGGCACGACCCGGCCGAGGCCGCCGCCGTCTACGCCGGGGAGAAGGCCCCCTGGTTCGACGGCGCCTACACGCGTGCCTGGGAGTGGGCAGAGAAGACCGGCTGGTCGGCCTGACGCCCGGACCGAGGCGGGACCCGCTCAGCGCCAGCTGACCGGCATGGCCAGCGCGGCCAGCCAGGCATCGAGATCGTGGCCGTGCGTGGCGATGCCGTCCACCGCCCGCAACGCCCGCTGCACCGCGCGCTCGGCGGTCCCCGGATCCAGCAGTCCCGCCGCCGCGGCGGCGAGCAGTTCGTCGACGTCCTCGACGGCGGTGTCGCGGCCGGTGCGCACCACGAGATCGAGGTAGTGGTCGCGCGAGTGCCACACGTTCCCCTCGCACCAGAACTCGCCGACGTCGACGTACCGGTCCTGGTCGCGTTCGAAACCGGGCCGGAAGTGGAAGATCGACGCGCGCAGGCCGAGGTCCGGCAGCAGCCACGACTCGAGATACCCGAACTGCGGGTGGTCGGCGGGCCGCGCCATGTACAGGCCCCACCGCTCGACCCGGTACACCTCCACCTCCCGCACGATGCCCTTCGGGTCGACGTTCGTGTGCGCGGCCACATCGAAGGTCTCGACCTTTACGTGGTGAAGTTTCGCCTCGGGCATGGGCTGAACGTTACTGCGGTCCGGGCCGGTAAACCCGCCGGTGCCGGACCTACCGGCCCGCCGGCCCGGCCGGCACCACCGTCGTCGTCTCGTGCCCGTTGTCCTGCACGAGCGCGGAGGCGGGCAGCCGCCACAGCGCGCCGGCCTGGACGTAGTCGCCGGCCGACCCCGCGAAGTTCACCACCGTGACGACAAAGACGGTGAGGACGAAGTCGGCGGGCACGGCGAACAGCAAGGCCACCAGGACCGCGCCCCACAGCGCCACGGGGGCGAGCGTGACGGTCACGGCCGCGTTCCGCGTGAGCCAGGCGTCGCTGCCCGTCGTAAGGAAGGGGAACCGCACCGCGTACGTCGGGCGCACGCCGGAGAGGATCCGGGAGACCAGGCCGTGGGTCAGTTCGTGCACCGCCAGGTAGCCGAGGCACGCCACGACGGTGACGACGACCGTGGGCGCCGTGCCCCACCCGCTCCGCAGCGGCAGGCCCAGGACCACTGCCGCGCCGAGGAGCACGGCGACGGTGAGGACGAGGACGGTCCGGACGGCCGCGGCCGCCCGCGTGTCGTTCTTCAGGTCCAGCCGGGTGTGGACCCGATAGTCCGGTGGGGGCGCCACCGCGGGCTTCGGGTCGTTGCGAGCGTTCACGTGTACCCCCTGGATTTCGCGGTCTCCCGGGCGGACGCTCCGACGAGAGCCGACGGTGGACGGGCGGGCCGGTCCGACCGATCATGCCCGGCGGACGACTCCGTGTCCCGGCGGATGACTCCGTGTCCCGGCGGATGACTCCGTGTCCCGGCGGCCAGGCACCGGGTCCCTGCCGCCGCCGATCGGCATTGTCGGTGCCGCCGCCTACCCTGGTTCCCATGGCGTTCGCAAGCGAGCATCCCGTTGTCGCCCACTCCGAGTTCCGCCCCGTGGGGGAGATCGAACGGGCCGAGGGCCGGTTCGAGGTGGTCAGCGACCACAAGCCTGCCGGGGATCAGCCGGCCGCGATCGACGAACTCGAGCGCCGCCTGCAGGCGGGGGAGAAGGACGTGGTGCTGCTCGGTGCCACGGGCACCGGCAAGTCGGCCACCACCGCGTGGCTGATCGAGCGGGTCCAACGCCCCACCCTGGTGATGGCGCCGAACAAGACCCTCGCCGCGCAGCTCGCCAACGAGCTGCGGGAGATGTTGCCGCACAACGCCGTCGAGTACTTCGTGTCGTACTACGACTACTACCAGCCCGAGGCGTACATCGCGCAGACCGACACGTACATCGAGAAGGACTCCTCGATCAACGACGACGTGGAACGGCTGCGGCACTCGGCCACCTCCGCGCTGCTCTCCCGTCGCGACGTCGTGGTGGTCGCGTCCGTGTCGTGCATCTACGGCCTGGGCACGCCGCAGTCCTACCTGGACCGTTCCATCGCGCTCGAGGTCGGGGTGGAGGTGCCCCGCGACGCCCTGCTGCGCCTGCTGGTGGACGTGCAGTACACCCGCAACGACATGGCGTTCACGCGCGGCTCGTTCCGGGTCAAGGGCGACACCGTCGACATCATCCCCGCGTACGAGGAACTCGCCGTGCGCATCGAGTTCTTCGGCGACGAGATCGACGCGCTCTACTACCTGCACCCCCTGACGGGGGAGGTGGTGCGCAAGGTGGACTCGCTGCGGATCTTCCCCGCCACCCACTACGTCGCCGGGCCGGAGCGGATGGAACGGGCTGTGACCGACATCGAGGCAGAACTCGAGGACCGTCTCGCCGACCTCGAGAACCGCGGCAAGCTGCTCGAGGCGCAGCGCCTGCGCATGCGCACCCAGTACGACCTCGAGATGATCCGCCAGGTCGGGTTCTGCTCCGGCATCGAGAACTACTCGAGGCACATCGACGGCCGTCCCGCCGGTTCCGCGCCGGCCACCCTGATCGACTACTTCCCGGAGGACTTCCTGCTGGTCATCGACGAGTCCCACGTCACCGTCCCGCAGATCGGCGCCATGTACGAGGGGGACATGTCGCGCAAGCGCAACCTCGTCGAATTCGGGTTCCGGCTGCCCTCGGCCGTCGACAACCGCCCGTTGACCTGGGAGGAGTTCGCCGCCCGCATCGGCCAGACCGTGTACCTGTCGGCCACCCCCGGCCCGTACGAGCTCGGGCAGGCCGGCGGCGAGTTCGTCGAACAGGTCATCCGGCCGACCGGACTGGTGGACCCGAAGGTCGTCGTCAAGCCCACCAAGGGCCAGATCGACGACCTGGTACACGAGATCCGCGAGCGCGCCGACCGGGACGAGCGGGTGCTCGTCACCACCCTCACCAAGAAGATGTCCGAGGATCTCACCGACTACCTGCTCGAGCTCGGCATCCGGGTGCGCTACCTGCACTCGGACATCGACACCCTCCGGCGCGTCGAGCTGCTCCGGCAGCTGCGGCTCGGCGAGTACGACGTCCTCGTCGGCATCAACCTCCTCCGCGAGGGCCTCGACCTACCCGAGGTCTCGCTCGTGGCGATCCTCGACGCCGACAAGGAGGGGTTCCTGCGCTCGACCACCAGCCTCATCCAGACCATCGGCCGGGCCGCCCGCAACGTCTCCGGCGAGGTCCACATGTACGCCGACAAGGTCACCGACTCGATGGCGCGTGCCATCGAGGAGACCGAGCGGCGCCGCGAGAAGCAGATCGCGTACAACCGCGAGCACGGCATCGACCCGCAGCCGCTGCGCAAGAAGATCGCCGACATCCTCGACCAGGTCTACGAGGAGGCCGACGACACCGTGGAGGTCGGGGGCTCGGGCCGCAACGCCTCCCGCGGCCGCCGCGCCCAGGGGGAATCCGGTCGCGCCGTGAGCGCCGGCGTCTACGAGGGCCGCGACGTGAAGTCCATGCCCCGGGCCGAACTCGCGGACCTCGTGCAGGAACTGACCGACCAGATGATGAACGCGGCCCGCGAGCTGCAGTTCGAACTGGCCGGGCGGTTGCGCGACGAGATCGCCGACCTGAAGAAGGAACTGCGCGGGATGGACGCCGCCGGCCTCGCGTAGCGTCTGCGGCATGGACCCACAGTCTGCCGGCCGCATCGCCCGTGCCCTCGAACTGATCCACTCCGTCGGGTACTTCGCCCCCGAAGTCGACGCCGCGCTCGGCGACACCGGCCTCGAGGCCGGCCGGATGCGGTACTTCGCGGCGCGTTCCGCCGCGCTCGGCGCGGTCGGGGCGGGCGTCGTGACCGCCACCTTCTACAACTTCAGTCCCCGTCTCGTCGCGTCCGCGATCCCGCACGCCTGGCGGCTCGCCACCCCGGAGGCCGTCGTGGCCGCCCGGCTGCGCGGCATCGACGAGTCGCTGGCCCGAATCCTCGGGCCCGAGGTGCTGGACTCGCCGGAGATGCGCGAGGCGGCGGACCTCGCCGCGAGCGCCGCCCGGGCCGTCCCGGGACCGGAGGGCCGGCCGCTGTACGCGGGGCACGCCGACCTGCCGTGGCCGGACGCCCCGCACCTGATCCTGTGGCACGCGCTGACCCTGCTGCGCGAATACCGGGGCGACGGGCACGTCGCGGCGTTGCAGACCGCCGGCCTGACCGGGATCGAGGCCCTCGTCACCCACACCGCCGCGGGGATCGGGTTCAGCGAGGACTTCGCCCGCGCGCGCCGCGGCTGGAGCAAGGAGGAGTGGGCCGACGCGGAGACGGCGCTGCGCTCGCGCGGACTGCTCGACCGCTCCGGTGCGCTCACGGACGAGGGCTTCGAGGTCCGCGAACTCGTCGAGGACCTGACCGACGACCTCGCGGCGGTGCCGTGGGCGGCGCTGGGCGAAGACAAGGCCGACCGGCTGACGGAGCTCGCGCTGCCGTGGCGGGACGCCATCGTGGAGTCCGGCGTGTTCCCCGCGCAGATGTTCGGCCCGCGTTACGGTGACGCACGGTAACGTCAACGGTCGTCAGTGGCGTCGAGCGCACGGCGGCGGGCCCTGTGGGATCCACCCCAAAGGCCGTCAACCCCGTCCGGTCGGCCGCTACTGTCGACGCAGCAGTCGGAAGGGGGACGCAACGACGGTCGCCCGCCGGCGAAACCCGACCAATTTCATGGAGGAATGCATGAGCGCCTACCGGACCGTAGTCGTCGGAACCGACGGTTCCGAGTCGTCGTACCGCGCCGTCGAGAAGGCAGCAGCTCTCGCCGGTGACGCCGAGGCCCGTCTCGTCATCGCGTGCGCCTACTACCCGGTGGATCCGAAGGACAGCGCCCGCGCCGCCGACGTGCTCGGTGAGGACGCCTACCAGGTGACCGGATCGGCGCCCACCTACGACATCCTGCGCACCGCCCGGGAGAAGGCCCACGCAGCCGGCGCCAAGAACGTCCTCGAACGGGCCGTCGTCGGGGCTCCCGTCGACTCGCTCCTCGAACTGGTCGACGAGGTGGAGGCGGACCTGCTCGTCGTGGGCAACCGGGGCCTGAACACCCTCACCGGCCGGTTGCTCGGCTCCGTACCCTCGGATCTGGCCCGCAAGTCGACCTCGGACGTGCTCATCGTGCACACCGTCCGCTGACGCGTCGATCAGCAGTAGGTCTCGCGGGCGGCACCCACGTAGAACCGGGCGGCGTCGTCGCCCTGCAACGCCGTCCGCGAGACGGACGCCGCGAAGGCCGCGACGGACCGGACCGAGCCGAGGATCTGTTCTTCCGGCAGGCCGGCGGCCAGCTGGGCACACGTCCCCCGGACCAGTGCCACCAGCGTCTCGTCGGGCACCCCGGCGGCCAGCCCGGCCTCGGCCAGGGCCTGCTTGAACCGCAGGGCCGGCCCGTCCAGCGCCTCCGCCTCGACCGGTGCGGCCGCCATCGGGACCGTGACCGGGATGGCGGCCGCGGAGTCCTCCGAGGCCGCGGTCCCCGCACAACCCGCGGTGGTGGCGAGGACCCCGAACCCTGCCAGGATGCGCGCCCAGCGCCCCCGAGGCCACACCGCTCTCACCGCCCCGCCTCCCGCTCCGACCGGTCGCACGTTCGTCCGCAACATACCGCCCGGCCGAACGGCGCAGGCGGTGAAACGGCACATCGGTGACCTGTCACAGCCGGGCCGGCGCCACCAGCGCCGCCAGTGCCTCGGGCAGTTCCCCGGTGTGCAGCACCCCGAGCCGTTGGGTGGCGCGGGTGAGCGCCACGTACAGGTCGTTGAGCCCGCGAGGCGACTCCGCCACGATGGCGGTCGGCTCCACCAGCAGCACCGAATCGAATTCCAGTCCCTTGACGTCCTTCACGGTGGACACCCGCACCGAATCCGACCGCAGATGCGCCCACTGCGCCGCGAGATCGTGCGGCACGATCACCGCCGTGAGGCCCGGGCCGTCCTCGGCCGCGAGGGCGCCGTGCACGGCTTCGAGAAGGCCGTCCGCGTCGACGTTCCGGACCCACGGTGTGAACCCGGACTCGCGCACCGAGCGGGGCGGCACCTGGTGCGGATCGATCTCGGCGAGGACCGCATGTGCGATCTCCATGATCTCCGCGGGCGTGCGGTAGTTGACGGTCAGCTCGGCCTTCTTCCACCGGTTGGCCACGTACGGCTCCAGGATCCGCTGCCAGGACGAGCTGCCGGCCGGATCCCCGGTCTGCGCGGTGTCGCCGACCAGGGTCATCCAACGGTTCGGGATGCGCCGCATCAGCATCCGCCAGGCCATCTCGGACAGCTCCTGCGCCTCGTCGACGATCACGTGCCCGTACGTCCAGGTCCGGTCCCCGGCGGCCCGTTCGGCCGTGGTCTCGTGGCTCGAGCGGCTCTGTCGCTGCGCGAGCTGGTCGGCGTCGATCAGGTCGTACGCCATCAGGATCTCCGGATCCAGCTCGTCCTCGAGATCCTGCGGGGCCGACCCCGTCAGGATGTCCAGGGCGCCCTGCGCGTCGGCGATCTGCTTGCGCCACTGCCGCGCGACGCGCTCCCGCTCGGCCGCGTCGTCGACGCCGAGCAACTCGGCGAGTTCGTCGAGCAGTGGCGCGTCCGCGGCGCTGAACACCCGCGTCGCCGAGGGGCGCAGCAGCAGGGCGCGCTGGTCCTCGTCGAGTTCCGGCGCCGCCGACGCGAGCCGCTCCCGGGACGCGAACAGCTCCGCGAGCACCTGCTGCGGGCTCAGCTGCGGCCACAGCGAGTCGATCGCCGCCGTGATGTCGCGGTCCGCCCGCATCTCGGCCCGGATGTCGTCGATGTCGTCCCGGCTCAACAGGTTTCCGCCGTCGACCAGATTCGCACCGATGATCGACGCGAGCTGGTCGGCGAGCGCGTCCACCACCGCGGAGACGAAGATCGGGCGAGCCAGGTTGTGCGGCCGGCGCGACGACCGGGCCCGGCCCCGCGCCCGCGTGACCGTCTTGCGGTCGAGGGTCAGCCGGTAGGTGTCGAAGACCAGGGGGATCGGCGTCGTCGGGATCTCCTGACGGTCCCGCACCGCCTTCTTCAGCACCTCGATCATGTCGAGCGAGCCCTTGATGGCGCCTGCCTCGAGGGAATCCTCGACGCTCGCGCGCACCCCGGGGTACAGGTCACCGATCGTGGACAGCAACACGCCGGTCTCGCCGAGGGACGGCAGCACCTGCCCGATGTAGTCCAGGAACGTCGAGTTCGGTCCGACGATGAGCACACCGCTCTTCGCGAGCTGCCGACGGTACGTGTACAGCAGGAACGCCGCCCGGTGCAGGGCCACCGCGGTCTTCCCGGTGCCCGGGCCGCCCTGGACGACGAGCACGCTCTTGTGCTCGGACCGGATGATCGCGTCCTGCTCGGCCTGGATCGTCGCGACGATGTCGTGCATCTGCCCGGTCCGCGCGGCGTTCAGTGCGGCCAGCAGCGCCGTCTCGCCGGCGACACCCCCCGCCGAGACGGTGGCGTCGTGCGCCTGGGCCGCGTCGAGATCGAGGTACTCGTCGTTGAGCGCGGTGATCGCGCGGCTGCGCGACCGGATGTGCCGGCGCCGCGTCACGCCCTCCGGCGCCGCCGGCGTCGCCAGATAGAACGGCCGGGCCAACGGCGCCCGCCAGTCCAGCAGCAGCGGCTCGTAGTCGTTCGCCTCGTCGAGGATGCCGATGCGGCCGATGTACCGCACCTCGGTCCCGTCGCCGTCCTCGCCGTCGCGCACGTCGATCCGGCCGAAGCACAGCCCGTGCTCGGCCGCGTCGTATTTCGCGATGTCCTCCGTGTACAGCTGCGTGAAGGACTCCCGCTCGCTGCGGGCCTGCGGAGTGCCGCCGGTGTCGAGCAGCACCCGGCTCAGCCGGGTCTTGGCGTAGGCCCGCATGGAGTCGAGGTGGCCGTACAGCATCGACAGGTAGACCTGCTCACGCTCTTGGTCGGGGTGGGACAGGCCATCGGCCGGCAAGGGGTCTCCTCGGGGTCGGACGGGCGGCGGGTGCGCCGCCACGAAGTGCCCAAGAAGTCTAGTGGCGGTCCCGCACCCGCGCAGAATCGCCGGGTGCGGGACCGTGCTGTCAGCGCTGCAACTGCAGGCGGGCGCGGGTGAGGGCCTCCTCGGCGCGGTGACGGGCCTGCTGCGCCAGCAACAGGGAACGCTCCTCCGCCGTCAGCGCCCGCTCGCGGGCGACCTTCGCCAGCTCCGGGCCGCGCTCACGGGCCGTGCCCCACAGCAGCGAACTCCGTTCCCGGGCGACCTCGGCGAGTTCGGGGCCGCGTTCGCGGGCGACGTCGAGCAGTTCGGTGCCGCGTTCGCGGGCGACGTCGGCGAGTTCGGGGCCGCGTTCGCGGGCGACGTCGAGCAGTTCGGTGCCGCGTTCGCGGGCGACGTCGGCGAGTTCGGGGCCGCGTTCGCGGGCGACGTCGAGCAGGTGCGTGCCGCGCTCGCGGGCGACCTCGGCGAGCTCGGGTCCGCGCTCGCGGGCAACGCCCAGCAGGTGGCTTCCACGCTCACGGGCGGTGCCGGCCACCTCCGCTGCCTCCTCCGACAGGACCCGGACCCGCTCGGCCACCTTGTGCAGGCTCTCGGTGACCGCTTCGCCCGCGCCGTCGTCCTGATGAGGCAGGACACCGGCGACGGCCTCCTGGGCGCGCCGTGCGGCCCGCCGTCCGCGCCACCCCAGCGACGGCTTGCCTTCGGTGTCCACCGCGGTGATGATCAGCCCGCCGAGCAGGCTGACGTTCTTGAGGAACTGGGTGCGCTGGATGGCCCGGGCCTCCGCATCCTCGACGTTCCAGAAGTCGTGACCCGCCACCGTCGTGGGCACGAGCGTGGTGGCCAGGGCAAGAGCCGCCAGCCGCGGTGCCTTCCCGACCGCGAGCAGCGCACCCGCCCCGATCTGCACGGCGGCGTTGATCCGCACGAGTGTCTCCGGATCGTTCGTGAGCTTCTCGCTCACCGAGTCCGGGAGCTTCTGCGTCACCGTGTCGGGCAGCATGCCCACCGCCCGGTCGAGTCCCGGCTGCGCTGCCGCCGCCTTGGTGGACGAGTCTCTCAGCGCGTCGATGCCCCCGGCGACGAAGACCGACGCGAGCATGGGGCGGGCAATTCTGCGGACAATCATGTGCTTCCTCCCGTGATCGGTGGCGGTTCCACCTTTGCACGCATACCCCGCCGCCCGGCGCGATATGCGCGTTCGACCCGGATCACGCTCCGGACGCCGCGCAACGATTGCGCGCCGAGGTGGCACGATGTGCGGCGTGAACGATGGGGGAGAAGCGGCAGGGGTCGGCGACATCGGTGGGGCCGGGGTGCGCGTGGTGCGCACGACGACATCGGTCCGGGTCGAGGCCACGATACCGGTGTCGGCCGCGGCGCTGTTCGGGGTGATGCGGGACCCGCTGCGGCACAGCGAGATCGACGGCTCGGGCACGGTGCAGGTGCCCGCGGGGCAGCCCCCGATCACCGCCGTCGGCCAGCGCTTCTCCGCGCAGGTGCACTTGCCCGGGCGCAGCGCGTATCCGGTGGTCAACCACGTGGTGGCGTTCGAACCCGACCGGCTGCTGGCGTGGCTGCCGGCCAACCCGGACACGCCGCCGCTCGGCATCCGGTGGGAGTGGTCCTTCACCGGGACGACCGGGGGCGCTGCGGTGAGCCAGACGTGCGACTGGTCCGCGGTGACCGACACCGCGTACCTGCGTCGCGTGCGGCTTCCGCGGGTCTCGCCCGCGCAGATGTCCGCGAGCCTCGCCCGGCTCGGGCGTGCGGCGCGTTCCCGAACCGCGCCGGGTGCCGACGGTGTCGGTGTCCGGTGTGTCGCATGTCACGCACACCCTACCTCTTTGATTGCTAAACTACGCAAGTAACGGCATCGCCCGCCGGCGGTGGCTCGGACGACGGGAACGGTGATGGTCGCGCAGGCGCGTCAGCCCCTCTATCGGATGAAGGCCGACTTCTTCAAGACGCTCGGACATCCGGCGCGCATCCGCGTCCTCGAGCTGCTCAGCGAGCGCGAGCATGCCGTCTCCGAGATGTTGCCCGAGGTGGGGATCGAACCCGCCAATCTCTCCCAGCAACTGGCGATCCTCCGGCGCGCAGGCCTGGTCACCGCGCGCCGGGAGGGGCTGTCGGTGACGTACGCGCTGACGTCGCCGCGGGTCGCGGAACTGCTGGGCGTCGCCCGCGCCATCCTCACGGGGGTGGTCGCCGGACAGGCGGAGCTGCTCGAGGACGACGTAGCCGAACCGGCGGGCCGAGCGCGCCGCTGAGCCGGTCGCGCACCGGGGCGCTTCGCGCGCATTGATTGCAGACTTTATTAAGTGCTTATTTATTGTTTGTGGTGGAGGCACGATGTCGATGTCGGCAGAGCAGCAGGATGCGGTGACCGGGCGCACCGAGGAAGAGGCGGCGGGAGCCGGCACCGTCGTGGCTCGCGCCGCGCGGTCGGTCGCCGCGCTGATGCCGCGCTGGGTCGAGTGGAAACCGGCCCTGCGCTCGCCCCGCGCCGATCTGACCGCCGGACTCGTCGTCGCCCTCGTCGCGTTGCCCCTCGCGCTCGGCTTCGGCATCAGCTCCGGTCTCGGGGCCGCGGCGGGCCTCGCGACCGCCGTCGTCGCGGGAGCGGTCGCCGCCGTGTTCGGCGGCTCCCGCTTCCAGGTGTCGGGCCCGACCGGCGCGATGACCGTCGTCCTGGTGCCGATCTTCCATGAGCACGGCGCCTCCGGCGTCCTCGCGGTGGGACTCGTCGCCGGCGTCGTTCTCGTCGTCCTCGCCTTCGCCGGCATCGGCCGGGCGGTGCGGTTCATGCCCGCCCCGGTGATCGAGGGCTTCACCGCCGGGATCGCCGTGGTCATCGCCCTGCAGCAGGTTCCGGCCGCGCTCGGCATCGCCCACGCCGAGGGGGAGAAGGTGTGGCAGAGCGCGTTCGACGCCGCCCGGCAGTTCGTCGACCAGCCGTCCCTTCTGCCCACGGTCGTGGCGGTGCTTGTCGCGGCGGCCATCCTGATCGGCGGCCGGTACCTGCCGAAGCTGCCGTTCTCGCTCGTCGCGGTGGTGGTGGCCACCGTCGTCGCACAGCTGTTCCATCTGGACGTCACGCGGATCGGGTCCATCCCGTCCGGCTTCAGCGCCCCCAGCCTCGGATTCCTCGACCTGGGTGAGCTGACGTCGCTTCTCGCGCCGGCGCTCGCGGTGGCCGCGCTCGCGGCCCTCGAATCTCTGCTGTCCGCGACCGCCGCGGATTCGATGAGCGTCGGCACCCGGCACGACCCGGACCGGGAGTTGTTCGGGCAGGGCCTGGCCAACATCGCCGCCCCCCTGTTCGGCGGCGTTCCGGCCACGGGCGCGATCGCCCGGACGGCCGTCAACGTCCGCTCGGGGGCGCGGTCCCGGCTGTCCGCCCTCACCCACGCCGTCATCCTCGCCGGGATCGTCTACCTCGCCTCGCCGCTCGTCGCCCAGATCCCCCTTGCCGCGCTCGCCGGCGTTCTGCTCGCCACCACGGTGCGCATGGTCGAGACCGCCTCGATCGTCGCGATCACGCGGGCCAGCCGCGCGGATGCGATCGTCATGACGGTGACGTTCCTGGTCACCGTCGCCCTCGACCTCGTGACGGCGGTCGCGATCGGTGTCGGGTTCGCTGCGGTGCTCGCGCTGCGGGCGGTCGCGAAGTCCGCCCGGATCGAGCAGGTTCCCCTCGACGAGGAAGGGGATCACGCCGCCGAGGAACACGAGCTGTTGCGTGAGCACATCGTCGCGTACCGGATCGACGGTGCTCTGTTCTTCGCCGCGGCCCACCGATTCCTGCTCGAGCTCGCCGACGTCACGGACGTCAAGGTCGTGATCCTGCGCATGTCCCGGGTGACGGCCATCGACGCCACCGGCGCCCTGGTCCTCAAGGACGCCATCACCAAGCTCGAGCACCGGCACATCACGGTCCTGATCTCCGGGGCCAAACCGGAGCACCTGCGGCCGCTGTCCGCGCTGGGTGTCTTCACCACCAAGGACAGCGAGGAGCGGCACGTCTTCGCGACCACGCCCCGAGCGATCGCGTACGCCCGCATGCTGGTGCTGCCGGAACACCGGTACGCCCAGGCCGCCGCCGGTTCCGAGGGGAAGGGGCCGGGAGATTCCGAAGCTCTTCCGGGCGAGTAGAATCGGCGGTGTGACCGGCCCTCGTGGCAGCCTGGCTCTCCTCACCCGGTAACGCCAGGTGAGCACGGGGACCGGTCGCCTGCCGTCGGCGGGACCGGCGGGGCGCGGGCGGCCGCGAGCCGTGCGTGCCGCGGCTCGCCTCCCGGGGGCCCTCCGTTCCGGCCAGTAGCATCTGCTCCGTGACCGACTCGACCGCGAGTACCAGCCGTCCTGCCGCCCTGCGCGTTCTCGTCTACAGCGACGACGCCGACACGCGCGAGCAGGTCACCCGGGCGCTGGGCCGGCGACCCGATCCCGAACTCCCCGAACTCGACTTCGTCGAGGTGGCGACCGAGCCGATGGTGATCCGCCGCATGGACGCCGGTGGTATCGACCTCGCGATCCTGGACGGCGAGGCGGCCCCCGCCGGTGGGATGGGGATCGCCAAGCAACTCAAGGACGAACTCGAACAGTGCCCGCCCGTCGTTGTGCTGACCGGCCGGGCGGACGACGCGTGGCTGGCCGACTGGTCCCGCGCCGAGGCCGCGGTGCCGCGGCCTCTCGACCCGTTCCGCCTCGCGGAGACGGTCGTCGCGCTGCTGCGCGGCCGCAGCGCCACCTGAGGGCGGCGCGAAGCGGGCGCCGGCATCGGCCCACGGTCCGGGCGATCTGCCGGTCCCGGCGTCCCGGCACCCCCGCAAGGGTCGGGCGAAACGGAGAAATCACGCCGCGTCGTATCCGCCTCGGCGGGACACCGCGCCGGTAGGCTGAGCCGTACATCACAATGATGCGGTTGAAGTGACTCACGGCACTGTCTCCGTATCGTGATCGTTCGGCCCCAGCGGCCGGTGGAGGTCGGCAAGGGCAACGGGGTCGGCGCGGGTGGCCGGCTCGCACGGAGAGGAGCCAGGCGCCATGAACGTCTACATCCCGATCCTCGTGCTCGGAGGGATCGCGGTCGCCTTCGCGGTGTTCTCGGTCGTCGTGTCCTCGGTGATCGGCCCGAGCCGCTACAACCGAGCCAAGCTCGAAGCCTACGAGTGCGGGATCGACCCGACGCCGCAGCCGCCGGGCGGCGGCAGGTTCCCGGTGAAGTACTACCTGACGGCCATGCTGTTCATCATCTTCGACATCGAGATCGTGTTCCTCTATCCGTGGGCCGTGCACCTCGATGCCCTGGGGGTCTTCGGGCTGGCCGCGATGGCGCTGTTCGTGTTCAACGTCGCCGTCGCCTACGTCTACGAGTGGCGGCGGGGTGGTCTCGGCTGGGAATGACCGCGACAGGGAATGGGATTGTGCCGTAATGGATTCGAACACCGACCGAAAGTGATAAGAGTCGGACATGGGTCTCGAGGAGAAGTTGCCGAGCGGCTTTCTGCTGAGCACGGTGGAGAGCTTCGCCGGTTTCGCGCGCAAGGGTTCGCTGTGGCCCGCGACCTTCGGGCTCGCGTGCTGCGCGATCGAGATGATGACCACCGTGTCGCCGCGGTTCGACATCGCACGGTTCGGGATGGAGGCGTTCCGCGCCTCGCCGCGACAGGCCGACCTCATGATCGTCGCCGGCCGGGTCAGCCAGAAGATGGCCCCGGTGCTGCGGCAGGTCTACGACCAGATGGTCGAGCCGAAATGGGTATTGGCCATGGGTGTGTGCGCCTCCTCGGGCGGCATGTTCAACAACTACGCCGTCGTCCAGGGTGTCGACCACATCGTTCCCGTCGACATCTACCTACCCGGGTGCCCGCCCCGGCCGGAGATGCTGCTGCACGCCGTCCTGATGCTGCACGAGAAGATCCAGCAGATGCCGCTCGGCGTGGACCGGGAGAAGGCCGTGCAGGCCGCCGAGGAGGCGGCCCTGGCCGCCGCCCGGCCCGTCGTGCCCACCCTCCAGGTGCGGGGGTCGGCCCGGTGACCTCCTCCTCCGACAACGAACGGTCCTCGCGCCCTACGGATCCCGCGACGCGCGCGCAGGACACCGCACTGCCGGTGGACCGGGCGGCCACCACCGGCCCCGAGGGAACGCTGCCGGCGCGGCCCGACGGCGGCGCCGAGGTGATCGGCGTCCGCACGGGCATGTTCGGGGTCCGCGGCAGCGGCGACACCTCCGGCTACGGGCGGCTCGTACGCCCGGTGACCCTGTCCGGGAGCACCCCGCGCCCGTACGGCGGGTACTTCGACGACGTGGCCGACGCCCTGCACGCCGCCGTCACCGAGTCCGGGGTGGATGTCGAGGCGGCGATCGAGAAGGTCGTCGTCCACCGCGGTGAGCTGACCTTCCACGTCCGTCGCGAGCACCTTCCCGAGGTGGCCCGGCGGTTGCGCGACGAACCGGACCTGCGCTTCGAACTGTGCCTCGGCGTCGACGGGGCGCACTACCCGCAGGACACCGGCCGCGAACTGCACGCGGTGTACCCGCTCATGTCGATCACCCACAACCGCCGCATCCGGCTCGAGGTGTCGGCCCCGGACGCCGACCCCCACATCCCGTCGCTGTACGGGGTGTATCCGACCAACGACTGGCACGAGCGCGAGACCTACGACTTCTTCGGGATCGTGTTCGACGGCCACCCGTCGCTGACCCGCATCGAGATGCCCGACGACTGGTCGGGACATCCGCAACGCAAGGACTATCCGCTCGGCGGCATCCCCGTCGAGTACCACGGGGCGGAGATCCCGCCGCCCGACGAGCGGAGGGCGTACAGCTGATGACCGACATCACCGAGGGGCCGGTCCACACCGTCGTCGGCGAGGACTGGGACAGCATCGTCGAGGCCGCCCGCGCCTCGGCCGCCGACCGCGGCGACGAACGCATCGTGGTCAACATGGGGCCCCAGCACCCGTCGACCCACGGCGTCCTGCGGCTCGTGCTCGAGATCGAGGGCGAGACCGTCACCGAGGCCCGCTGCGGAATCGGCTACCTGCACACCGGCATCGAGAAGAACCTCGAATACCGCACCTGGACCCAGGGCGTCACCTTCGTCACCCGGATGGACTACCTGTCGCCGTTCTTCAACGAGACCGCCTACTGCCTCGGCGTCGAGAAGCTGCTCGACATCACCGACGCGATCCCCGAACGGGCCACCGTGATCCGCGTGCTGCTCATGGAGCTCAACCGGATCTCCTCGCACCTCGTCGCCCTGGCCACCGGCGGCATGGAACTCGGCGCGATGACCGCGATGTTCCTCGGTTTCCGGGAGCGGGAACTGATCCTCGACGTGTTCGAGACGATCACCGGTCTGCGCATGAACCACGCCTACATCCGTCCGGGCGGGCTCGCGCAGGACCTGCCGGCCGGGGCGGTCGAGAAGATCCGCGACCTGCTCGACCTGCTGCCCCGGCGGCTGCGGGACATGGCGGACCTGCTCAATGAGAACCACATCTGGAAGGCCCGCACCCAGGGCATCGGCTACCTCGACCTGACCGGCTGCATGGCCCTCGGCATCACCGGCCCCGTCCTGCGCTCGACCGGCCTGCCGCACGACCTGCGCAAGTCGCAACCGTACTGCGGCTACGACACCTACGAGTTCGACGTGTGCACCGACACCGGATGCGACGCCTACGGCCGCTACCTGATCCGGATCGACGAGATGAAGCAGTCGATCAGGATCGTCGAGCAGTGTCTCGACCGGCTGCGACCCGGGCCGGTCATGGTGGAGGACAAGAAGATCGCGTGGCCGGCCGACCTGTCCCTCGGCGCGGACGGTCTCGGTAACTCCCCGGAGCACATCCGGAAGATCATGGGCAACTCGATGGAGGGCCTGATCCACCACTTCAAGCTCGTCACCGAGGGTTTCCGCGTCCCACCCGGCCAGGTGTACACCGCCGTCGAGTCCCCGCGCGGGGAACTGGGCGTGCACATGGTCAGCGACGGTGGCACCCGGCCGTACCGGGTGCACTTCCGGGACCCGTCCTTCACGAACCTGCAAGCGGTGTCCGCGATGTGCGAGGGCGGCATGGTCGCCGACGTCATCGCCGCGGTCGCCAGCATCGATCCCGTGATGGGGGGAGTGGACCGTTGACGCAGGAGCAGCGAGTAGCGATCGAGCCGGACCCGGCCCCCGGCCCGGTGTTCATCCAATTCGGCCCACGACCCGAGGAGCGGACCCGATTGGTGCGGCCGGGCGCCCGCGAGCGGTACCCGGCGGACGTGCGGGCCCGCCTCGAGACCGACGCCGCGGAGATCATCGGCCGCTACCCGCAGCCACGCTCCGCCCTGCTGCCGCTGCTGCACCTGGTGCAGTCCGAGGACGGGTACATCACCCCCGCCGGCGTCGAGTTCTGCGCCGACCGGCTCGGGCTCACCGGCGCCGAGGTCGGCGCGGTGGCCACGTTCTACTCCATGTACCGGCGCGAGCCCACCGGCGACTACCTCGTCGGCGTCTGCACCAACACCCTGTGCGCGATCATGGGCGGCGACGAGATCCTCGAAGCGCTCGAGGGACACCTCGGGCTGCGCACCGCAGCCGCCGGCACCGCGGAGGACGCCGCCGGCGACGCCACCGAGGCCGGCACCATCACCCTCGAGCACCTCGAATGCAACGCCGCCTGCGACTTCGCACCCGTCGTGATGGTCAACTGGGAGTTCTTCGACCACCAGACCCCGGACTCGGCCCGCGCGCTCGTCGACGACCTGCGCGCCGGCCGCCCCGTCACGCCCACCAGGGGCGCACCGCTATGCACCTTCCGGCAGACCGCCCGCATCCTCGCCGGGTTCCCGGACGAGCGTCCCGGCGCCCTGGCGGCGGGCGGCAGCGCGGGTGCGGCATCGCTCGCGGGCCTGCGCATCGCCCGTGAGCGGGGCATGCGGGCCCCCGCGCCGGAGCCGGACCAGTCCTCCGACCCGGGCCCGGTCGCCGGACCCCGATCCGAAGGAGGCTGACGTGCCGTTGACCCCTGTCCTGAGCCGGTACTGGGACGAGCCCGAGTCCTGGACACTCGACACCTACCGCCGCCACGACGGATACGAGGGCCTGCGCAAGGCACTGCGCATGCCCCCGGACGAGGTGATCGCCACCGTCAAGGAGGCGGGCCTGCGCGGCCGCGGCGGCGCCGGCTTCGCCACCGGCGTGAAGTGGAGCTTCATCCCCCAGGGTGACGGCAAACCCCACTACCTGGTGGTCAACGCCGACGAATCCGAGCCGGGCACCTGCAAGGACATGCCCCTGCTGCTGGCCACACCGCACGCGCTCGTCGAAGGCGCCGTCATCGCGGCGTACGCCATCCGCGCCGCGCACGCCTTCGTCTACGTCCGCGGCGAGGTGGTGCCGGTGCTGCGCCGGCTGCAGGCCGCGGTCGCCGAGGCCTACGCCGCGGGCTTCCTCGGCCGCGACATCCTCGGCAGCGGCTACGACCTCGAACTCGTCGTGCACGCCGGCGCCGGGGCGTACATCTGCGGTGAGGAGACCGCGCTGCTGGATTCCCTCGAGGGCCGACGCGGCCAGCCCCGGCTGCGCCCGCCGTTCCCCGCCGTCGCGGGCCTGTACGCGCGCCCGACGGTCGTCAACAACGTCGAGTCGATCGCGAGCGTGCCGTCGATCCTCCACAACGGGATCGAGTGGTTCCGCTCCATGGGCACCGAGAAGTCACCGGGCTTCACGCTCTACTCCCTGTCCGGTCACGTGACGACACCCGGCCAGTACGAGGCGCCCCTGGGAATCACCCTGCGGGAACTGCTCGACTACGCGGGCGGCGTGCGGGCCGGGCACCGGCTGAAGTTCTGGACCCCCGGCGGCTCGTCGACGCCGCTCTTCACCGACGAGCACCTCGACGTCCCGCTCGACTACGAAGGCGTCGCCGGGGCCGGCTCCATGCTGGGCACCAAGGCACTGCAGATCTTCGACGAGACCACCTGCGTGGTGCGCGCGGTGCTGCGCTGGACCGAGTTCTACGCGCACGAGTCGTGCGGCAAGTGCACACCGTGCCGGGAGGGCACCTACTGGCTGGTGCAGATCCTGCGGCGGCTCGAGCGAGGCGACGGAACCGGAGCCGACCTGGACAAGCTGCTCGACCTCTCCGACAACATCCTCGGCAGGTCGTTCTGCGCACTCGGCGACGGCGCGACCAGCCCCATCACGTCGTCGATCAAATACTTCCGCGACGAGTACCTGGCGCACTTCGAGCACGGCGGCTGCCCGTTCGACCCGCACCTGTCCACCCTCATGGCGGGCGCCGGTGCGGGCCGACCGAACGACGGGGGTACGCGATGAGCGTCCACACCAACCACGACACCACCGGCCTGCCGACCCCGCCCGATCTGGTGACCGTCGTCGTCGACGGCGTCGAGATCAGCGTCCCGAAGGGCACCCTCGTCATCCGCGCCGCGGAACTGCTCGGCGTCCAGATTCCCCGATTCTGCGACCACCCGCTGCTCGAACCCGTCGGCGCGTGCCGCCAGTGCCTGGTCGACGTGGAGGGCCAGCGCAAGCCCGTCGCCTCGTGCACAACCCCGGTGACGGACGGCATGGTCGTGCACACGCAGCTGACGTCGCCTGTGGCCGACAAGGCGCAGAAGGGCGTGATGGAGCTGCTGCTGATCAACCATCCGCTGGACTGCCCGGTCTGCGACAAGGGCGGCGAATGTCCCCTGCAGAACCAGGCAATGTCGAACGGGCGTGCCGAGTCCCGCTTCAGCGAGGTCAAACGCACGTTCCCCAAACCGATCTCGCTCTCCTCGCAGATCCTCCTGGACCGCGAGCGATGCGTGCTCTGCGCCCGGTGCACACGGTTCTCCCAGCAGATCGCCGGCGACCCCTTCATCGAACTGATGGAACGCGGCGCCCTGCATCAGGTCGGCATCTACGAGAAGGAACCGTTCGAGTCCTACTTCTCCGGCAACACCGTGCAGATCTGCCCGGTCGGCGCGCTCACGGGGGCGGCCTACCGGTTCCGCGCCCGGCCGTTCGACCTGGTGTCGAGCCCGAGCGTGTGCGAACACTGTGCCAGCGGCTGCGCCCAGCGCACCGACCACCGGCGCGGCACGGTGCTGCGCCGGCTGGCCGGTGACGACCCGCAGGTCAACGAGGAATGGAACTGCGACAAGGGCCGGTGGGCCTTCACCTACGCCACCCAGCCCGACCGCCTCACCACCCCGTTGGTCCGGGGCGACGACGGCACGCTCGCACCCGCCTCGTGGCGCGACGCCCTGCGGGTCGCCGCCCGCGGCCTCACCGCCGCGCGCGGCCGTACCGGCGTGCTCGTCGGCGGCCGCGTCACCGTCGAGGACGCGTACGCGTACGGCAAGTTCGCGCGTATCGGCCTGGACACCAACGACATCGACTTCCGGTCGCGTCCGCATTCCGCGGAGGAGGCACAATTCCTGGCGGCCCGGGTCGCCGGCCGGTGGCCCGGCGCCGGCGCCGTGACCTACGACGACCTCGAGAACGCCCCCGCGGTGCTGCTCGCCGGATTCGAGCCCGAGGACGAGTCGCCCATCGTGTTCCTGCGGCTGCGCAAGGCGGTCCGCAGGCGGGGGCTGGCGGTGCGCGCGATCGCACCGTTCGCGAGCCGTGGCCTCGAGAAGCTGTCCGGCCGGCTCCTGCCGGCCGTCCCGGGCGCCGAACCGGACCTGCTCGACACCCTCCGCCTCGCCGGTCGGCCCGGACACCGGGACGAAGCGGAGACCGCCGAGCTCCTGCGCCGACCCGGTGCGGTCGTCCTGGTGGGGGAGCGGCTGGCCGCGGTGCCGGGGGCGTTGTCGGCCGTCGGCCGTCTCGCCGACGACACCGGCGCGCGGCTGGCGTGGATCCCGCGGCGGGCCGGTGAACGCGGTGCGCTGGAGGCCGGGACCCTGCCGGGACTTCTGCCCGGCGCCCGACCGGTCACCGACGCCGACGCCCGACGCCAGGTCGCCGCCGTCTGGGGCGTGCCGGACCTGCCGCCGTCCGCCGGCCGGGACACGGCGCAGATCCTCACCGACGCCGCGTCGGGCACGCTCGGAGCCCTGGTGATCGGCGGGGTCGACGTCGACGACCTGCCCGACCCGCACGCCGCTGTCGCCGCGGTCGACGCCGCCGGCTTCGTCGTCAGCCTGGAACTGCGGCGCAGCGCGATCACCGACCGGGCCGACGTCGTCTTCCCCGTCGCACCCGCGGTGGAGAAACCGGGAACCTTCCTCGATTGGGAGGGCCGGGCGCGCCCCTTCGCCGCCGCGTTGCGCAACACCGGCGCCCTGCCGGATCAGCGGGTCCTCGGCGCGATCGCCGACGAGATGGGCGTCCGCCTCGGCCTCGTCGACGCCGCGGCGGCTCTCGACGAGCTCGTGGCGCTGGGTTCCTGGGACGGCGCACCTGCCGGTCCGCCGGACGTCGCGCCGCGGGACCGCCCGCAGCCGGGCCCCGGTGAGGCGGTGCTCGCGGGATGGCGGATGCTCCTCGACCGCGGACGGATGCAGGACGGCGAACCGCATCTCGCCGGGACCGCCCGCCGGCCGGTGGCCCGGCTGTCCGCCGTCACCGCCGCCGAGATCGGCGCCGACGCCGGGGATCCGGTGACCGTCGCGACGGACCGGGGCTCGATCACGCTGCCCTTGGCGATCGCCGACATGCCCGACCGGGTCGTGTGGGTGCCGCTCAATTCGCCGGGATGCGCGGTGCATCGGCAACTGGCCGCGTCCGTGGGGGACACCGTCCGGATCCGCCGGGGCGACGCCCGGTCGCAGGAGGTGACCGATGAGTGACGCCGTTCTGTTCGGCGCCGCGGCGGTGCCGGTTCCCGGTGCCCTGTCGGCGCAGTCCGGGTACCCCGATCCGGCGTCGTTCGGTCAGGATCCGTGGTGGCTGGTCGTCGTCAAGGCGGTGGCCGTCTTCGCCTTCCTGGTGTTGACGGTGCTCGTCGCGATTCTTGCGGAGCGAAAGATCCTGGCGCGCATGCAGATGCGGGTCGGCCCGAACCGGGTGGGCCCGCGCGGGTTGCTGCAGAGCCTCGCCGACGGCGTCAAACTCGCCCTGAAGGAGGGCATCGTGCCCGCGGGCGTGGACAAACCCATCTACGTCCTCGCGCCGATCATCGCGACAGTGCCGGCGTTCATGGCGTTCGCCGTCATCCCGCTCGGGCCGGTGGTCTCCGTGTTCGGCCAGCGCACGCCGCTGCAGTTGACGGACCTGTCCGTGGCCGTGCTGTACATCCTCGCGGCCACCTCGATCGGCGTCTACGGCATCGTGCTCGCCGGCTGGGCGTCCGGGTCCACCTACCCGCTGCTGGGCGGTCTGCGCTCGACGGCGCAGGTGATCTCCTACGAGATCGCGATGGCCCTCTCGTTCGCGGCCGTCTTCCTGCTGTCGGGCACGCTGTCCACCTCCGGCATCGTCGCCGCCCAGGACGGCGTCTGGTACGTCTTCCTGCTCCTGCCCTCGTTCCTGATCTACGTCACGGCGATGGTCGGCGAGACCAACCGGGCACCGTTCGACCTGCCCGAAGCCGAGGGCGAACTCGTCGGCGGCTTCCACACGGAGTACTCGTCGCTGAAGTTCGCGATGTTCATGCTCGCCGAGTACGTCAACATGGTGACGGTCTCGGCGCTGGCCACCACCCTGTTCCTCGGCGGCTGGCGCGCGCCGTGGCCGCTGAACATGTGGGAGGGCGCGAACTCCGGCTGGGTGCCGCTGCTGTGGTTCGTCCTCAAGGTGTGGGGATTCCTGTTCCTGTTCGTATGGTTGCGCGGCACACTGCCCCGGCTGCGGTACGACCAGTTCATGAACCTGGGCTGGAAAGTGCTGATTCCGGTGGCGCTCGCCTGGATCATGGTCGTCGCCGTGATCCGCGTCCTGCGCACGGAGGGCCTGGACCGGTGGCAGTTCGTCCTCGCCGCGGCGGGTGTCGTCGTCGCCCTGGCGGTGCCGTCGCTCATGTGGAACCGCATGCGCGCCGGCCGCCCCCGGCCCACCGGGACCCCCGGCGGGACGGCGGCCCCTCCGTCTGCGGCGACCGCCGAGCCGTTCGACCCGATGGCCGGGGGCTTCCCCGTCCCGCCGCTGCCCGGCCAGACGCTGCCGCCGCGGCGGCGACGCACCCCCGTCGCCGCAGCCGCCGAGGGCGGCGCCGGGCGCCGTTCCGATCCGACCACCGAGGAGAACCGCGATGCCTGACTTCCTCGATCCCATCGCGGGATTCGGAGTGACCTTCAGGGCGATGTTCCACAAGGCCCAGACCGAGCGCTACCCCGAGCAGAAGGAACCGACCGCACCGCGCTACCACGGCCGACATCAGCTCAACCGCCATCCCGACGGACTGGAGAAGTGCATCGGGTGCGAACTGTGTGCCTGGGCGTGCCCCGCCGACGCCATCTACGTCGAGGGTGCGGACAACACCGACACCGAGCGATACTCGCCGGGGGAGCGCTACGGACGCGTCTACCAGATCAACTACCTGCGGTGCATCGGGTGCGGGCTGTGCATCGAGGCCTGCCCGACGCGGGCGTTGACCATGACCAACGAGTACGAGATGGCCGACGACAACCGGACCGACCTGATCTACGACAAGACCAGGCTGCTCGCGCCGCTCGCGCCCGGCATGGCCGCCCCGCCCCACGACATGTACCCGGGCACGACGGACGAGGACTACTACCTCGGCACAGTGACCGAGGCCGCGCCCGGCACCACGTCGGCCGCCGACGGAACCGTCGAAGCCGACCGGGAACCGACGCAGCCGCGAGGCGGCCGCGATGTGGCGTGACCGGCGGAGAGGGGAGTGGTCTCGATGGACCCGATGACTCCGGCGCTGCTGGCGGCCGAGGCCTTCACCCGCACGTCCACCGGTGAGGCCGTGCTGTTCTGGATCCTCGGAACACTCGCGGTGATCGGCGCACTGGGCGTCGTCACCGCGACCAAGGCCGTGTACTCGGCGATGTTCCTCGCCGTCACCATGATCATCCTCGCGGTGTTCTACATCGCCCAGGACGCGTTGTTCCTCGGCGTCGTGCAGATCGTGGTGTACACGGGGGCGGTCATGATGCTGTTCCTGTTCGTGGTCATGCTCGTCGGCGTCGATTCCTCCGACGCGCTCGTCGAGACCCTGCGCGGCCAGCGGGTCGCCGCGATCGCGGCCGGCCTCGGATTCGGGCTGCTGCTCGTCGGCGGTCTCGGCAACGCCGCCGTCGGGGAGTTCGCCGGCCTCGACGACGCGAACGCCGCAGGCAACATCGCCGGCCTGGCCGAGCTGATCTTCGTACGGTACGTCTGGGCGTTCGAACTCACCGGAGCCCTGCTGATCACCGCCACGATCGGCGCCATGGTCCTCGCCCATCGGGAACGCTTCGGGCTGCGCAAGACCCAGCAGGAACTGTCGCAGGAACGCTTCCGCGCCGGCGGCCGCGCCACCCCGCTGCCGAGTCCCGGGGTCTACGCCCGCCACAACGCGGTCGACGTGCCGGCCCGGCTGCCCGACGGATCGTACTCGGACCTGTCGGTCAGCGAGGTGCTCCGGCGGCGGGCGATGTCCGCCGACGGAGCAGCCGGCCCACGCGCGGGCGACGCACCCCGACGCGGCTCGTCCGGTGAGGAGGGATCGCGGTGAACCCCGAGAACTACCTGTACCTGTCCGCCCTGTTGTTCACCATCGGTGCGGCCGGTGTCCTGCTGCGCCGCAACGCGATCGTCGTGTTCATGTGCATCGAGCTCATGCTCAACGCCGCGAACCTGGCGTTCGTCACGTTCGCCCGCATGCACGGCAACCTCGACGGTCAGGTCATCGCGTTCTTCACCATGGTCGTCGCCGCCGCCGAGGTCGTCGTCGGCCTGGCGATCATCATGACCATCTTCCGCGCCCGGCGTTCGGTGTCCGTCGACGACGCCAACCTCCTGAAGTACTGACGACCCCGGACAGCCCGTCCGCACACGCACGAGGAGGAGACTGTGCCCGAGACGACCGCGCCCGAGACGACCGCGCCCGAGACGACGGCCCGCGCCGGCGGCGCCCCGACGGGCGGACCGGCATGAACGGCGGAATCTCGTCCACCGTCTGGCTGCTGCCCGCGCTGCCGCTGCTCGGCGCGGCCGTGCTGCTGCTGGCCGGCCGGCGCAGCGACACGTGGGGACACCTGCTCGGATGCGCGACGGCACTCGCCTCGTTCGCGCTCGGGGTCGCCCTCTTCGTCGACATGCTCGGCCGCGACGCCGCCGACCGTGCCGTGAACCAGAGCCTCTTCGAATGGATACCGGTCGCGGGCCTGCAGATCGACTTCGGGTTCCAGCTCGACCAGCTGTCGATGTGCTTCGTGCTGCTGATCACCGGCGTCGGCTCACTCATCCACATCTACTCGGTCGGGTACATGGCACACGGCCCCGACCCCTCGGGTCGCTCCGCCGGCTCCGCTCCGGATGCGTCGGGTCGCTCCGCCGGCTCCGCTCCGGATGCGTCGGGTCGCTCCGCCGGCTCCGCTCCGGATGCGTCGGGTCGCTCCGTCGCTCCCGGGCGCCGGTTGTTCTTCGCCTACCTCAACCTCTTCCTTGCGGCGATGCTGCTGCTCGTCCTCGCCGACAACTACCTCGGCCTGTACGTGGGCTGGGAGGGTGTCGGTCTCGCCTCGTACCTGCTCATCGGGTTCTGGCAGTACAAGCCGTCCGCCGCAACCGCCGCGAAGAAGGCGTTCGTCGTCAACCGCGTCGGCGACATGGGCCTGGCCGTCGCCATGATGATCATGTTCGCGACGTTCGGTTCCGTCACCTTCGACGACGTCTTCGGCGGGGCCGAGGGTGCGAGCGACGGCGTGCTCACCGCACTCGGCCTCGTGCTGCTGCTCGCCGCCTGCGGCAAGTCCGCGCAGGTGCCGCTGCAGTCCTGGCTCGGTGACGCGATGGAAGGCCCGACGCCGGTGTCGGCGCTGATCCACGCCGCCACCATGGTCACCGCGGGCGTCTACCTGATCGTCCGGTCCGATGCGATCTTCGACCTCGCCCCCACCGCGCAACTCGCCGTCGTGCTCGTGGGCGCGGTGACCCTGCTGTTCGGGGCCGTCATCGGCTGCGCCAAGGACGACATCAAGAAGGCGCTCGCCGCGTCGACGATGAGCCAGATCGGCTACATGGTCCTCGCCGCCGGCCTCGGTCCCGCCGGGTACGCCTTCGCGATCATGCACCTGCTCACCCACGGCTTCTTCAAGGCCGGACTGTTCCTCGGTGCCGGATCGGTGATGCACGGGATGAACGACGAGGTGAACATGCGCCGCTACGGCGGCCTGCGCACCGTCATGCCCGTCACGTTCGTCACCTTCGGCCTCGGCTACCTCGCGATCATCGGCATCCCGCCGTTCGCCGGCTTCTTCTCCAAGGACAAGATCATCGAGGCCGCCTTCGGAGCGGGCGGCGCCGAAGGCGTCGTCCTCGGGACGGCCGCCCTGCTCGGTGCCGGCATCACCGCGTTCTACATGACGCGGGTGATGCTGATGACCTTCTTCGGCCGGCGTCGCTGGGCCGCCGACGTCCATCCCCACGAGGCGCCGGCCGTGATGACGGTGCCCATGATCGTGCTGGCCGTGGGTTCGGTCGGCGCCGGTGCTGCGCTCAGCCTGGGGGGAGCGCTGCAGAACTGGCTCGAGCCGGTGGTGGGGACGTACGAGGCCGAACACCTGCTGCCGGTGTGGGTGACCACCGCCCTCACCCTCGCCGTCGTGCTCGCCGGTGCCGCGGTGGCCTACCGGCAGTACGCTCGGCGCGACATTCCCGAGGTCGCCCCCGCCGAGGTATCGGTGTTCACCGTCGCCGCCCGCAGGGATCTCTACGGCGACACGGTCAACGAGGCGGTGTTCATGCGGCCCGGACGGTCCCTGACCTCGACCCTGGTGACCGTCGACGACAAGGGCGTCGACGGCGCGGTCGACGGGATCTCCGCCACGGTCGGCGCCTTGTCCGCCCGGATGCGGCACCTGCAGACCGGTTTCGTGCGGTCCTACGGCTTGTCCATGTTGGTAGGCGCGGCCGTCGTGGTCGCGACGATGGTGCTGGGGAGGCTGTAGTGGACGACTTTCCCTGGTTGACGACCCTGTGGGTGGTTCCGCTCGTCGGTGCCGTCGTCGTGCTGGCGCTTCCCGCCCGCATGCGAAGCCTCGCCAAGACGACGGCGCTGGCGGTCGCGGCCGTGGTGCTCGTACTGGCCTGCGCACTGGCGGTCGGATTCGATCCGGCAGGTGAGCAGTACCAGTTCGTCGAATCCCACGAGTGGATTCCGGCCCTGGGCACCCGATACACGCTGGGCGTGGACGGTATCGCGCTCGTGCTGGTGCTGCTGACCGCGGTGCTGCTTCCGCTGCTGATGCTGGCGGGCTGGAACGACGCGACACAGGCCGAGTCCGCCGCGACCGCCCGGGGATCCGCGCCGCGGCGCACCACGCAGCTGTACATGGCGCTGATGCTGACGGTCGAGGCGATGGTGATGGTGTCGTTCACCGCCCTCGACGTGCTGCTGTTCTACATCTTCTTCGAAGCGATGCTCATTCCGATGTACTTCCTCATCGGAGGATTCGGGGATCGTCTCGGGGATCGCACGCAGCGCTCCCGCGCGGCGGTGAAGTTCCTGCTCTACAACCTGTTCGGCGGACTGATCATGCTGGCCGCGGTCATCGGGCTGTACGTGGTCACCGCCCGGCAGGGCGCCGGCACCTTCGACTTCCGGGACATCGTCGCCGCCGTGACCGGCGGCGGTCTCGGCGCCGACGCCGTGGTGCTCCACGCGCTGTTCCTCGGCTTCATGTTCGCCTTCGCCGTGAAGGCACCGTTGTGGCCGTTCCACACCTGGCTGCCCGGCGCCGCGGTGCAGGCCACCCCGGCCGGGGCGGTGCTGATGATGGCCGTGGTCGACAAGGTCGGCACGTTCGGCATGCTGCGCTACTGCCTGCAACTGTTTCCCGAGTCGTCGGTGTACTTCGCGCCGGTGATCGTCACGCTCGCGGTGATCGGCATCGTCTACGGCGCGGCGGTCGCCATCGGCCAGACGGACGTGATGCGCCTGATCGCCTACACCTCCATCTCGCACTTCGGGTTCATCATCCTCGGCATCTTCGCGATGACCAGCCAGGGGCAGGCCGGTTCGACGCTGTACATGGTCAACCACGGCATCTCCACCGCGGCGCTGTTCCTGATCGCCGGGTTCCTCGTCTCCCGGCGGGGATCCCGCGCGATCGCCGCCTACGGTGGCGTCCGCAAGGTCGCCCCCGTCCTGGCCGGCACGTTCCTCGTCGCGGGACTGGCGACCCTGTCCCTTCCCGGCCTGGCGCCGTTCGTCAGCGAATTCCTGGTGCTGATCGGCACGTATCCGCGTTACCAGGTCGCTGCCGTGTTCGCAGTGCTCGCACTCGTCCTCTCGGCGATCTACGTGCTGTGGCTGTACCAGCGCATGATGACCGGACCGATCACCGACGGCAACGAGCACGTGTCCGATCTGGTGCCCCGCGAACTCGCCGTCGTGGTGCCGCTCATCGCGTTGCTCCTCGTCCTGGGCGTGTATCCGAAACCCGCCCTCGACGTGATCACCCCGGCGGTGAGCCGGGTCCTGGTCACGGTCGACCAGCCCGATCCGGCGCCGCCCGCGCCGGCCGAGCCCGTCGCGGGCGGCGGGACCGGGCCCGACACTCACGGAGGGACGCACAGGTGACTCTCTCGGACGGCACCACCGTTCTCGCTCAGGCGATTCCGGCCCCCGACCTCGAATACGGCCCGCTCTCTCCCATACTGATCGTGTTCGGGGTGGCCGTCGCCGCAGTGCTCGTCGAGGCGTTCGTTCCCCGCCGCGGCCGGTACGCGAGCCAGCTGCTGCTCGCGCTCGGCGGTCTCGTGGCCGCGTTCGTGGCCGTCGTCGTGCTCGCTGCGGGGCTGGACTTCTCCGCCGAGGCCGCGCCCGGGTACACCGCCGCGGTGGACGCGGTGGCGGTCGACGGGCCCACTCTGTTCCTGCAGGGCACCATCCTGCTCGTCTCGATCCTCGCGGTGCTGCTCGTCGCCGAACGCGGAATCGAGCCGGGCGCCCGCGGCGCCACTGCGGGGGGACCGGGCGCGGCGGCGGCGACGGGCGCCGGCGGTGCCGACGCATTCGCCCCGCAGGCGTCCGCGGTGCCGGGCAGCCTCGCCGAGCGCGAGGCCGCCGCGGTGGGGATGTCGCAGACCGAGGTCTTCCCGTTGGTGCTGTTCGCGGTCGGGGGGATGCTGCTGTTCCCGGCCTCGAACGACCTGCTCACGATGTTCATCGCGCTCGAGGTCCTGTCGCTGCCCCTGTACCTGCTGTGCGGCCTGGCCCGGCGGCAGCGCCTGCTCTCGCAGGAATCGGCACTGAAGTACTTCCTGCTCGGCGCGTTCTCCTCGGCCTTCTTCCTCTTCGGCGTGGCGCTGCTGTACGGCTACGCGGGCACGGTCCGGTTGGCGGGCATCGCCGACGCCGTCGCGGGCCGCGCGGACGGGGACACACTGGCATTGATCGGCGCGGCGATGCTCGCGGTGGGCCTGCTGTTCAAGATCGGGGCGGTGCCGTTCCACTCGTGGATCCCCGACGTCTATCAGGGGGCGCCCACACCGATCACCGCCTTCATGGCGGCGGCCACCAAGGTCGCGGCGTTCGGCGCGATGCTGCGGGTGTTCTACGTGGCGCTGCCCGGGCTGCGCGACGACTGGCGTCCCCTGCTGTGGGGCGTCGCGATCCTGACGATGGTGGCGGGATCGGTGCTGGCCGTGACGCAGAACGACGTGAAGCGGATGCTGGCCTACTCGTCGGTCGCCCACGCCGGCTTCATCCTCACCGGCCTGATCGCCGCCGACCGGGCGGGGCTGGCGTCGACGATGTTCTACCTGTTCGCCTACGGATTCAGCACCCTCGGCGCGTTCGCCGTGGTGACCCTGGTCCGCGACGATCTCGGGGAGGCGACCCACATGTCCCGCTGGGCGGGGCTCGGCCGGCGCTCACCGCTCGTCGGCGCGGTCTTCGCCCTGTTCCTCCTCGCGTTCGCCGGCATCCCGCTCACGAGCGGGTTCGTCAGCAAGTTCGCCGTGTTCGGGGCGGCGGCGGGCAGCGGAGCCGTTCCACTCGTGATCGTCGGCGTGGTCAGCAGCGCGATCGCGGCGTACTTCTACGTGCGCGTCATCGTGCTGATGTTCTTCGACGAGCCGGACCGCGACGCCCCGACGGTCGTGGTGCCCAGTGTGCTGACAACCGTCGCGGTCGCCGCCGGGGCGGTGATGACGGTGGTGCTCGGCGTCTTCCCGCAGCCGCTGCTCGATCTCGCGGATCGGGTCGCGGTGTTCCTCGGCTGACCGCCGCGTCACCCGGCGGTCGCGGCGCGGCGGCGTCCGGTTCCCGCCGACCGCGTCGATCAGGCCGTAGTCACGGGCCTGCTCGGCGGTCAGGATCCGGTGTGCGCGCATGTTCTCGGCGATCTCTTCCACGGGGCTCCGGCAGACGTCCGCGAGGTGTTGCTGCAGTGCCCGCAACTGCTGCCGGTCGGCCTCGACGTCGTGCGGCCACAGCTGCACCGGGTCGTCGCCGGAGGTGTCGAGCAGCGCGAGCGTGGTCGAGACGACCCGTCAGCCGGACGATCCGTCGGTCGCACAGCCGCTCGGCCAGCCAATCGGGGCCGGGGGCGACGAGCGACGTGTACTGCGCCGGTGCGGGGGCAGGCGGGTGAGGTTCGGGCTGCCAGGGCGGCACGGCCGAAGCGGGCCTGGAGCAGTCTCGATAGTGATGCACCCCGTCGTCCGGCTCGCTGACCGCAGCCGGGATATACCGTGGTGTATGTCCCTCTCCCGTCGGCAGGTGTTGCGAGTCGGTATGGCCGGAGCGGCTGCGGTGCTGGTGGGTACGTCGGGGGTGAGCAGCGCGCGCTTGCCGGCGCCGCGGTGGCGAGGAGATGACCCGTTCGTACTCGGTGTGGCATCGGGAGATCCGACACCGGACGGTGTCGTCCTGTGGACCCGTCTGGCACCGGACCCGCTTGCCCCCGGCGGGCGCGGCGGCATGGGGTGGGATCCGGTGACCGTCGAATACGAAGTCGCGCACGATGAGAGCTTCCGGCAGGTGGTGACGCGCGGTACGGCTGTCGCGACGCGCGAACTCGCCCACAGCGTGCACCCGGAGATCCACGGCTTGGAGCCCTCTCGCTGGTACTTCTACCGGTTTCGTGCCGGCTCGGCGATCTCTCCGGTGGGCCGGACCCGCACGGCCCCTGCTCCGGGACAATCCACCTCGCGGATGCGGTTTGCGTTCGCCTCCTGTCAATCGTGGAGTTCGGGGTTCTACACCGCATACGAGCACATGAGCGATGAGGACCTCGATTTGGTCGTCCATCTGGGCGACTACATCTACGAACGCGGGTGGAGGCGCGGCCGTGAGGGAATGTCGATGGGAGTGGACCGTGACGAAGCCGTCGATCTGCCCGGCTACCGGTTGCGCTACGCACAGTACAAAGCGGAGCAGCCGCTGCGGGACGCGCATGCAGCTTTTCCCTGGATTGTGACCATGGACGATCACGAGGTCGACAACAACTGGGCCGCCGATGCGCCGGGGCTGGGCATCGACATCTATCGCATCTCCGCGCTGTTCCGTCGGCGCCGAGCCGCTGCCTTCCAGGCGCTGTACGAGCATCAGCCGCTGCGACTCGCGCAGCGGCCCTCCGGGCCGGGGATGCGCCTGCACCGTCGCTATCGCTTCGGTGATCTCGCGCAGATCACCATGCTCGATACACGGCAATATCGGGACCGGCAGGCCTGCGGGGAGGACGTCACCGCGAACTGCGCCGACCGGCTCGACACCGACCGCACGATATTGGGTGCACCGCAACGGGACTGGCTGATCGATGGATTCATCGACTCGGCGGTCCGTTGGCAGATCATCGGCAATCAGGTGGCGATGGGCCAGACCGACAACGATCCCGGGCCGGAGACGGTCGTGTCGTCCGATTCCTGGGACGGGTACGTCGCCGATCGCAACACCGTCCTCGGCGCTGCGGCGGATCGCGGCGTCCGCAATCTGGTGGTGATCACCGGGGACCGTCACCAGAACATCGTCGCCGACTTGCGCCGGGACTACGCCGATCCGGAATCACCGGTCGTTGCGGCGGAATTCTCGGGAACGTCGATCACCTCAGCTGGCGACGGCGCCGACATGAACGACACCGGGCGCCGCCTGCTGGCCGCCAACCCCGACATGAAGTTCTTCAACGCGCAGCGTGGATACGTGCGCGTCGACCTGGATCATCAGGTGTGGCGAAACGACTTCCGCGTCGTTCCCTATGTCCGGCGCCCGGGCGCGCCCATCCACACCCGTGCCAGCTTTGTTGTCGAGGATCAGAAGCCCAGTGTCACCGAGGCCTGACGGGGTTCAGCACTGATCCTCGGCCGGTCGGCGGCGGGCCCCTTTCGTCGCCCGCACTTCTGTCGCCTGCACGTTCGGTGACGTAGGTTCGAGTCATGGCCGGGTCATCTGTCCCGACGACCGCGGAATCGACCACAGCGACCGGTTGCCGAGGAGTTTCGAGTGGAGCGACTCCGCAGGCACCTGACTCACGGCGCTCTCGCCAAGGCGAGCGGCGTCAGCCACCACACGATCCTGCGCCTGGAACGAGGCGAAGGAATCACCGACATGGTGGATCTCGTCTGTATCGGCCTGGTGTTGGAGGTGCAGGCAACGGATCTGTTGAGGCGCGCTCTCGCGGAGGCGCGCCTGGCGGGGTACTTCACTGCCGAAGCGGAGTAGATCGCTCGCGGAAGCGGTCCCCCTCGAGCAACTACGGGCGATGTGCACCGACGCCGACGGCGGTGCCCAGTTTCGAGGCGTGACTACAGGGACTTGCGGGGCGGATAATTGCGGCAGGTGAAATCGGTGCTGAGCCGAGTCGAGGGCGGTCGGCATGGATTGGCAACAACGCTGGGCGGTCGAGGGTGTGCAGACAGGAATTCTCATCGTGCGATCCCTGGTCGCAGAGGCGCTCGACGAGGTCCCCGCCGGAGTCGCACTGCGCGATGTTGCGTTGCCCGAGGACCTTCGGTGCCGCTACGAGCAGGCCCGCCTGTTGCTCGCCCGGGCGGTGACCGAGGCCCGGGCGATCGGTGTGGTCGTTCCCCCGGCCGCCGAACTCGACCCGGACAGGCTTTTTCGGGGGTTGCGGCCGTGTGAGTCGGGGAGGAATTAGAGCACCGGCCGTCGGCCGGAGCCGGGCAGCGCGAGCGATCGCGTCCTCCGGCGGTGCGGTGCCCCGGATTCTCGGTGCGCTCGCCCACGGCGTTCAGGCACGGCTCGTCGACGTCGAGGCGACCGCCCTGATCGACCGACCGGGTTCTGTGTGCTGCATGTGAGGCACCGGTACCGAGTGCTGATCCTGAAGGGCATCCGGGTCACCCCGAGGTACCGAGCGACGTTTGCGGCAGCAGTGGCCATGTCCGACGCCGGTCGTTTCGACGTCGTCGTCATGGACGCGAGACTCCTGGGACAGGAGGCGGCGCGAGCCGGGACAATCCAGAAGTGCTCCTTTCGTTGGCGAGGCGTCTGCTGTCCGCGCCGTCCCGGCTGTGCCGCCGCCGACGTCGCGTTCGTGAGTTCGCGGCGGCCGGCTTGCTGGACGGGCTGGGGGGAGTAGCCAGAGCACGCCGCATCCGCGTCCTGCTGCACCTCGCCGACCATGGCGCAAACGTGGCAGCGCTGACCGAGGCCACCCGGCGAGGCCAGCTGGGATATCTGCTGTTCGACGATGCGTTGACTCCCCGCGGGGTCACCTACACGATCGAACAGATCTCGGGGCGGACCGGCCTCTCCAGGTCGGATGTGGAGCGGTGGTTTCGCTCGATGGGCCGTGGGGTGTCGACCGCGGGGGCGGCGGACTACAGCGAGGACGACCTGCGTCTGGCCCGGCTGTTGGCCGAGTACCGCGCTCTCGGCGGCGCGGACGCCGACCTGTTCGCGTTCGCCCGGATTGTGGGCAGAAATACCGCGACCCTCGCCGGCGCGACCGTGTCCTTGATTCAGCGGCAGCTCGATGCCGACGCCGATCACCCCGAGATGGCACTGCGCTATGCCCGCGAGCTGCGACGGTTCGCGGAGTTTCAATCCCGCTTGCTCGGTCGCGCCGTCACCACGCGCCTTCGGCAGTATCTGCGTCAGCAGATCCACGCCGATACGGTCGATCACCGTGATCCCGGGGCACACGAGGTCGCGGTGTGCTTCGCCGATCTGGTCGGGTTCACCGGTCTCGGGGAGCAACTGTCGCCATCGGAGCTCGGCGAGTTGGCCGATCGACTCGATGCTCTGACCACGGATGTGGTGGCCCCGCCGGTGCGGTTCGTGAAGACCGTCGGGGACGCGGTGCTGCTGCTGTCCCCGGACCCGACGAGTCTGGCCACGGTGGTGCTGGAGCTCCTTGCTGCCGCGCACCGGCAGGGTCTTCCGCCGCTGCATGCCGGGATCGCATGGGGCACTGCCGTGCGCAGTGCCGGTGATTGGATCGGTCGACCGCTCAACCGGGCGAGCCGCATCGCTTCGATCGCCAAACCACTCGAGGTGCTTGTCGACGTCGCAGCGATGCGTCGGCTGGACAGCGCGGCAGTGGCCGCGGAGCCGGCGGGCAGGTACACGCTGAAAGGCTTCGCCGGCGAGCATGAGCTTTATCGGGTCCATGCGGTCCGAAGGTCACCGAGCGAGACGGGACTCGAGCACTCCCCGTAGCGGCTCCTCCCGATAGAGGATCGGGTGGTGAGTTGCGCCCGCGGTTGGAGCAATCCCGCGGCCGCCCGCGAAGTCGGAGTCCCCCGGTCATCCGGCAACAATTGGGCCGCGGCTGCAGCAGGTCTGCTGCCGGCACTTCCGCTGCCACGGCGAGGTAGACGAGATCCACCATGTTCACCAACCGGATGTAATTGAGCCGCAGAGTTTTTTCTGTAGGTGGACCGCGCCGGTGAGGGGAGCGGCGTGGACAAGTCGGCTCGGACGGGATCGTGTGTAGTTCCTCGACAATCCACCGATTCCAGGCGACCGGTGTGCCGGCTCCGCATCCGTGGTGGACGGAGTCTGCGGCTTCCCTGCGCGCACCACCACCCGGTACCGGCGCTGCGCCAGATGCGCGTCGACCGTGGGGCTGTCCGAATCGGGTCCGACGGTCTCGCGGAGGTGTTCGAGCGCGTCGACGGCGGTGATGCCGCCGGCCTGGCGTGCGGCGTGCTCGGCGGCCTTCGCCGGAAGCGAGAACGCGGCGCGGCCGCGCAGGTGGGCAGGACCAGGGTGCCGGCCGGATACGTGTCGACGAGGTCGTCGGTGCTGTCGGTGCCCAGCCGGCCGAAGTACAGCCCTTCCGGCAGGACCACCATGGTGGCCGCGAAGCGATCCCCGCCCACGTGGAGGACGACGGATGAGCAGGGCCCGGATGTGGCCGTGCGCTGCGTCCACGGCATCGGTGACCGCATCGGGCAGAACGCCGGAATTCGGATTCGGCCACTGCGGCGGTTTACCTCGAACAACGCACCGTGACGGAGAGCGTCAGGAACGCTTCATCCTCTCGCGCACCCGATCGTCCACCGAACACCCCGCGCGGCAGGTTCTGACGCACGCATCGACCAGTCTGGCGGGTGGCGCGACGAGGCCGGGCGTTGGTCCGCAGGTTCGCGCCCTCTCGCGGTCGGAGTGGGGCCGCGGGATGCGGGTGGATGCGCCGCTGAGGTTGTGGACGATGCGATGAGCGCATGGGCGGGGCATCACGGTTCTGTCGGGGTGACCGCGTCCCAGAATCGGTCGGGCACCGCGGGCCACTCGTCTCGCCACCGCCCGGCCTCCCAGTCCGCGCGCAGATCCGAGAGCAGCGCCACCAGGTGCGGCCCGCCGTCGAGCAGGTAGCGCACGATGCCGAGCGTGGCGCATTGCGCGGTGATCGTCGCGAGCAACTCTTTGGCCTCGTCGGCGCGGTCGGCCGCGGCGAGGGTGTCGACCAGCAGCCGCCGTGCCTGCAGTAGCGCCCGCGGCCGGCCGGCGTCTGCGAGCATGTCCACCCATTCCTGCGCCCAGGTGCAGGCCAACTCCGTCGACGCCGGTGTGTCGTCGTCGAGCAGTGCCCAGATGGCGACGGTCTCGTCGAGTTGGGCGGTGATCGCGTCGACCCCGTGCACCGGCCGGCGCCGCTCCGGATAGGCGATCGGGGGGCGCGGGGGAATGCCGGCGGTCGGGGGCAGCCGCAACCGTACGCGTTCCTCCTCGATCCGGGCCCGCAGCCTGGGTAACGTCAGCGTGTGCGCGGCCCGAGCGCCCGCATCCAGGCGCTGCGCGGCCGCCGCGCGATCGCCCCGCACCGCCTTGATCCGGGCGCCGATCGCGTACCGGGCCACCTTGAAGTCCACGGCACCGCCCTCGTAACCGAGCAGGTAGGCCTCGTCGAGGAGTCGTTCCGCCTCGTCGAGGCGGTCCTGCTCGTACAGCAGCTCGCCGAGCAGTGACGCCGCGAGTCGGGCGGCGAGAGAGTGCCCGTCGCCCCGGCTGCGGGATACCCGCAGACCCTGCCGGAACCGCTCCTCGGCGGTGGCGATGTCGAGTCGTTCGTGCGCGGCGAGGCCGAGGCAGCAATAGCTGTGCATGTGGGCGTATGGCCCGTGGTTGCGGGCGTGGTATGGCGCGGCCCACTCCTGAAGCCGCTCCGTCGCGTCGAAATCGAACCGGTAGATCGCGGCCATGCTGGCGAGGTTCGCGGCCGCGGACACTACCCAGGGTGAGAGCGAGTCGGCCCGGGCCAGGCTGGGGCGGACCAGCTCGTCGATGGTGTCGAAGCGGTCGCACCGGGCCGCTACGACGGCACGCACCACCCCGACTTCGGCTCGCAGGTCCTCGGTCTCGTCGGCGGTGAGAGGCGCGGTGGTGAGGAGGGATTCGACGGCCTCGAGGGCCTGTTCGGCGGGGCGAACGCGGTTCAACAGGATCGTGGTCCATGCCACCATCAGTTGCAAGCGGGGGCGGTTGGACAGCACCGCCGGGGGTAGCTTGTCGAGAAGCGCCAGCGTGGACGTCACCTGGGAGTGCTCGAGCAGGCTCGCGCCGTGCCGTTCGACCAGGTCGACGGCCATCTCCTGATCCCCCGCGGCCTGGGCGTGGGTCACCGCGTCGCGGATGATCGCGTGCTCGGCGAACCATTGGGCCGCGGTGCGGTGCAGCTGCGTCACGCGTTCGGGGGTCTCGCGTTCGATTCGGCGTTGCAGGAACTCTCGGAACAGGTGGTGGTAGCGAAACCAGGTGCGGTCCTCGTCCATCCGGCGCAGGAACAGGCCGCGGTCCTCGATCTCCTCGAGCAACGACTGGCATCGAGTCGTTCCGGTGAGCACGGTTGCCAGCTCTGCAGAGACGTATTCGCAGATGCAGGTGGCGAGCAGGAACTCGAGAATTCGGGGTTCGAGGGTGTCGAGGACGTTCTCGGCGAGGTACTCCCCGATGACATGGTGGCGGCCGGTGATTCCGCGGATCAGCTCTGCCGGATCGTCGCTGTCGCGCAGCGACAGCGAAACCAGCTGCAGCGCGGCCACCCAGCCGCCGGTGGCGCGGGTCAGTGCGTCGACGTCGTTGTCGGTCAGGCGGAGTCCGGCCAGCTCGACCAGCAGCCGTCGTACCTCCGGAGGGTCGAACCGCAGGGTGGCCGCGTCCACCTCGATCAGCTCGTCGCGCAGCCGCATGCGGCTCAGCGGCAGTCCGGTGCGCGCCTGGCTGGTCACGATGATCTGCAGGTGATTGGGGTCGGCGTTGTCCAACAGGTACGCCATCGCAGCGATGGTCGCGGAGTCGGAGACTCGGTGCCAGTCGTCGATGATCAGAGCGACGTGCTCCTCGGACTCCTGGATTTCGTTGATCAACGCGGTGAGCACATACTGCGTGGCGTCGTCGCCGTACTCCTCGAGGACCGCGCCGAGATCCTGGGCCAGGGCCGGCCGCACCTGTCGGAGGGATTCGAGCAGATGCGCCAGAAGCCGCACGGCCCCGTTGTCGTCACTGTCGACGGACAGCCAGGCCACCTGGACGCCGTTGTCGGCCAGTTCGCGCGACCATTGTGCGGCCAGGGTGGTCTTGCCGAAGCCCGGCGGGGCGGTGATGGCCGTCAGGATGCGCCGCCCACCCACACGCAGCAGCCGCAGCAGGCGCTCGCGGACCACCAGGGGGCGGGTCGCCGTCGGTGGGCGCAGCCGCGTGGCAGGCACCGGTGGGGTCAGCCGGCCGGATCCGGTCCGCCGCCGGCGGCCGGTGCCGGTCGTGGCGCGGGGGTGCGCGGCGCCGAGGTCGGTGGGCTCGCTGGCATCGGGCACCGGTAGCTCGTCCACCGGCAGCCCGTGGTCTTCCTCGACCGCACGCAACTGCTCGCCGAATGCGGCGGCGGTGCCGGTGCGTGAGGTCGGATCCCGGTCCATCGCGCGCTCGAGCATCTCGCCGACATCATCCGGGATGCCGGTGCCGCCGTGCAGGTCAGGTGCCGGCCCGCGGGTGATCCGTAGGAACTGCGCGACCACGGATTCGCCGCGGCGCCTCTCGTACGCCGCGTGCCCGGTGATGGCACAGAACAAAGTCGCGCCGAGCCCGTACACGTCCGCCGAGCGGGAGGGGGATTGTCCGGCGAGCACCTCCGGGGCGGTGAACGCCGGAGATCCCGTGACCGCGCCGGCGGCGGTCTCGAAAGCCCCGGCGACCCGAGCGATTCCGAAGTCGGTCAGCTGCGGCTCACCATAGTCGGTGAGCAGGATGTTCGCCGGTTTCACGTCCCGGTGCAGCATGCCCATGCGGTGCGCGGTCTCCAACGCGCCGGCGATCTTGACGCCAATCCCGAGTGCGTCCTCCCACCGCAGTGGGCCCTGCTCCCGGATCCGGGCCTCGAGCGAGTTGCGGCGGTGGTACTCCATCACGATGTACGGCTGACCGGATGCGGTGGCGCCGACCTCGTGGACGGTGACGATATTCGGGTGGCCGGACAGCCGCCCCATTGCGCGCTGCTCACGCAGGAAGCGTTCGAGGTTGTCGGGGTCCGGTTCCGAGGTCAGCACCTTGATCGCCACGGTGCGGTCCAGGGCGGGCTGCCGACACCGGTAGACGACGCCGAAACCACCCCGGCCGATCTCGTGCACGTCCTCGAACCCGGCCGCGACAAGTTCGGCCACGATGCGCGGCGGGGTCTCCCGCTGCGTCGCCAGCGGATCGCTCTCGGCCATCGGCTGCCTCACTCATAGCCGGGGTTGGTCGAATGCCCTGATCATATCCCCGTGGGATCGGAGGCGGGGCGATCGAACGGACGACCAGCGGCCTGTCCATCGAGGGAGTGGGCATTGTCGGCGGGCACCCACGCCTGGGGTCGCATGTTCCCCGAGAACCATTGTGCGGCAGCAGAACCCGACTCGTCGACCTACGCGTCCGCGTCGCGGCGGCGTCGGCCGCGACGCCGAAGTCGGCTGTCGGCCGGTTGTCGGCCCCGGTTGGCCATTCGCCGATACGCGTGACGCACCGCCTTCTCAGCGGACGCTCAGCGAGCGGTTGGCCGCGCGGCGGCGACGTCGGTGTGTTGGCCGCACCCCAGAGCTGGAGCTGGTACGAGGGGCCTCGTCTGTCGCCAGGATTCGGCGCGGAACGGGTCCTCGAGGATGATCGGGTAGCCGGGGACAAGACTGTTCACCTCGTCTTGGCCGGCGATGGTGTATCCGGCAGTTCGGGGCCGGCGGGGACCGGGTCCGGGCGTCGGGCGGGTTTGACGCCGCTCGAGGCTCGGAGGGCACCGTGCAGCGTCACCCGCAGCGGATTCTGGGCGGCGTGTGCGAGGAGGGTGTGGAACTCGACGTCGAACCTCAATGGCTCTTTCGATGAGAGCGATTCGCTTCCCCGACCTGCCGTCGACCTCCCTGACCACGCTGCAGGAACTGGACTTTCACCCACCGCGGCAGTCATGACCGCGCCTGCGCACACCGCACTCCCGCGGTGGAAGGCGGGACCGGCCCGCAGCTGGGCGGCGTTCCCGCTCGCCGCCTGTAGTGGCGGTTTCTGGGGTCGTGTGGCTTCTTCGGCAGATCGGCACGAGATCTCGTGCCGATCTGCCGCGATGCGCACCTACAGTGGGTGCACCCACCGCAACCGCGGTCGGAGAAGGGCGCCGTGCACACCTTCGAGGATCCGAGGTGAGAGATGACTGCATCCGAAGCCGGTTCCGCGGAATACGTAGTCGAGTCGACCGGCGCCCCCGTGACCGCCCCGGGGTGATTCGGGTGACCACCGCAGAGAACGCCGAGTCCGGCGGCAGCCGGCAGCAGGTCCGGCCGGGTGCCGCCACCGGGACCGTGGTCGCCGTGTTCGGGGCGCTGGCCGCCCTGGCCGGCATCGAGCACGGGGTCGGGGAGATGCTTCAGGGCTCGGGCCCACCGCCGGGGTGGGTGATCCGGTCCTGGCCCGAGCACGCGGCGTTCGAGGCCCTCGGCGGCGAGCCCGCCCTGACCGTGCTCCCCGACCTGCTGGTCTCCGGGGTCGTCACCGTGGTGGTGGCGACCGCGCTGGGTGCCTGGGCGATCGTCGGCGTGCACCGCCGGCACGCAGGGCCGCTGCTGCTCGGGCTGTCGTTGCTGCTGTTGGCCGTGGGCGGCGGGTTCGGGCCGCCCCTGCTGGGCATCGTCTTGGGCTTGGGCGCAGCCTGGCCGGCCGTATCCCCGCAGCACTTCGGCGCAGCCAGGCGCTCCCTGGCACGGATGTGGCCGTGGGCGCTGGGAGCCGGCGTGGTCGGCTACCTGGGATTGGTCCCGGGCACTCTGGTGATGCACGCGGTGTGGGGTTCGACGAGTCCTGCCGGGGTGTACGGGCTGATGGTGCTGGCCTTCGGCGGGGTGATCCTGGCGCTGCCGGCGGCCCGGGCCCGCGACCGGCTCGAGGCCGGGCGCGGCGTCGCACACGCGCAACCCGGCAGCGGCCACCGCAGCAGGGGCACCCGATGACCTTCCGTGCCCGACCGCACCAGATCGCCCCCGGCGTCCACCTGCTCCGGGCCGGCCGGAGCGCCGCCGCCTCCAACGTCTACCTGATCGCGTCGGGGTCGACGTGGGTGTTGGTGGACGCGGCCTGGGCCGGCAGCGCCGAGACCATCACCGCGGCGGCGGAGTCGCTGTTCGGCACGGGCACGAAGCCGGCGGCGATTCTGCTGACCCACCTCCACCCGGATCACTCCGGGGCCGCCGGGGCCCTGGCCCGGACCTGGGGGGTGCCGGTGTACGTCCACCCCGCTGAGCTGCCGATGGCCCCGGGCCGGTACCTGCCGGAGTACACGATGCCGCTGGACCGGTGGGTGGTGATCCCGCTGATGCGGCTGCTGCCCCGGCGGACTCGGGCCCGGATCGAACAGGCGGGCAGCCTCACCGACGTGGTGCGTCCGCTGGGGCCGGGCGGCGTGGTGCCGGCGCTGCCCGACTGGCAATGGGTGCACACCCCCGGGCACACCCCGGGTCACGTGGCCTACCTGCGACGCAGCGACGGCGTGCTGATCGCCGGGGACGCCGCGGTGACCGTGGACCTGAACTCGGTCCTCGGGACGCTGACCGGCCGGCGGCGGCTCGCCGGACCACCCCGGTACACCACCTGGGACCAGCCGGCGGCGGTGCGGTCCGTCGCTGCCCTGGCGGCGCTGGAGCCGCGGGTGCTCGCTCCCGGGCACGGGCTGCCGCTGGCCACCGCAGCGGCCGAGGCACTGCACCACCTGGCCCGGAAACTGGACCGGCCTCGGGCCGGTCGGCTGCGCCGGGGGCTGCGCACGCTCCGGGTCGCTGTGGCCGCACCCCGGTACGGCGGAGCGGGCCGGTATCGGCCCCCACCGCTGGTGTACGCCCGGCTGCAGTGGCTGGGTCACGCGTTGACCCGGCTGCGGCTCAGCCCGCGATATGTCGTGACGCTCGAGGTTCCCGGGCGCCGCTCCGGTGTCGTGCGCCGGACCAACCTGGTGCTGCTGGACCACGACGGCGAGCAGTACCTGCTGTCGCTGGCCGGGCAGTCCCAGTGGGCCCGCAACGTGGGGGCCGCCGGCGGGCGCGCGATGCTGGCCCGCGGCCGCCGACGCAGGGCTGTCACGTTGGTCGAGGTGCCGGTCGCCGACCGGGCCGGCCTCCTCCGCGCCTACTTGCTGCGGCGCGGACGGCAACCCGGCAACCGACGGATCGCCCGGGAGGAGGACATGTACTTCGGCCTGGCCGGTGCACCCACCCTGGAAGAGTTGGCGGCTGTGGCACCGCGCTACCCGGTGTTCCGGGTCACCGACAGCGGACAGCCGGCCCACCAGACGAGAGCACCGCGATGACCGTCACCCGAAGAGCGGCCCCGCCCGGTACTGCGTTCCCCGACATTCGCCCACCTCCGGGGGACCTGGCGGCCCATGGCCGGCTACCGTCGCAGCCTGCTCGACGTCGAGCACCCGCCCTGTGCTTCGCCGGGGGTCGGACCCCCATCGCGGCATACGCCGCCATGCGGGTCCTGTGCGGCATCGCGGCGGTCGTCGCCATCGCCAGGTCGATCACGACCTCGCTCGGATCATGGATCGACCGACCCTCGCCGCGGTGGTGCAGTGACGGCTCCCGGGGATCGGCGCGGTGGTGCACACGGTGACCGAGGCCGGCAGCCTCGACGAGGCGCGCCGCCGCCTCGACCGGACCAGGGGGTGCCGCTCAGGTGGCCAGGTCGGCGGCGTGGCGACGGGCCCGCTCGGCCGCCTGCAGCTCGAGCCCGTACAGCAACCCGAAGGTGAACCCGTTCTCCCCGGGTGTGGTCCCGGCCCGGGCACCGAACTCGCGCAGCAGGTCGGTGGCGACGGCGCTGTCCCGATGTTCGCCGAGGACCTGCTGGATGTTCGTGTAGCGGGCGATCTTGCGCTTCGCGCGTGTGCGGCCCAGCAGCGGGGCAGCCAACTCGACGGCGTAGCGGGCCCGCTCGGCGGCCTTGCGGGCCCGACTCGGCGCCGCCTCGTCCTCGCCGGCGGCGGCGGCCCGCACCCGGCTCAGGGCCGTGCGTTCGGCGGTGCGCACCGCCTTCTCGATCACCCGCGCACCGTCCCCATGGTCGGTCAGCGGTGGCTGCGTGCGCCAGCGTGCCAGCGCGGCGAGCAGCATGCGATACCGGTCGGAGTCCAGGGCGCGCAGCACCTCGTCGAGGTGGCGGCGCTCGTCGGCGAGTAGATCGGTGTCGAGCCGGGACGCCACCGGGCCCATCACCACTTCCGGCGGCAGTGTCTCGAGCGCGGCGGCCAGCCGGGCGCGCTGCACCTGCCGATCCCGAACATGACCGAGCAGCCCGGAATACCAAGACAATTCGGAATCGAGCCAGGTGCGTTGCGCGGGTTCGAACAGGTCCTGCCACACCCGGAGGGTGCTGCGCAGCCGCCGGATACCGACCCGGGTGGGATGTATCGGGTCCAGACCGCGGCGCAGCCACACGTCCCCCGCGCCGATCGCCTCGATCTGGGCGTCGAGGTAGGCACCGAGCATCCGCCGCGCTGTGGGGGCCTTCCCGGTGGGGGTGTGG